>JAHEJT010000306.1 GCA_024638765.1 Verrucomicrobiales bacterium
CCTCTTCCTTTTCTTTTACGCGGGAAAGCAGTTTTGGCTTTGGTGGCAGGCAGGGCGCGATTCGGAGGCAAGACGCGCTTTTTTTCGCGTCGCACTGATTGCGTCGGTGGTGCCGGTGCTGTTTGTCATGCTGCAATTTCCTTATCTCAAGAAAAGTTACGATCTCTTCGGCGATCCGTTTTACAGCGCTTACACCAAGTATTATATGTGGCTCGATAACCGGGAACAAACCATCCGGTTCGGGGAACTGGGAGCGGCCAAGGGACCAATCGATCTGCCGGCAGAAGAAACGCCCGGTCCGCTGAAGTATTGGCGGGAGCACAGCCTGGGGGAAATCGTTTCCCGCCCTTTCGAGGGCCTGAAGTTCCAGCTCCGCTTCGCGGAGGTCTACTATCCCGGTTACCGGTTCTTTTTCCTTCTTTACGGCACCATCGCGCTCGTGGCTTCCCTGCTGCGATTCTCAAGGGCACGCGCTTTGCTCCGGGAATATTTTTTCGAGACAGCTTTTGTCGCTTCCTTCGTTGGGATCTACCTTCTGCTTTACGGTTGGTATGCATTCATCGGCTTCGGACCGCGATTCATTATCTCCATCAGCCTGGTGCCGCTGTTTTACCTGATTCTCTGGACGCACCGCATCACGGAAGGCTGGGCCGTCCCGGTCGCGGGGAACCGAATTGCGGTGCGCAAAGCTGTCAACCTGGGAGCAGCCGTTTTCCTTGCGTATTTCGGATGGGGAGTGCTGGCGGGAAACGTGTTCCGGACTTACGCGGGAGGTTGACGATCCGGTGAAACCCTTTTTCCAATCACTGCTCCTCGCGGAAACCGGCTCCCCCCGCATTGCTGCGGTGGCCGTCATTCTCATCATGGTCGTGATTTCCAGTTGGCTTTACCGCGTGGCACATGTCCACGCGGAGACGGTCAACACCGATGTCCTCCGGAACGATCAGTTCATTTACCTGGAATACGCCGAAAAACTCGTCAAAACCGATTACGCGCAGTTTCTGCCGCGACAACGCATGCCGTCGTATTTCTATTTCCTCACTTTGTTCTGGGAGGAAGGGATGGACCGGGAAACATTCTTCGCCCTCGCCAAGCACATCAACATCATCGTCACGATCGTCCTGCTCTTCGCCATCCTGGCGTTCTCCCGGATGTTTCTGCCGTGGACGGAGAGCGCGCTGATGGCGTTGATACCGGGGGTCTTGGTATTCGTGCTCAAGGCGGGTTACGCGCAGCCGGAGGTCTTCCTCATGGCAATTACCTGGGTGTGCAGCGTGCTCCTGATGCGAATGATACGGCGCCCCGCCTGGCCCCTGGCGATCGTTACAGGAGTCTGCATGTGGCTTTGGCAATACACCAAGTCCTCCGCCCTGGTGGCGCTCCTGCTCTTCTGCATCGCTTACGCGATCAAGTACTTGTGGATAGCTTCACGGGACAAGGTGTGGCAATCGAAAGAACGCCTTCGCCCCTGGATTCTCACCGTGGCCCGCGGGATCCTGGTCCCGACGCTCTTTTTCACCCTCTTTTTTCCTTACGCAAGGGAGAGCAAGGAAGTCTTCGGAAGCTGGCTTTACAGCGTCCACACCCGTTACCTCTTCTGGTGCGATACTCCCGAGGAAAAACAGGAGATCAACCGTCTCAAGCTGGCGATCCGGCCCTCCGATATGCCCGCGAACGAGCTGCCGAGCGGGGCGAGGTTCTGGCAAGAGCACTCTTTAAAAGAAATCCTGGAGCGGCCTATCGATGGAGCCATGGGGCAGATCCGGCGCATCGCCAAGTATTACCCCGGGTTCGCCCGCCTCTTTCAGTATTACTTCTGGGTCGCCGTGGTCGCCGGTCTTCTGCGCCGCCATCGCGCTCTCGCACTTCTGCGCGCGCACTTTTTTGAAGCCCTGTTCCTGGCTATGTTTTTCTTCGCTTATCTCGCCCTTTGCGGCTGGTGGGAACCCCTGGGCCTGGGCGCCCGGATCATCCTTGCTTTTTCGCTGGTGCCGCTTTTCGCCCTGATCTGGTGGGTGTGGCAGGTGACTCGGGATTGGAATGTCCGCTATAAGGCAAACGAAGTTTCCGTGCGGAAATTGATCAACCTCGCCGCCGCCGTGCTCGTGGGGCTTTACGGATGGAAGGTGTTCACGAAAACCGTGTTCGAGTTTTACGCGGGAGGATAAATTCGGAGAACGAACCTCTCCCGATGGCACCGGGATTCAGAACGAGTCTGAAGACTCGTTCTCCGCCCCCCCCGACG
>JAHEJT010000207.1 GCA_024638765.1 Verrucomicrobiales bacterium
TTTCAAGAAGCTTATCGGCGGTGGCAAAGGTTTATCGATCGGGATCGCTGAACCCCCTCCAACCCCGGGCCCGAAAGGCTCAGAAAAACAGGGCTGAAAAAGCAATTTCCTTTCAGTAACAGGGCTGAAAAAGCAATTTCCTTTCAGTTTCCTTTCAGTTTCCTTTCAGTTTCCTTTCAGTAATTTCCTTTCAGTCGCGTTTCCCCACCGCCACAACCCTCTGGAAACGTGCGACTTAGCTGCAATTAGGGCCAAGCGGCCTCATTTCCGCCCTCTTTTCGCGTTCTAAGGGGACCTGATCGCTGCTATTCCCGGTCCCACCCATGTCCGTCAGCAAGAACCTCATCGCCGCTGCCGCCAAGCTCCGCGAAGCGGTCAACTCACTAACATTCTCCAAACCCGTCACCCACGTCTACAACCCGCTCGATTACGCGTGGGAAGCGCACCAGCTCTACCTGACCAAGTATGCCAACTCCACCAAAAAGGTGGTCATGCTCGGCATGAATCCGGGCCCCTTCGGCATGGCCCAGACCGGGGTTCCCTTCGGCGAGATCCCCGCCGTGCGGGACTGGATGAAGATTGAAGCGCCAGTGGGGAAGCCGGCGGTGGAGAATCCCAAGCGCCCCGTCGAGGGCTTCGCGTGTACGCGCTCCGAGGTCAGCGGCCGCCGGCTCTGGGGTCTGATGGCCGAACGCTTCGGCGCGCCTGAGAATTTTTTCGCCGATCACATCATCCTCAATTATTGCCCGCTGGTCTTCATGGAAGAATCCGGCCGCAACGTCACGCCCGACAAAATCCCCGCCGCCGAAAAGAAACCACTCACGGCAGCTTGCGACGCACATCTTCGTGAGGTCATCAAGATCCTCGAACCCGAGTGGTGTATCGGCGTCGGCGGGTTCGCGACCAAGTGCCTCGAGAGGATCTTAGGTAGGGAGGCTTGTCCCAAGCCTCCGCTCCGGTCGGGCGAAATGCCGGAGGGAAGCGGCGGAGGGTTGGGACAACCCTCCCTACCCCGAAATCCACAGATCGGCACCATCCTCCACCCAAGCCCTGCGAATCCTCATGCGAATCGCGATTGGGCGGGCAAGGCGACCGCGCAACTCGAAGATCTGGGGGCGTGGTGATGGCGCCTTCGGCGCCAGGGTTCAGGGTTCAGGGTTTAAGGTTCAAGGTTCAAGGTTCAGAGTAATCTAACCTGATACCTGCCTGCTACGCCGTAGCCCAAAGGGCGAAGGCGGGACACGCGACACCTGATTGATGATTGCTAAGTGGTGATTGTTGATTTTCGAAGTCCGGACTTCAGCCTTCAAAAATCACCAATCATCAATCGTCAATCCACGCCATCCCCCCGATAGTTCACGCCTGATTATCCTGCCTGCGGCAGGCTCTGCGAATTGCCTGCGGATTCAAAGATGCGCTCCGCGCAGAGCAGTCCCGATACCTGATACCTATCTCCGTCCACCGCGTGTCAATCCCCTTAAGGATTGCAGTTTAGCGGCAGGAAATTGAGAATAGCCGGCGTGAATCGAATTCGCGCAATGATCGCCCCCATGCGAAATCTGCGACACAAGGGCGCAGCAATCCTGCTTCTGTTTTTCGGGTCGCTGTCCCCGTCTCCGGCGGATGGAGAAGCCTGGCCCCAGTTCAAATTCGACTCCCGCCATTCCGGGAACGCCCCGGATCGCGCGGTGGATGTGGACTCACTCGGCCTGCTCGGCGCGGTCCCGCTGACGGACGGGATCTACACTTCCCCGGTCATCGCTGACGGCCGCGTCTATGTCGTCGACGGATCCGGCGTGGCGTTTTGCATCGACGCAGAAAGCCTCGAAGTCGTCTGGAAAGTCGCGACCACGGGAGGCGCCAGCAACTGCAACAATGTCAGCTCACCCGCGATCCTGGGCAATTACCTGCACTTCGGGACCATGGCCGGGATCTATTACGTGCTCGATCGGGCGACCGGAAAAGTCGTCAAGGAGATCGATTGCGGCGACCCGATCTTCAGCGCGCCCGTCGCCGGGAGGGACCGCGCCTATTTCGTGACCCTGGGCTCCCAGGTCGTTGCCGTGGAGCCCGAGGGCGAAGTCGTCTGGAAATGGGATTTCGTGAAGGAAGTCATTGGCTTCAAGGGAAACCGGTGGAGTGGAGAAGAATGGCACGCCCACAAGAAGGGTCGCGTCAGCTGGCGCGATCATTTCTGCTGTTCGCGCAACCTGTCCCTCGATGGAAAGACCCTCGTCATTCCCGCCGGCGGTCGCACCGTATTCCTCGAGGACGAGGGCGATCGACCGCGGGTGCGCGTTATCGGCGAGATTCCCAAGGTGCACGGCAGCGAATACCCCGCCGCCTTTGGGCAGAGTATCGGTAAGGATGGCGCCGTCTATGTGCAATGGCATCGCCGCGACAACGCCGCCCGAGTGGAGATACTCAAGCTCGGCGCGGACGACACGCTCGAATTCAATTCGGTCCCCGGCACGGAGACTTACATCGATTCCCCGGGTTTGATGAGTTTCAGCTCGGTCAGCCTCCGGGGAAACGAAGTTTACCGGACGCGCCCCGAGATCGGATTCGGATTATGCCGTCACCGCCCCGGACAGGAAGACGTGCAGCCACTCGGCGGCTATCCCTCCATCTGCCCGCCGATACTCACGAAAGATCACGCCGTCTTCGGAGGTCTCGACGGCGCGCTCTATATTACCCCACTCTCAGAAGATGGTGAGGCGTGGTCGTTCCGAACGCCGTTTGGCAGCCCGATCACGGCTCCCGCCGCCGTCAGTGAGGGCAGGATCTGGTTCGGGGGCGAAGACGGTTATCTCTACGTCCTCGGCCCGGACGGAAAAGCGCCCCTCCCGCAGAAGCACCTGGCGCTTCATGAAATCCGCAGCCCGCTCAGCGGAAAGCGCACCGATCCCAAATACGACTGGTACACGAATTACGGGAACATGGGATGCACCAACACCAATGACCAGGGCATCGAGCCTCCCCTGCGCATGCGATGGGTGCGACGCGTCGAGGGGTCCGTGAAACACATCCCGGTCTGCGGCGGCGGCCGCATGTACACTCACACCGCCGAGGGACAGATCATCGCCGTCGCACAGGAAACCGGACGCCTGTTGTGGCGACGGTACTGGCCCGGTGTCCACTTGTCGTTTACCTCGCCCCTTTACCACGCGGAACGCCTGCTCATTCCCCAGGCCGGTCTCGAGGAATCGAAAGTGCGCTGTCTCGACGCCGCCACCGGCGAGTTGCTTTGGGAAGCCCCCTTCAGCGGATCTCCCAGCTGGAGCCGCCAATTTCCTCCCGTCATCCACGAGAACCTCGTCATTTACGCCTCGGGCTCCGGTCGTCACGCGCCGAGCGGTTCCGAGAAAGCCTTTGCCTGGCGCAACGTCGAGGAAAAACCGGGTGGCGAGGAAGTCATGAGCTTTATCTACAGTCACAACAACCCCTTTTATCCGAAAGACAACAGGCCGCTCATCTGGGCTTGGGATCTCGAGACCGGTGCACTCGTCTGGAAGAAAGACTTCTCCGCGCACGGTGCCGGCGGAAACGACTGCGGCCTCGCGCTCATGGACGGCACGCTCTATTACTCGACCTTCTTCGGGTACCAGGCCGGTCAGCGGCGAAGGAGAGGGTTGGAGGAAGGCGTCAACGGGATCACCGCTTCTCTAAATCCTGAAACCGGCGAAGTCCGTTGGCTGACGACGGATCATTACGTGACCGCCGGGTGCACCGTCACCGCAAAGGACGGGCGGCTTTATCTCGGCGGTTACAACCCGGCACGCGACGGAGTCGAGGTCCGCTTCATCCGATGCCTAGACGCCGGGGACGGATCGCTCATCTGGAAATCCGACCCGGTCGCATCCGCCGTTAACGTCGTGTCGGTCGGCGAAAAATTCATTTTCTCCAACGCGATCCGGGCCCAGTGTCACGTCTTCGACAAGGCCACCGGCAAGATTGCTTACAAGTTCGATCTCGATTACGCCTGCACCCGCTTCACCGTTTCGGAGCCCTATCTGATGGGGCCGAACATGGACATGCTCGACCTGTCTGAAGGCCACAAGCTTGTCGCCACCGGGCCCGCCGTCGATTCGCGCGAATGCCTTGGATCCGCCGTCTCCAACGGCCGCATCTTTTACATCTCCCAGGCCAGCGGCCTGGAAATGTCCGCCGTCTGCGGAGAGGACGCGAAACGCCTCGTCCCCGTGTGGGAAAAGCGGGGGAACGGTGATTAGTTATTCGTTATCCGTTATCCGGGTCCCGCATCCCGCATCCAGTTAACGGTTGCCAGCCCCCTGAGATCCGTCGTTACACACCCCGTCTTGTCATCCCGAGCGGAGTCGAGGGATCTCTCTTCACATCGTGCGCCTTCGCTCGCCCTGCAATTCTCTTGTCACCCAAAGCCTTCGCAACACCTTGCCTGTGACGGGGCTGTCGTGTGACGGATAACTTGGGGCGGGGATCCTGGATGAGGAGAGTGTCACGGGTTGACGCAAGTGCTGGGTGATAAGAGGGATCCCTCGACTTCGCTCGGGATGACAACGAAGAACGGGCGGAGTCCCGTCAACCATGGACCGTCGACGGCGGCGCGGCATCCACCCCCGATCGTCATCGGGAATTCGCTCCGCTCAACATCCCGCAATTCCTCACTCCCCACTCCTCACTCCTCACTCCTCACTCCTCACTCCCCACTCCCCACTACTCACTACTCACTACTCACTAATCCCCCACCCCCACCGTATCGAACCACTCCATAAACGTATCGGCTGCTGCATGTGAATTCAGCACGGAGATACCCCCGTGCTTTTCGATCTCGTGCGCATGGTGTTTCTCGAATACCCGCACGATTACCGGGACATCTGGAGGTGGCCCGCAGCGCAATACGCGCAGCGCGTCCTCCACGTTGGGCATGGATACCAGGATCAGTTTCGCCTGCGAAAACCCGGACCGGCTCAGCACCTTCTCATCCGTGCCATCCCCGCGGATACAGGATATCCCCGCCTGCTCGAGATGCTCGATCACCACGGGGTCGTGGTCCACCACCACCACGTTATGCCCCGCATCGCGCAATGGCTTGGCAACCCACATGCCCTCGGATCCCAGCCCCAGCAGGAGCACGTGATCGCGCAGGGCGGTCTCCGTGCCCAGCCGCCGGCGCAGGGGATGAAAAACCAGCAGCCGCCGCGCCACGCCGTCGGACGCAATCAGCGGGGTGATCGTCATGGTGGCGACGGCGACAATCGCGATCACGGACATAACCTGGGGTGGAATCCGGTCCAAGTGCAGCGCGTAAAGACCCAGCACCAGGGAAAACTCACTGGTCTGCGCCAGCAGGAGACCGCTGTTGATCGCGTTGCGGGAGGACAGACCCCCTTTCCACTCCGCCACCGCGGTCACCAGGGGAGGCGTCAACACGAGCACCAGCAAAATAAATGCCAGTGCTTTCAAGAAAAGCATCGGTTCCGGAATTTCCACGAGCGCGCCTAACGCGGTGAAGAAGATGGCGAGAAAAAAGCTCGAAAGCGATGTGAGCAGACTGCGCGCGACGCCGTTGACCGGAAAGGAGGACAATGAGAATCCGGCAAAGAAAGCGCCAACCACAAACGGTAACCCTATGACGCTCGCTATCCCGGCGAACACGAAAAGGGTCGCAAGAAGAATTAATAGCCATATTTCATCGTCCAGCTTCGTCCGGTTCACGATCCAGGGGAACAGCCGGCGCTGGGCGAAAAAGGCGAGGGCACCGAGGGAGATCAGCGCGGCCAGACCTTTTCCCATTGAAACCATGCCGCCGGGCAGGGACATGAGCACCACGATGACGACAATAATAGCGAGGTCCTGAGCCAGGAGCACCCCGATGGCGAGCCTGCCGTAGGCGCGCAACGAACCCACCCGTTTTTGCAGCTGCCGAATGACCACGAAAGTCGAGCTCGTCGCCAGCGCGCCTCCCAGATAAAGCGCGGAGAGATGCTCGAAGCCCAGCAGCAACGCGAGCCCGTATCCAGCCACCGCCAGCGCGGAGAACTGGATCATCGAAGTCCAGAGCACCGCATTCAACTTGCCCGCGAACCGGCGGGGATTCAGTTCAATCCCGGCGATGTAGACCAGGAACGCCAGACCCAGGGCCAGCAGATTTTGAAACGCATCGGCATCCACCTCCAGGCCCGACCGCGACAGTGTAAAGCCGAACAATACCAGCAGAGGGATCACAGGCAGTTTCAGCCAGTGCGCCACCGTAAAAGCGGCCGCGGCGGCCGCGACCAGAATAGCCAGGCTGCTCATGACGGAAGAAATCCGCGCCGCTTCAGTTCGACGTTCTGCCGCTTGATGCCGTCGGCTTTCGGCACGATGAGGTATTTCACATCCATATCCAAAAGATTATCCAAAGCAGTCAGATCCACGGCATGAATGCTGCAAGGGACACCTGCATGCCGGCAGCGGTAAGCCAGCAGGTCATTGGTCGGCTCAATGTGCAGGGTGGAAATCAGCAGCTTTGCTTTTTCCAGCCCGGCGTCCTGAAGCAGGGCGGCGGATTCGGCGTCACCGAGAAGTGTCGGACCGGAAAAACGCGCAAGCTTTTCCGGATCGACATCAATTGCCAACACTTCTTCGCCTTGCGCGCGCAGCCGTCCCGCCAATTCCCGGCCCAGTGCGTTCATGCCCACGACGATGACGTGACCTTCCAGCTCCGCGGCGTCCTCTCCGCCTGAAGGGTCCTCGGTCCCGGCCCGGAACATTCGGCAAAACCCGAGCCGACGCACTGTTGCGTAAAGCGACTCTCTAAAAACGATGGCTACCGTCGAAACGCTGATGGAAATCAGTCCCACCAGGCCCAGCATGGCCGCGGCGTCGGCATCCAAGAACCCGGCATCCACCCCGAGAGCGATGAAGATGAACGAGAACTCGCTGACTTGCGTCAGGAGCAGGGCTGCGAAATAGGAAGTTTTCTCCGAGTAGGCCAGCCGCGCGACGATGAACATCACAATGAAGAACTTGCCCGCCACCACGAAGAGAGCCAGCACCATGGCTTTCGCCCAGAAAATCAGCGAAACATCGAGTTTCATCTCGATGCCCAGGCTCACGAAGAACACCGCGATAAAATAATTCATCAGGGGCTGGACCCGGCGCTGCAAATCGCGGTGATAAGGAAGCTGGGCCAAGCTGATGCCGGCGATGAACGCTCCAATCTCCGGCGAGAGATCGAGAAAGTGTGTCGCCCCCACAATGAGAAAGCACCAGCAGAGGCTCCAGATGAAGAGGGTCTCCGGGGAACGCGCCGCCCAAGTGAAGGGATTACGCAGCAGCCATTTCGACGCGGCCAACACCGCGGCCAGGAGTAACGCCATGCCGCCGAAAGCTTTCGCCAGTCCGCCCGCGACCACTGCGAATTCGAAGGATTCGCCGCCGCCCAATCCGCTGACCAGGGTAAGCAGAATCACCACGAAGAGATCCTGAACCAGGAGAACGCCGATGGCGATCTGTCCAAAATGTTTTTTTGTATCCTGGTTGTCGACCAGCAGCTTGACCACGATCACGGTGCTGCTAAAGGTAAGCGCGATCCCGAGCACCAGGGCCGGCACCATCGCGAATCCCAGGACGAGGCAGAGTGCGAATCCGCCGAGGACGGTGAGGACGATTTGCGCGCTTCCTGCCACGACGGCGACGACTCCGACGCCCTTGATTTTTTCGAAGCTGAGTTCCAGTCCGACCAGGAAGAGGAGCAGGACGATGCCAGTCTCCGCGATCAGGTGGATGGCTTCGGAAACTTCGATGATCCCGGTGAGCGGACCCAGGAGCAGTCCGGCGGCGAGGTAAGCCACGATAGTCGGCAGCGACACCGCGCGCGCCGCCAGCGCGAATGCCGCCGCCGCGAGGACCATGATTCCAATGCTGCGGATAAACGGTTCATCGATCATGATATGCGTGCGGCCTTCCCCCCGAAAACAGCATACCCCTGAGACCGGTCCCGGTGAAGCCCGGAAATCCGATGCGCCACCTCTGCTGTAGCCGCGCGCGTGAGCGCGTGGTCCGGGGGCGTTTTTCCCCACGGCGCTCCACCGTCTTACGACGGCGGCTACTTCGTTTCCCCTGGATATGGGGCCTCTGCTGTAGCCGCGCGCGTGAGCGCGTGGTCTTTTCTGCGCCCGAGCGGCCCCGCATTTCCCTTGTCA
>JAHEJT010000208.1 GCA_024638765.1 Verrucomicrobiales bacterium
ACGGGGGGGAGGATGACAAATAAAAGGGGAGACGTTATTCTTGCACCGGCACCAGCCGGCTGTCCTGCCTGGCTGAGGCGATCCCGGCGTCCATGATGGCGTTGCCGTCGCGGCAGTGGACGGGATCGCAGAGTGGGTGGAGTGTTTTGTCAGGGTTATCGATGGCCCACAGGAAATGGGCGCTGGCGCCGCGCATGTGCGTCTCGGGATCGGGGACCTCGATTTCGACGCCCGCGGGTTCATCGAGATCCGCCCTGAGGAGACGTCCTCCGAGGCGTGGTTCGATCAGCATGCTGCCGGTCTCCCCGTAAATGATGGGAGTGTAAGCGCCGAACTTGCCGTGTTGTGTCCAGGAGGCCTCCGCGATGGCCATGGCGCGGGGGTATTTCAAGGTGATCACAGCATTGTCATCGACTTGCAGATCCTGACGGAAGTAATTGCCCCACAGGCCGGAGACCGCATCGGGCACGCCGAGGAGCACACGCGCGAGGACGGCGCCGTAACAGCAGTAATCCACCAGCGCGCCGCCGCCGCTGAGATCTTCGTTTTCCACCCAGTCGGCGAAGTGTTTGCTGTGCCCCATCTTGACGATGCCTTCGTGGGCGGCGCGGTATTTCAGCATCCAGAGGTCGCCGATGGATTTATCTTCCAGGCAGAGAGAAATGGCGTGTTGGAGCTGGTGCCACCAGGCGAACGGCCAGTTGATCATGAGGCGGACGCCGTTGTCGCGCGAAGCGGCGAGCATAGCGTCGGCGTCGCCGCGGTCGGCGGCCATCGGTTTTTCCACGAGGGCGTGCATGCCGCGGTTCATGGCGTCGATGGCCAGTTGAGAAGCGACCCGGTTGTTCGTATAAATGAAAACGGCGTCGGGAATTTCCTTTGTCAGCAGCGCGAGGTAATCGTCATAAACGGGGGCATGGTATAAACCGGAAAATTTATCCCGAAGATCTGGATAAGGATCGGCCGCTCCGGCGATCTCGGCGTTTGGAAGTGCGACGAGCTCCTCGAGGTTCGGCCAGACGTGATCGTGGTGCAGGCCAAGGACGGCGATACGGGGCATGGTGACTGATTAAAGATGGAAGATGGTCGGTAGTAATTAGTGAGTAGTGAGTAGTAAATAGTGAGTAGTCGGGTGTCAGGTTTCAGGTTTCAGAGTTGGGAGAGGTTAGGGGGAGGGAGGGATGTAGTATATACTATGCTCTATACTATAGTATAGACTATTGAGCTGGATTCCGGATCCTAATAACTGATAACTGATAACTGATAACTGATAACTGATAACTGATAACTGATAACTGATAACTGATAACCGGGGCTCCCGCCTCAGGTCTCTAGTCTCAGGTCTCCCGCCTGCGCCGAGGCTTCGGCGCGGCAGGCAGGTCTCTCGCGGGGGTTTCTTCTCGGAAGAGGAGGAGGAAGGCGATGAGAGCTGCGAGGGTGATTCCCGCAAGGCTGTACCAGAAACTGCTGAATTCGTCGAGCGCGAGTGTTTTACCGGATTGCGCAAAGCGGTTTGCAAGAAATCCGTTCAAGGCGACGGCGATCAGGGGGCCGAAGCCGTAAAAAATGAAGTTGTAGACCGATTGCGCTGAGTTGCGGATGTCTTTGGGTGCCACGCGATCTGCGTAGATGAAGCATGTCGAAAAGAAGAAGGCGTAAGCGACACCGTGTAACGCCTGGCCGGCGACCATGAACCAGAGAGGCAAGGTCACGGTGCCGAAGAGAAGAAAGCGGAGCGTGAAGACGATGATGCCGATCGCGATGGTTTTGCGAAACCCGAGGCGAGGCAAGAGCCGGCCGAGGACCACGTACATGAGAATTTCGCAGAATTGCCCGATCGCCATGGCGGGCATGATGTAAGCGTCGTCGAGCCCGGCCTGGTGGAGGAACTTGGCGCACTGCATGAAGTAAATGACGTGCACCGGGCTGATGATGAGGCTGATCCCGAGGATGACGGCGAACGAGCGGACCTTGAGGAGGCCGAGGGCTTTGGCGAGCGCCGGCTTTTGGGTTTCGTCGCGGACGGGCGGCGTGTGGGGCAGAAAGAAAAACGCCCAGACGCCGTATCCGATCGCGAGGATACCGGACCAGAGGACCGACTTGCGCATGGCCGCGCCGATCATGGGGACGTCGTCGCCTTTGAAAAAGGGCGGCAGCCAATGAGGAGAGACGTTGGTTTTTAGAACCACGAGGGAGAAGGTCCACCCGACCAACACCCAGGCGACCGCGGTCCAGAGTCGCACCCCGGGAAACTGGCGGGCGGGATTATCCAGGTGACGCATCGGGAGCGCGTTGCAAATGGCGGCCGAGGGCATGAACATGAGAGTGAATGCCACGGAGAGAAGCACCCACGCGAGAAATGTGGACTGCGGATAGACGATGAGTTTGAGAATGCCGCCGGCGATCATGAGCACGCCGAGGAATCGTTGGGCGGCAAAGCGGCGGTCGGCGAATTGGACGATGAACGGGGAGCAGATCGCGCCCATCGCAGCGGCGAAGCCCACGATGGCGCCGGCCTGGCCTTCGGAAAATCCCAGTCCGCCCTCGGTGACGGGATCGGAGGTGAGGAATCGCCCGGCGATTGGCAGCCAGAGTCCGTATACTCCGAACTGGAGGAACATCATCGCGCTGAGGCGCGCATAATAGCGGGGGAGGGGCATTAACGGATCGAAGTAGGTAGTGAGTAGAAGCTATCCCAGAAAACGGATTCCCCTCACCCTAACCCTCTCCCCAAGGGAGAGGGGATTAGAATTCCGGGGGTTGAGAGGTGATGAAAGCAAACAAATCATCGAGAGAATTTATATTGAGATAGCTTCTAGCCAGTAGCCAGTAGCCAGTAGCCAGTAGCCAGTAGTGAATAGTGAATAGTGAGTAGTGAATAGTGAGAAGTAAGAAGTGAGAAGTGAAAAAGGGATGGCGGCCGGGAGGGCGCAGTCCGTAGTCGGTAATCGGTAGGCGGTAATCCGGAGACAGGGCAGGGCGACGTGTTCCTGCGGAGCCGCCACCTGATCGGAAAATCATCCCCCTGCACGCGGCTCCGCGGGACGCGTCGCCCTGCCTGCGTTGGAGGGAGTGTTGTGGGGGGAGTCGTGCGGTCCGGAAGCCGCAGTTGGGAGTTGGGAATCGGTAGCCGGGCGCGCGGAATGGTTCACCGGTATGCGCCCGCCTTTGTCATCCCGAGCGGAGTCGAGGGATCTCCCTCCTGGCAGCACGCTTTCTATAGCCGAAAACGGATCTCCCCGACCACGACACGCGCCCCTTTTGACTACCGAATCCGGACTATCGACTTTCGACTGCGCGTGGAATAAGAAGTCGGCAACACATCCCGCCTGGAGCTCCTATTAACGAATAACGAATCCCCTCATCACTTCTTCTTCTTACTCTTGCTCTTGCTCTTGCTCGAAGACTTGGAGCTGCTGCTGCGGTAATACTTTCCGTCTTCGCTGCGGAGTTTCAGCTTATTGAGATCGTAACCGCGCGACTTGTACCATTCGGGCGGGTGATAACCCTGGGGCCGGACTTTGCTCCCGGTGCTGCCGCCGGCGACTTTGTAAGTGCCCGGGCGATGGACGCGATCCACCGTTTTCGCTTTTTTGTGGTAGTCACGGTGATAGCTGTGCCCGCGCGAACCGTGGTAAGAGGGCGATCGGTGGTAAGAATGCGAACGCGAGCAGGCGCAGGGATTGCGTCTGCAGCGAGGACAGAGCGATGAGCGGGTGTAATGATGGTAGCTGGGCGGCCGCGAGTGGGAATAGCGGCGGGAAGAAGCACCCAGCCAGCCCGCCAGGGGGAAGTAACCCGAGGGGCCGTCGTAGGGTTCGTAGGGCTCGGCGGCGCCGTAAACCGTCCCGGAGGAGCTATAGTATCCCGGGTCATAGCCGTAGGGCCCGGGCGGATAGAAGCAAGACGACAACCCGAGCGCCGCTCCCAGGGCTGCCACTGAAGCCCGGATTCCTCGCTGCCTCCTCATGGTACCGGTACTTTAGACGGGGATTGGCCCGGGGCATTCAGATTTTTTTTAAATTCTCAAGCAGGCCCGGCGCTCCGCGACGGGCTATCCCGGAAAGACCCAGTCGCGACGTCTTCGCCGCCCCAGGGGAGCGCCGGGGCTACTCCCGGAGCCTCGAGCGGTTGGGATGCTGACCATAAACCTTCACTGGTTTTTCCTGGCTTGGATATGCCGCCTGCCGTGTCCACGCAGATGTTTGTTAGTTACCTTGTGTGGAATCCAATCTCACCGAGAGCGAATCCAGTTCAAGCCGGTTCCCTCGCGGTGTCCCATTTAGACGGGTGAGTGACTGACGAGCTGTTGCGCGCGGGAATGATCACTAACATAGATATATATTTAAGGAGTTTGTTAGTAAATATTGACTTTTTAATACTGGACGAAAGCCCAAGTCGATTCTCTAATCTAGTGGGTTGCATGACGATATCTCGTCGTGGGGAGGGCGCCCACGATATTGACTCATGCCGGACAGATTGCATTTTCATCATCTTTATTCGCGCCGATTGATCGCTTTAAATTGCGGACTCTCTCTGGCGGCCGGGAGCCTGGTGTTTTTGGCCGGCTCACAGGCCGGGGCCCAGGTGCGCGGCAGCGCGAATTATGCGGTTGACGCGGAAGGTCTGGAATCGGCTTTCGAAGAAGCGGCCGCCAGCACCAATTATGCAGTCAGCGCTTCGGTCGATTTTTTGGGAGGATCACCCGAGAGCGCAGATGCGTCTACGGTGAGTCGTCACGGGTTCAAGGGATCGCTTTACGAAGTCAGGTCCCTGGAGTTGGATGCAGCGCCGGACCCGGTTGCGGAAACGCAGGACGCGCAGCTGTCCGGGACCGCGCGTTATGACGACGACACCACGTGCGAGGTGCCCGGGTCGGAAATAACCGGCTGGAGTATGGATTCCGGGCCTCTGACAGGCATCGATCTCCTTGGAATCGCGACTTCGGGCCCGGTGTTTGAAGATACCCCGGCGGCCTTTTCTGGAAGTTACCGTGGCATTGCAGGGGCGGGAGAATTGATGGTGCAGGACACCGACACCGACAACTATCTGGCATATGGCGGGGACGGATTGGACGACGGATTCCAAGTGCAGTTTTTCGGGGCACCGCCGAATGCGGACGCCGCGCCAGGGGCCGATCCGGACGCGGACGGGCAGGATAATGCGTTCGAGGAGTTGGCCGGATTCTCGCCCCTGGACGGAAGTGCGTTCCTGGATGTGCGCATTACCGCATTGAGCGGCGGCACGGCCCATCTCGTCCTGAACAAGGCGCTCCCGGGAAGGGATTACATCATCAAGGCGGGGACGGGACTCGACGCTTACGGCGCCATCGGGACGGTGAACGTGGCGGTGGAGGAAGCGGACCTGGAGGTGGAGGATCCCAATGTGAGCGAAGCGAGAAAATTCTACAAAGTAGAGATTATAAATCCATAAGAATTGCATGAAGACGATCTATTCCTCAACTGTCCTCATTACAGTAGTATTGCTATTAGCTGTAACGATGTCCCGGGCGGCCGATCCGCCGCCGATCTTGAATTACCAGGGCCGGGTTTCGGTCGACGGAGCGAATTTCGACGGAGCCGGCCAATTTCGTTTCGCCCTTGTCGATGCCGCGGGGACGACCACGCACTGGAGCAATGACGGCAACGATACCCCGGCAGCTTCCGTGCCGGTCACCGTAACCAAAGGTCTTTATTCCGTGCACCTGGGGGACACCACCCTGACGAATATGGCGGCGCTGCCGGCAACCGTTTTTTCCGGAAACAGTGAAGTGTTTCTTCGTGTCTGGTTCGACGACGGGGTGCACGGCGTCCAGCAGCTTTCTCCGGATCAGAGGATCGTATCCGTCGGCTATGCCTTGCAGGCGGGAGGGGTGGCGGATGGATCGGTGACGAGCGAGGCGCTGGGACCCGCGGCAGTGACCGGAGCCTCGCTTGCCGATGGCGCGGTGAATTCCGCGAAGATCCTCGACGGGACCATCGGCGCGGCCGACTTGGCCGCGAACTCGGTGGATTCCGCGAGAATCCTCAACGGATCGATTGCCGGGGTAGACCTGGGAATCGGCGCGGTGGGAAGCGCCGCGATTTTCGACGGGTCGATCGGGCTGGGCGATCTGGGAAGTAATTCCGTGAATGCCGCCAAGATTATCGACGGGACCATCGGCGCGGCCGAGCTGGCGACAGGTGCGGTCGACACCACCAGGATCCTCGATGGGACCATTGGCGCTGCCGACCTCGGCGCGGGCGTGGTGGGAAGCGCAGCGATTCTCGACGGATCGATCGGGCTGGGTGATCTCGGGGGCAATTCGGTGAATTCCGCGAAGATTGTCGACGGGACCATCGCTGCGGTGGATTTGGGGAACGGCGCAGTCACCTCGGCGAAGATTCTGGACGGCAGCCTTGCCGCTGCGGATCTGGGCACCGGCGCGGTGGGGAGTGGGGCGATTCTCGACGGGACGATCGGCGCGTCCGATCTGGATGCGACGACCCTGGGGATTTGGCCCCGCAGCGGCGACGATATTTCCTACGGCGACGGCAACGTGGGGATCGGGACCTCGGTCGCGCCCACCGCCGAACTGGAGGTGGCTGGGACGGTGAAGGCGGATGCCTTTGACGGGCCGTTGGATGGATCCAGTTTGACGGCCGGGTCCGTCGCGGCGGCGGCGCTGGCGCCGGGATCGGTCACCGGGAGCGCCCTGGCGGCGAACGCCGTGGATTCCGCACGAATCCTCAACGGATCGATTGCCGGGGTGGACCTGGGAATCGGCGCGGTGGGAAGTGCCGCCATTTTCGACGGATCGATCGGGCTGGGCGATCTGGGAAGTAATTCCGTGAATGCCGCTAAGATTGTCGACGGATCCATTGGCGCGGCCGAGCTGGCGAC
The DNA here is from genome assembly GCA_024638765.1 of Verrucomicrobiales bacterium. GTDB lineage: Bacteria > Verrucomicrobiota > Verrucomicrobiia > Verrucomicrobiales > DEV007 > JAHEJT01. Next base: position 6,883 of record JAHEJT010000208.1, read on the forward strand.
GGGTGCGGTGGACAGCGCCAGGATTCTCGACGGGACTATCGCCGCTGCCGACCTCGGCGCGGGCGTGGTGGGAAGCGCAGCGATTCTCGACGGATCGATCGGGCTGGGTGATCTCGGGGGCAATTCGGTGAATTCGGCGAAGATTGTCGACAGCACCATTGCTGCGGCGGACCTGGGGAGCGGTGCAGTCACCTCGGCGAAGATTCTCGACGGCACGATCGGGGCGGGCGATTTGGATGCCACCACCGTGGGAATCTGGGACCGGAGCGGCGGAGACATCGCCTACACCTCCGGCAATGTCGGGGTCGGGACTGCGAGCCCGGACGCGAAGCTGCACGTCAACGGGGCGATCCTGCTGTCGGGCGCGATGAACACGCCGGTGGCGGGAATGCTGCGCTGGACGGGCACCGACTTCGAAGGGTACGACGGCAGCGAGTGGCTGTCGCTGACGCCTGCGGCCCCATCGGGATCGGAGGCGGCGCCTTTTGGCGACATGGTGTGGATCAAGCCCGGTTCCTTCAACCTGGGCAGCCCGGCGGGCGAGGCGGACCGGAGTTCCGACGAGGACGATGCGCTGGGGAGGCAGACCACGGTGACGATTACACGGGGATTCTGGATGGGGATTTACGAGGTGACACAACAGGAGTACGTGACGCTGATGGGGAGCAATCCCAGTGCTTTTCCCGGCAACCTGAGCCGGCCCGTGGAGCAGGTCAGCTGGAATAATGCCGTGGCTTATTGTGCGGCCCTGACCACCCAGGAGCGGACGGCGGGCAACATTCCGTCTACCTGGGAATACCGTCTGCCCACGGAAGCGGAATGGGAATACGCCTGCCGGGCGGGCAGCACCACGGCATTTGGTTACGGCAACGACAATCCCCCGAATTACGACAGTTTCGGAGGATACGGATGGTATGAGGCCAACAGCGATGACACCACGCATCCAGTGGGCGAGAAACTCCCGAACGCGTGGGGGCTTTACGACATGCACGGCAATGTGTGCGAGTGGTGCCAGGATCGCTATGCCAGCAGTTATCCGGGAGGCGCGGTCATTGATCCCGACGGGTCGGCCACCGGCAGCAACCGCGTCAGCCGCGGCGGGAGCTGGTTCCTGAGCCCCGCCTTCGCCCGTTCGGCCAGTCGGATCGGGCTGTTAACGACCGACACCGAAAATGACAAGGGCTTCCGGGTGGTATTGGCTCCCCAGTAATCTCGAGGTGGATGCGGCAGCCGCGCGGGCAGAAATCCCGACTTCAATGTCACACTGTCGAACCGGG
>JAHEJT010000209.1 GCA_024638765.1 Verrucomicrobiales bacterium
GCATGATTTCTAGTGTGCTGTTAGGTAAGTTTGTTGCAGAAATGCGCGAGACATCTTTTCCAGGATCAAGGCGCGGCGAAGGAGCTGAGCGAGCTCAGTGACTGAGCCGGAACGCAGATACTGGGAAAGAGGGCCGCGCCCCGTCACCCCTTCCGACCGAAGGGAGGCTATATCCTTAGCTTTGAAGTAAATCATTTTTGTAAGAAACTTGGCTAACAGGACACTAGGATGAGGTCCGGCGTAAAAATTGAAAAGGATTGAATAGAAACTATCCAAAGAACGCATTCCCCTCACCCTAACCCTCTCCCAAGGGAGAGGGCATTGAAAAACCAGGCTCTTGGAAACGATGGACCCGGATGAATCATCGAGAGAATTTAGATTGGGATAGCTTCTAGGGGGTCGCGGGCGCGCCCGCCTTAAGACGCTTCTGCCCGAAAATCCATTCATAGACTTCCGGATTCTTTGCGAGCTTGAAGCCGATCTGGTTGTGCGTCGCCTCGGGATATCCTTCGAAATGGGCGGTCTTACCCGCGGCTTGAAAAGCTTCGGCGGTTTTCCTGGCCGACTCGATATCGCGTTCACCGGAAAAGCAAAGCCAGAGAGCGGCATTGATCGTTTTTGCCCACTCCGGATCCGCGGCGCCATCCGCGAACATGGCGGCGGCATAAAAATCGGGGCGCGCCTGCAGCAGCGAAGCGATTCCCCGCGCTCCCATGGAATATCCGGAGAGATAGATGCGATCGCGATCAATGGGGAGATTCCCGATGAGATCGTCAATCAGCGCGTGCAATTTGTCCACCTGCGGACCCCAGGACAGATCCGGCGCGCAGAGCGGCGCGCATACGAAGCAAGGGGTCTTCGCATACTGTTCTTCACTGACCATGGTCCGGGCCGCAGTCTCCACTTTCCCGGCCTCGACGTCCTCGGCCTTGCTACCCGCCCCGTGCAAATAGATGAAAAGCGGAAAAAGTGTGTCTTTTTTCCGCTTCAATTCCTTACCGCCATAAAGCTGAAAGATGAGGCCGTGCTTGTCCGCGGAAAACTTCACCCATTCACCCCGGATCGCCTCGGCATAGGGCCCTTCCTCCAGGCCCTTCATCCGTCGAGCGTTTGCGTTGACAGACGCCACGAAAGCGCGATCCGGCGCCGAAAGTTTTTCGAGCGGGATTGAGAAGGTGCGGCCATCCTCGCGCCGAATCTTTACGGAGTCCTCGCCGGCCTCCTCGAGGGTGCCGGTCATCGTGCGTCCGTCAGTCGAGCTCCACTGCCGCGCGGAGTCCGCGGCGGTGGCGGAGGAAAGAAGGCACGCCATCCCGGCGAGCGCAGAAATCAGGCACGCGACAAGCATCCGGCCGCCGCACGACCGGGCCGGCATTGGCACTGCGCCAATCATTTCAATTCTTTGATCGCGATATTACGGAACCAGACATTGCGACCGTAGTCCTGCAATCCGATGTGACCGGTGCGAGGCAGATCCTTGAGCGCGGTCTTGAACTTGTTCTTGGAGCCATCGGGATTGAGCTGCGGCGTCGTCCATTCATCGAGATTCGCATTCACAATTTTTTTACCGTTCAAGGTCACGGCGATGCGCGGCCCTTGGCAGCGAATGCGCATGCGATTCCATTCGCCCGCGGGTTTCGCGGCGTTCTCGGAGGGGGTGACGGCATCGTAAAGCGCGCCGCAGGCATGCGCGTCGATCTCCGGCAGGCTCGCCGTATCCATCACCTGGATTTCGAAGCCTCCCTGGACGGCGTTCTTCGGATCGGTCCGGATGAAGACGCCGCTGTTGCACTCGGGGTTCATCTTGAATTCGAGATCGAGCACGAAATCGCCGAACGTCTTTTCCGTCCAGATGTATCCGCCGCCGGTCTTCTTTCCTTCCGGCCCGACCCGGGCCAGGTTGCCGTCGGCGTCGGCTTTCCAGTGGTGGCCATCGGCTTTTTGGGTTTTCCATCCAGCCAGGGATTTTCCGTCAAAGAGCGCGGTGGAACCTTTTGGGGTCTTGGGTCCGGCGTGGGCGGGGGTGAGGATGAAGAGGATTAGCAGGAGGGTGTATTTTTTCATGATCGTGCGTCTGAGTGGAAGAATGGAGAGACAGGGTTCCCCAATTAAACGGAAATGAGAAGGGGACATTTCAGGGAAATCATGCCGCCTCCATAGAAAAGCAGGGCGAGGCGTCCCGCCAGGCCACAACGCGGTCCCAAGATGCCCGAATCGGCAGGACCAGCTTTCGCCGAAGCTTTGGCTCGGCAAGGACGCCTCGACCTGTCCGAACACGGGAGGGCACACCACCAACCAACAAAATCTGCGAAATCTGCGGTCTAGAAATCTGCCGTCATCAATCACGCCACCAAGCCCCGCACCACGTTTCCCGCCAAATCGGTGAGCCGGTAATCCCTGCCCTGGAATCGGTAAGTGAGCGCCTTGTGATCGATCCCGAGCTGGTGGAGGAGGGTGGCGTAAAGATCGTGGACCGGGACCGGGTCCAGCACGGGCCGGAAGGAAAAATCGTCGCTCTCGCCGTAAGCCGCGCCGGGTTTGAAACCGCCGCCGGCCGCCCACATCGTGAAGACGTAGGGGTGATGCTCGCGCCCGAAGTTGTCCTTGTGGATGTCGCCCTGGCTGAAAACGGTGCGGCCGAACTCCCCGCCCCACACCACGACGGTGTCGTCGAGCATCCCGCGCTGTTTCAAGTCAAGCACCAGCGCCGCGTTGGCGCGGTCGGTGTAGGCCGAGTATTCCGGCATTTTTTCCAGCAGGCCCTCGTGGTGATCCCAGCCGCGCTGAAAAACCTGCGTGAAGCGGACGCCGCGCTCGGCAAGCCGGCGGGCCAGGAGGCACTGGTAAGCATAGGTGCCCGGAGTCCGGGCATCTTCACCGTATAACTTAAGAATGCTTTCTGGTTCGTCGCTTACATCGGTCAACCCCGGCACGCTGGTTTGCATGCGAAACGCCATTTCATACTGCGCGATGCGGGCGTCGATCTCCGGATCGTGGACCGTGTCCCGGTGCAACGCATTGAACGCCCGGATGTCATCGAGCGTGCGCCGGCGCGATTTCGAATCGATGCCTTTCGGATTATTAAGGAAGGGCACGGGTTCGCCCGGGGTGGCGCCGAAGCGGACTCCCTGGTAGCGACTTGGAAGAAATCCCGATCCCCAGTGGCGATCGTGGAGAAAGGCGTTCCCCTTGTCCGGCACCAGCACGACGAAAGCGGGCAGGTCGTCACAGACGCTGCCGAGACCGTAACTCAGCCATGCTCCCGCACAGGGACGGCCTGAGAGTTGGTGGCCGGTCTGCATGTAGGTGATCGCGTTGTCGTGATCCACCTGGGTGGTGATCACGGACTTGATGATGCAAATCTCGTCCACGATGCTCCCTAGGTGCGGCATGAGATCGCTGACCCAGGTACCGTTTTTTCCGTACTGCGAAAATCCCCATGGGCTCGCGACCACCGGAAACCCATCCTGCCCGTTGACCATCCCCGTAAACTTGGTGTCCCCTTTGACCGATTGGGGCAGGTCGGTCCCATGCCATTTCTTCAGGCCCGGTTTGTAATCGAGGAGATCGATCTGGGAAGGCGCGCCCGCCTGGAAGAGAAAGATAACACGCTTGGCTTTGGGATTGTTTCCGGGAAATCCGGAAACTCCTGCCGGATTGCTGCGGCGGCCGGCCGCCGCTCCGAGATCGCGGACGAGAAGATCCCGGAAAGCCGTGAGCCCGAGGGCACCGGCTGCTGTCTTTCCGAGAAACTGGCGGCGGGTTTGCATGCGAAGGGTGTTCTTGGTTCAGTGTCCTGAAAAAGTGTCGGGCCGCTATTCTTTTGTCAGCGTTCGATCCAAATTTAACAGCACATTCGCCAACGCAGTCCACGCGGCGAGTTCAGGATTTCTCGTTTCAACCAACGCCATAGTGGCTTCTTCATCGTTCATGAAATCGTCGCAGTGCGCCGCAAGCGATCGTGTCATCAATTCGCGCTCTGACGCCGTCGGCTTCGCTGCAGTGACTTTCCGCCATGCATACTCGAATCGATCACTCTCCGATTGGGCCAGAATCTGCTCGGCAAAGCCGCGCGCCGCGGCGAGGTACGTCTCGTGATTCAGCGTGGCCAGCGCCTGGATCGGCGTGTTCGTCCGCTTGATTTCGACCGTGCAGCCGCTGCGGTCGTTGCCGTCGAACACCGCCAGGCTCGGCGGGGGCGCGTTTCGACTCCACCAGGCGTAGAGGGTGCGGCGGTGGTGGGCGTCGGCATCAACAGGCGGCATTTTACTTTTCCGATCGCCCGCGCCCGGATCGGTCATCTTCTCGATCACCGTCGATTCCCCGCCGATGTCGCTTCCCAGGAGGCCCCCGATGGCAAGCGCCTGGTCCCGCACCGCGGGGCCGTGAAGCCGGTGGCGCGGACCGCGTGCGAGGAGCCGGTTCTGCGGATCCCGCTCCCAAAGGGAGCCAGGCGCGTTTGAATCCTGGCGATAAGTCGCGGAGGTCACGATCGTCTTCAACATCGCCTTGGTATTCCAGCCGAGCCGGACGTATTCGGTGGCCAGCCAGTCGAGCACGTCGCGATACGCGGGTTCCGGCGCCTGGGTGCCGAAGTTCTCGGGAGTGTTCACAAATCCCTGCCCCCACGTCTGTTGCCACAGGCGGTTGGCCGCGACACGCGCGGTGAGCGGGTGGCCAGGGGCGAAGAGCCAACGCGCCAAATTGAGACGGCTGGGACGGCTGATGCCCGTACCCGAACCGAGTAACGGCGGCAGAATCTGGGGGGTGCCGGGCATAATTTCGGGGCCAAGCTTGTCGTATTGGCCCCGGAGACGCGCGTAACTTGGTTTTGTCTGCGCCCGGTCGATCATGACCATGGATATCGGCAACTCTTCTTCGATGAATTTTTGTCGCGCGGCGAGCCCGTTGCGCAGCGCGACGTATTCACGCGGCTCGGCGTTTTCGAGAAACGCGTGTCTGACGAGAGCCGCCTCACGGGTGCTGCGTTCGGCGGCGGGAATGGACAGGATGGCGTGGAGCGGCCTGCGTTCGGCCAGGAGCGAGATTTCGTCCGGAGAAAACTCGCGGGTGTAGGCGCGGACGTCACGAATCACGCCGCGCAAATTCTCGTTGAAAGGACTCTTGCCGAAATAGAGCGGTTCAGGCGCAGCCGTGGTACCGCCTCCGTTGATCTCGGAATCCTGCGTGAAGAGCCCGGGCTTGCCGTCGAGATAAGCCTTGAGCGCAAGACCCTGACCCCGACTGTCGCACGTCAGCGCGACATGATATTCGCGACCGGGTTTGATCTTAAGATTCGAGATGAGATCGACGAAACTGTAGATCCAAGAGCTTACAAGGCGAATGCGGACACGGCCGCCTTCCACGACGTCGAGCTGGAAACCCTTTCGATTGCGGTCGGGCTTTTCCACGGCAGACATGATCGCCTGGTCGCGCGCGGGGTCGGCAACCTTGAACCGGGCGGAAAAGGTAAACGGTTTGAATGTGCTCAGGACCTTGGGAAAAGCATCGTGCGCTTTCTTAAAGTTCCTGCCGTTGAACCGGGCGGACGCCCCTCCAGAGAGAAGGTGATGTGCAAGACCGTCCTTGAAGGGCTCGATGGGTTCTCCCGACGCGATCACGGTCTTCTCCCATTCGGCTTGCGCCGAGGAATGATCGACTGCAGCCAGGACTTTCTCGGCATCGGCGACGCGCTTGTCGAGCTTGGCGAGCGCCGGTTGTTGCGCGGCGGTGGGGACGACGAGCCACGGATGCGAGTTGCGCACTCCCGCAAAGCCGTTCTCGTCTACTTGGTCGAAGAACGCCACCATGCCGTAATAATCGGTCATCGTGAGCGGATCGAACTTGTGATCGTGGCAGCGCGCGCAACCAAGCGTCAGCCCCATCCACACCATGGCCGTGGTTTCGGCGCGGTCCGCGGCGATTTCGAAAAGCGCTTCCTCCTGGATCGTGCCGCTGCCGGTGTCCTGGCGATGGTTCCGATTAAACCCGGTCGCAAGCAGCAAATCGAGGATCTCGGGATCACGGATCAGGTCACCTGTCTGAATCGATCTTGCACGGTCCGGAAGGAGATGATCTCCCGCCAATTGTCGGATGGAGAATTCATCGTAGGGCAGGTTTCGATTCCATGCCTCGACCACCCAGTCGCGCCAGCGCCACATCTCGCGCTTTCCGTCGGATTGATACCCGTTGGTGTCGGCGTAACGGGCGGCATCCAGCCAGCTCACGGCCATGTGTTCGCCGTAGCGCGGCGAGGCGAGCAAGTCGTCCACCAACGATTCGTACGCCGCTTCCGGATCTTTGTTCCACTCCGCGAGAAACCGATCGATGCGATCGAGTTCGGGTGGAAGTCCGGTGAGATCGAGCGTGACACGGCGAATCAGCGTTTCGGGTTTCGCTTGCGGTTGTGGAGCCAAACCCTCGGCGTCGAGATGCGCCAACACCAGCGCGTCCAGCCCGTTGCGCGGCCAGTCCGGCTGCGAAAGATTCTTCGGAAACTCCGGACCGACCGGAGAGACGAAGGACCAGTGCTTCGACCAGATCGCGCCCTCGTCGATCCATTGGCGAATACTTTCAATCTGTTGTGCGCTGGGACGGCGATGCGCTTTCGCGGGCGGCATCCGCTCGTCGGGATCTTGATGCACCAACCGGCGGTAAAGCTCGCTGCCTTTTGCATTGCCGGGATCGATCACCGCCATCGCGTCATCCGCGAGATCGAACCGCAGTTCCCCCTCCCGCGCCTCGGCATCAGGCCCGTGGCACTCGAAGCAGTTGTCTGCGAGAATCGGACGGATGTGGCGGTTGAAATCGACGGGCCCGCCTGCGGCGGCCAATGACGAATTCCCAATGACCATTGACCCGAGAATGGCCAATGTCAAAATCTGAAACCTGGGCGGGGGCGGTCTCATCGATTCGAATATAGCGTTGAAGGAGAGGTAATCGCGCGCTTTTTAGAAAAATAATTCGCCTTCGCTCATTCGCGGTCATTCGTGTACGCGAAGCGAATTCGCGGCTATTCGTGTTCCTCTGGTTTTTTGAACACGAATTTTCGCGAATATTCACGAATGAACAGGAATCCACCCGGGTGCGCCTTTCCCCCGGAGATCAATCTTTTTGCCACACTCGCAGCCATTAGTCTCAAGTCATGTGCCAGCAAGAAAATCTGCGCTCTCACCGTCCTCTGCGGTCAAAATCCTCACGCGATAATCTCCTTCACCACATTTCCATGGACGTCCGTCAACCGAAAGTCCCTCCCCGAATACCGGTAAGTGAGCCGCTTGTGATCGAAACCGAGAAGATGCAATATCGTGGCGTGGAGATCGTGGACGTGGACCGGGTTCTCGGCGACGCTGAGTGCAAACTCATCCGTGGCGCCGTAGGCCAACCCGCCTTTCACGCCGCCACCGGCCATCCAGACAGTAAACCCGTCCACATGATGATCGCGGCCGATACGATTGGGATCGCTGGGACCTTTCTGCACCGTCGAGGTGCGCCCCATTTCGCCGCCCCAGATCACCAGGGTGTCGTCGAGGAGTCCGCGTTGCTCGAGATCGGTGAGCAGAGCCGCGATGGGCTGGTCGGCCTCGCGGGCCAGCCGGGTATGGTTCGGCACGATGCCCGTGTGGCTGTCCCACGGCTGGCCCGCGCCGTGGTAACACTGGATGTAACGCACGCCGCGCTCGGCGAGACGGCGCGCCATGAGCAGGTTGCGGCCGACGGGAGTGTCGCCATAAAGTTCGCGAATTTGCTGCGGTTCCCGCGAGACATCAAAGGCGTCGGTGGCGGCGCTTTGCATGCGGAATGCGAGTTCCATCGTCTGGATGCGCGAATCGAGGCGTTCGTCACCCGGTCGCCGGTTGCGATGGCGGACGTTGAGGAATCGAGTCAAGCCGAGTTGCTGACGTTGAGTCGTCGTGGGGATATCGCTCCGGGTGAGATGCGGGATGAGCTCGCCGCTCTGCACATTCGTTTCGATATGGGTGCCCTGGTAAATGCCGGGAAGAAAAGCGCTCGTCCAGTTGCGCGACTGCGCGGTGGGCATCCCGCTTGGCATGAGGACGACGTATCCGGGCAAGTCTTCGCTCTCGGTGCCTAGACCGTAGAGGGCCCAGGAACCGATGCTGGGCCGCGCGAGGGTC
>JAHEJT010000210.1 GCA_024638765.1 Verrucomicrobiales bacterium
TCCGTCCACTCACGGTAATCCGCGCCCGTGATGGGTCCGGATTCCAGGCGATGGGTGGGCGCCGATTCGAAAAAAAGCGGTTCTTCGATCCCGTAACGCAGGGCGCGCGCGCCGCCGGCACGATCACTGCCGTCGTCGCCGCCCGTGTGGGCGCCGGCCGTAAAATTATTTCCACCGCTACGCGTTCCTCCGCCGGATGCCGTGCTGCCGCCCTGGGCGAGACCTTCTCCCGGAGTTTCGCTCTCCGCACGCGGCGCTTCGCCGGGGCGGTTGCCTTCGCCGCGCTGCGACCCCTGGCCTTGGCCACCACGACCCTCGCGACCCTGCGCCGTCATCGCTCCTTCCCCCGATTCTCCCTGGCCCCGTCCCTGACTTAGCCCCTCACCTTTTCCCTGCTGACTTTGTCCTTGCTGACCCTCACGGCCTTCACCGCCTTCACCGCCCGGCTGCTCACCGTTTTGTCCGTCGGATCCGCGTTGTGCCTGGCCGCGCTCTCCGGCGCCCGCCTGTTGCGAACCGGCTTCGCTCTGCCGGCCGCCCTCAGGTGCCGCGCCTTTCTCTCCCGGCCGCGATCCCTCTCCCTCCTGGCCGCCGGATGCCATCTCGCGCCGCTGTCCCTGTCCCTCACCGTCCTGCCGGCCCGGCTGCTCGCCCTTACCGGATTCCTTCGACTCACGCTGCGCAGCCTCACGGTCGCGTCCGCCCTTTTCACCCTCTTCTCCCTGCTTCCCTTCTTCGCCAGGGGATGAGGAGTCCTGGCTTCCTCCTTCTTTTTGAAGATCGTCAATCAATCGATCCAGTTCCGCGCGCGCCATGCGCAAAGCTTCGCGTTCGTCTCCGAGGAGACGTTCCGCGGCCTTTTCGATACCTTCCTTGAGATCGTCGATGGCGCGCTGGGCTTTCTGTTCCTCACTCCGGGCCTGGGCCATCGCATCGAACTTCACCATGTCTCGCGCGGTTTCGAGCGATTCCTCCAGCCCCTGCATCTGCGCCTTGCGCAACGCTTCGTAAAGTTTTTCCGATACCAATGGCTCCGGCTCTTCCGCCTGCTCGCTGACCTCGCCTATCTTCTCCATCAAGGAAGCCGCCTGCTTCGCCTGTCGGTCAATGGTGTCCGCGAGCTTTTTGTTTTCGAGCGCGCGCTTGAGTTGTCCCTCGGTGCCCGCGGCGCGGCCGGATTCGTCGGCTTCCTGCAGCGCCTCGCGGATATTCTCCTCTTGCTCCGCCAGTTCGCGCGCCTGACGGCGCATCGACCGCATTTCCTCGGCAAATTGTCCCGAGGTCTTGCGCTGAAACTCGTCGCGTAATTCTTTGAGTTCGTTCTCCGCCCGGGTCGTTGAATTCACTGCTTCCGCGAGCTCTTCCTGATCCAGTTCTTCAGAAGCCTCGCGCACCCGCTCCCGGGTTTCCTCCAGCCGCTCTCTCTCCGCCGTCATGCGCGCGCGATTCTCCGGAGAATCCATGCGTTCGCGCAACTCGTCGAGATCGCGCAGCAATTCCTCCTGTTCTTCCTGGAGGCGCTTGAGCTGACGGCGCAGCTCGTTTTTCTCTTCCTCGGTTTTTGCTTCGGCAAGGGCGGCTTGCAGCTCCTTGATTTTTTCGCGCAAGGCCTCCTGCCGGCGGGCGAGTTCGCGCAGGCGATTCAAGACCTGGAGATCTTCGTGCTGTTCCTCATTTTCCTCGGCGGACGCCATCTTTTCTTCTTCGTACCGCTTTTCCTTCTGCTTGAGCTCGAGATCCATGTGCTGTTTGCGCTGCCGCTCCCCCTGTCCCTTGCCCTGGGCCCGGGTGACCGCGCGTTCGCGGGCGCGCGCCTTGAGCAGTTCGGCATAAGCGTCTTTTTCATCGGGCAGCGCCGCTTTAAGATCCTCCGCTTCAAGATCTTCCACCGCCAGTTCCATGAACTGCTGCGCTTTGTCGAAAATGGCGCGCAACTTCGGGTCCTGGACCTGCATCTTCACTCCCGCGACCATCTCGATGATAATCTCCTGGGAACGGAAGATTGTCTGCCGGTCCTCCGCCTTGGATTTTTCCCCCTTGGCATCTTCCTTCCATGTGGCGCTGATAATCTCGCGCTGTTTTTCCAGGATCTTGGCCGAAGGAGATCCGCCTTCGCCCGGCGGAGCTTCCATCTCCTGAAAGGTGTTCTCGAAGTGACGCACGTCCGCGAAAAAAATGTCGCTGTTGGTGCGACGCACATTCCCTTCGGAATCGATGTCCTCCGCCCAGATATAGTAAGTCAGAGAGTCATCGGGCCGCGCCCGCAATTCCTCCAGGTCCAGGGCGGCGGCCACGAGGTCGTGCCCCTTCTTATCGACACCTGACTTGGTAAGAGCGATCTCCTTTTCTTCTCCGCGGAGAGTGTAGGTGGCGCCGAGATTTTGGACGCCGAAGTCGTCCCAAACACGCGCCTCCAGGGCCATCTCCTGGAGCGCGGAGACGTCCGCGTCGGTTCCCGGAAACACCAGGGCCACCTTGGGCGGCAGGTTTTTCTTCAACTTAATGATGAATTGCGGGGGGCGCTTGTTGGCGCGCTCGTCCTCGTCCACAAGGTGCAATCGGTATTGGTGGCTGTCGTCCGGCACAAAGGATGCGGCGTAAGAATGCTCTTTCCCTTCGACCGGCTCGAGCGCCACTTCGGCGCCTTCCTTATCGACCAGTCTGGCTTCGGCTACCGATTTATTAAGAGCGAACTCAAGCCTTACCTGGGAACCCTCCACCGCGCTCACGCTGCGAGTGTTCACCACCGTTTTCGGGGGTTGATTCAGGGCGGCCGGCGGGGTGATGGTCGCGTCGGCACTGCGCAGCTTGGGATGGACATAGGTCTCGATCTTGAAATCGCGCGTCCGCTGACCTTCGTGCGTGATGTAGTATACCGCATCCGCCGCCACTTCACCGATCACCCCCCCGAAGACCGGGTCCTCGAGATTTTTATTCATGGGGACGCGCAGGCGCGGTTCCCCATCCTCTTCGAGCACCAGTTCCGCTTCCGCGGGAATTCTTTCTGGAGAGTAGCGCGCCTGCACCACCAGGCGGCTTCCACGCTCGATCATGACGTCTCCGGGATCGACCTCCACTTCAAACTCTTTCGGCGCGGTCACCTGCACCTCCGCGTGGGCGTCGACTCCCCGCGCCCCCCATCGATGCGCCACCATCGTGCTTAACAATAACAATGTGAACGCCGTCACTCCGAGGCCTTGAAGGATCTCGGCACGCTTAAGGACAGGGGCAGTGACGGTCCCGATCCAGTTGGCGTCGACCGCGTGTTGGATCGCGTCGCGCACGATCCGGTCCTGAAGATAATTCAACCGATCACCGCTCTCAGGCTCCTGCTCCACAGCCGTGACAAGGAGCTCGCGAAGATCGGAATGACTTTCTTCGATCTTGTGTGCCACCGCAGGCAAATCGAACGCGGGTCCACGCAGAAGCAGCCGGATCAGAAAAACGGCCCCGAAAATCGCGAGCGCCAGGCCGCCCCAGGCCCTGCCGTCCCACCAGCCGAACTTCCAGTAAGCAAGGGCGAGAATCGCCGCGGCCAGACTTCCCCACAGAAAGATGCGCCCAAAGACCCGGGACCGGCGCAGACGGGTTTCCATTTCCGCGATGGGTCGCAACCTTTGGATGAGAATTTTATGCACCATAACGCCGTATCTTCTCCCGCCAGTTTAAACCGCTTCTGCCGCCGAGGGTTGTGCTTTGCGGCCCGACAGGACCATCTCAACAAAGACCACGATTAGAGCCGCTGCCAGCAATTGGCGCCATAATTGTTGTCTTTTTTCGTGCTCGGAGTCGAGCAGGTAACGTCGCGCCGCGGGATCGGCCGCCCCTGCCGCCGCCTCGGACTCGGCCCGCGCGCCGGGTTTGGCCACCGGCAATCCCGCTTCCTCAAACCGCTCCGCCGAAACCGGCTGCGTCCGACTTTCCCGGGCGGCGAGGTTCACCGCGAAGCGTTCTTCCTTTTCGCCATCGAGCGCCACATAAATTCCGGGCAAATCGGTCTTGGCATAATAACTTTCTGAATTGGCTGTAATTTCTTCGCTGCCGTCCGGACGCCGCACCTTTACGCCGCCGCGTATCGGCAGCGGATCGCCTACCGCGAATTGTCCCGAGCGGGAAGATGCTCCTCCCCCACTCTCGAAAAACGAATAGAGCAGCGGGACAAATTTCGTGGACAATCCCAGCTGACTGTCCGCGGGATGCCATCCGGAGGTGCAGATAATCAACTCGCCCCCGCCCAACGGCGCAACCAGCCACGCCGGATCGCCGGTGTCGAATCGCGCCAGGACCTTGGTGTCCTCCGGCCATTCCGCTCCGGGTTGCAGGCGGCGGTATTTCCAGAAGTGCACCTTCGCAAAGTCACGGACCCGCGGATCTGCAAACGCGCCGAGCAATGGGCTGTCAAAGTCGATTCCTTCGAGCAAGGCGTATCCGTCCTCCATTTCTGCCTCACTAACAGACGGATTCTCCAGCCCCAAGAGCGCCTCAAGCACGCGTTCCTGATTGCGTGAACGCAACAAGAAAAGTCCCCTGCCGCCGGCCTCAAGATATTCCCGGATGCTCCCGAGGAGCGTTTCCTCCGGGGCGTCACCGATCACGATAAAGTCGGCCGTTTCCTTGAGGTTCACATCCGCGGGAATCACACTGCTGACCCAGGGCTCGTGGATGTGCGTCGCCTGAATAGCGCGCTTGAGGTAGAAAAACGGCTTGGAAGTATCGTTCTCTCCCGCCTCTGCACCCCCGAAATAAAGCACCCGCAAGGGTCTCTTGGCCGCGGGAGCCAGGAATACGCGGTTATCAAAGTCATTGGGATCACCTTTCAAGACCAGCTCGGGCGCGGGCGCGCCATCGGCTGGTGGCGGCAGCCGCACCGTGCGCTGCATCCCTGCAGCAACCCGGGCGCGGACCTGTGAGTCCGGCGCCCCTTTCCATGCAACCGTAAATTCCTCGACCGCGGACACCGATTCGTTGATCACGCGCGCGCGCGGACCCTTGGCATCATTATCGTCCTGGCCGGGATCATCTCCGCCGGCCTCCCCTTCACCGGCGAGCGTGAGGACGTTTTCCGATGCCACCAGGTGAACCGAAGCGTTGTCGGGCAAGAGTGGTTCCACAGTTTCGAGAACGAGGGAAGTTCCGGCGGGCCAGCCGACGGACTCCAGGCCGCCAAAATTCGCTCCTTCCTGGAGATCGCTGATGAGAATAATCCGCTTCCCCGTGTCTCCATTTTCTTGTTCGGAGGCTCCTCCGGCGGTGACCTCTTCCTCAATCAGCTCCACGGCGAAACTGAGGGCCGTGCCAAAGTCGGTCCGGTCCCAGCCCGGCACCACCGCGCCCAGGGCTTGCTCCACCAATTCGCGTCGTCCCGCGACCGAGGCCTGCTTCCACTCGTCGAATCCGGCCAGCAAAGAAACTCCGCGGTCAAAGGCCACCACCGCGACACGATCCTCTGCGGAAGTGTCCGCGAGAAAGCTTCGCGCCCGTTCCACGGCCTGGGCCCACAAATCCTCCCGCTGCATCGAAGCGCTGCGGTCGAGTAACACGACCTGGACGCGGCCCTCCTGCCCGCTTTCGTCCGCGGCGCCGCCGCGAAACAGCGGGCGCGCGAAGAGCAGGGCCAGGAAACACACGAGCGCACATCGAAGCAAGAGGAGCACCAAGTTTTCCAGCCGTCGCTTCCGCTTGCGCTGAAGCGGCGTGGCTTCAAGAAACATCAAGGAGCTAAAATCGGTCCGGTCCCTGGGAGGTCGCCGCCTGAGGTGCAGGAGGATCGGCAGCGCGACTGCGCCAACCCCCAACAGGTAAAGTGGAAAAAGAAAACTCATCCGCGAATGTTCACCCTCCGGCGCACGATGCCCGCGGTTCTGTGATGACGGCGGCCGCTGAGAAAATCGAAGAGCACCGTTTCGAGGGGTGTGTCCGTTGTAATCAAATGATAATCCATCCCATTCCGGCCGCAGGCATCCTGGATTGCGCCAAGATGCCTTTGCAAATGCTCGGTGTAATTCTCCCTTGCCGACGTGGGATCGATGAACAATTCCTCACCGCTTTCCAAATCCCGAAAGTGCGTCGCCTTTTCGAAATCGAACTCCAATTCTACGGGATCCAAGATCTGGAAGAGCACGACTTCGTGGCCGCCTGCCCGCAGGAACCCGAGGTTCTTTTCCACTTCTTCCAAAGGCGCCAGCATGTCGGAAAGCAGCACGATCAAACCACGCTTCCGGGTGAGCTCCGCGACACGCAGCAACGGCGCGCTCAAATCCGTCCCTTCTCCGGCGGGCGCCTTCTCGAGAATGTGCATGAGCCGCTGGAGATGCCCCGGCCGATTGCGCACCGGCAAATGCGCGTCCACATCGGTGTCGAAAGTAATTAATCCAACCGCGTCACCCTGCGAAAACAGAAATCTGGCGAGGGTGGCGGCCACCGTAGCCGCGTATTCAGACTTGCTGTACCCGAGGGAGCCGAATCCCATCGACTTGCTGTGATCCATCACAAAGTGACAGCGCAGGTTGGTCTCGTCTTCGAAGCGTTTGACGTAATAGCGATCGCTCCGGCCGAAAACACGCCAGTCGAGATATCGAGGATCGTCTCCCGGCGTGTATTGCCGGTATTCGCTGAATTCCACGGAAAAGCCGTGGTAAGGACTGCGATGAATTCCGTGCCAGAACCCCTCCACTACCACGCGCGCGCGCAGCTCCATGGACTTGATCTGCATGAGCGCGCGCGCATCAATGAGGTTGCCGGCCGTGCGGTTCATGACCCGCCCGCTCCGCCACGATCCATATGCTCCAGCAAGCGCTCGATCAGCGTTTCCACAGACACGCCCTCCGCTTCCGCGCGATAATTTACAAGAATGCGGTGTCGCAGGACGGGAGGCGCCAACGCCCGGATGTCTTCCTTGGTCACGTGGGCGCGTCCCTCGAGCAACGCTCTGGCCTTAGCACCGAGCACCAAATTCTGTCCCGCGCGCAGCCCAGCGCCCCAGTTGACGAGGTCATTGATAAAGTCCGGCGCCTCCGGCCGGCCAGGGCGCGATGCCGCCGCCAGTCGCACCGCGTAACGGACTGCTTCTTCGGCAATGGGGACTTTGCGCACTACTTCTTGAAATCCGACGAGATCCTGTCCTCCGAAGAGTTCCTCCACGCTTTCACTCCTCAGCGCCGTGGTCTGCGTGACCACCGCAACCTCGTCATCTTCACCGAGATAATCGATCACGATATTCAACATGAAGCGGTCGAGCTGCGCTTCGGGCAGCGGATAAGTCCCTTCCATCTCGATGGGGTTCTGTGTCGCCAGCACAAAGAAAGGTTCTTCCAGCTTCATGCTGACGCCCCCGGCCGTAACCTGGTGTTCCTGCATGGCCTCGAGCAAGGCCGCCTGCGTCTTGGGAGGTGTCCGGTTAATCTCATCCGCCAAGATCATGTTCGCGAATATCGGCCCCTTGGAGAAAACCAGCTCCCGTCCGCGCTCGGTATCCTCGAGGATTTCCGTCCCCGTGATGTCCGCCGGCATCAGGTCCGGGGTGAATTGAATGCGTTGAAAGCTCAGCCTGAAAAGACGAGACAACGTTTTTACGAGGAGCGTGTTTGCCAACCCCGGGGCCCCCGTAATGAGACAGTGCCCGCCGCAAAAAAGCGCCACCAGCAACTGCTCCACCACCTGGTTCTGCCCGACGATCACTTTGCCCAACTCCCCCTGAATCCGGCTGCGGGCGCCGTGTAACTGCTCAACGAGCCGCCGGTCTTTTTCAAAGTCGGATTCGATTCCAGATGCGGGAACGGGAGGAGGAATGTTGGTGCTCATGTGTGGGTTATCACGTATCAGTTAATAGGACCCTGCGACGAGAGCACAATCATTTCGGCTTATTTTTTCTCCATCGCTTATATTCGTATCAGTCACAAAATCGAACCCCTGACTCCTATTAACCAATAACCAATAACTGATAACTAATACCTGATGACGGCCGCGAAGCGGCCCCTCAATGCGTCATCGCGTAAAAAACAATATTGATTCCCATCGGGAA
>JAHEJT010000211.1 GCA_024638765.1 Verrucomicrobiales bacterium
TCCCGGCGCGGGTGGCCGGTAGTCTCTCCCTCTCACGTTCTGCCTGGACTCCGGGCGGCGTTGGAAAGGGGCGAATTTCGGAGCGGCATTTAAGAGGATTCATGCGTAATCTTCCGGCGATGAATGATGAAATCGAGACCGTCGCGCCGGATGTGATGGCGGCGGGCAGCGCGCGCGACATCGTTTCCCCCGTGCTGGAGGCGAGGGCGCTCTGGAAGTCTTACGGGACGGCGGAAGTGCTGCGCGGGGTCGACCTGGCGCTTGGGGCCGGTGAGAGGGTGGCGTTGATGGGGCCCTCCGGATCGGGGAAGAGCACGCTGTTGAATTGCCTGGGCGGGATCGACCGGCCGGACCGGGGTGAGATTCTCTTGTCCGGCGAGGCGATTCACGAGGCGGGGGGCGAGCGGCTCGCGCAGTTGCGCCGGGAGAAGATCAGTTCCGTCTTTCAGTTTTTTCACCTGCTGCCGACGTTGAATGTTTATGAAAATATCGAGTTTCCGTTGCGGTTGCTTGGACTTCCGGCGGCGGAACGCCGGGAGCGGGTGGAGAAACTGATCCGCGAGGTGAGCCTGGAGTCGCGGGCGGACGGATTCGCGGACGAATTGAGCGGCGGGGAGATGCAGCGCGTCGCGATTGCCAGGGCCCTGGTGATTCGGCCCCGGGTGATTCTCGCGGACGAGCCGACGGGAAATCTCGACAGCGCGAACGGGGCAGCGGTCCTCGATTTACTGGAGGACCTGGCGGGGCGCTATGAGACCGCGCTCCTGCTGGTAACGCACAGTGAGGAGGCGACTCGAATTTGTGGCCGGACGGTGCGAATGAAGGACGGCCGCATCGATGGTTGAGGGTGGCATGAAATCCTCCCTGCCCGGGATTCTGTGGCGCGAATTCACCTGGCGTCATTGGCGGCGGTCCCCGAAATCGACGGCATTGCTCGTCGTGATTCTGGCGTTGGGCGTGGGAGTCTTTTTTTCGATCCGACTGGCGAATCGCGCGGCGGTGGCGGGGTTCGGGCTGTTCACGGAGAACCTGACGGGCGAGTGTGATTTTGTCGTGAGCTCGCCTTCGGGGATGATGCGCGAGGCGTGGCTCCCGGAGATGCGCGAAGTTTTGGACGGGTTGCCGCTGGCATTGTATCCGGTGCTGGAGACGACGGCGACGGATGTGGTTTCGGCGGAGGGGACGGACGGCTTTTCCGCGGAACAATTCCAGGTCATGGGCCTGGACATCTATGCGCTGCCAAACCTGATTTACCTGACGGAGGGACGGTATCGCCCGCCGCAGGAGCTGGCGATGGGCGGCGAGGCCGATGACCGCGAAGGCGAAGGCGGGGACGGAAATGCCCGGGACGGGATTGCGAGTCGCGCGCCGGTATTCATTGCGCGCGCGCTGGCCGATCAGCGCGGCCTTTCGCCGGGCGACACGATTGAATTGATTTTCGGCGACGCGCCGGCGGAGTTCGAGATTGGCGGGGTCTTGCCGGAAACCGATCTTCGGGCGTCGACGCCCTCGAATTTGATCCTCATGGATTTGCCGGAAGTGCAGCGGCTCGCCGGCGAGCAGGGTCGCGTCCAGCGGGTCGAGGCAAGGTTGCCGCCGGGGCCGCTGGCGGAAAAGTGGCGCCGGGAGGGCAAGACGATTCTTGAGGCGGCATCGGCGGGGCGCTGGCGGGTGGACGCGGCGGAGGTGCACCGGGGCACGGGCGCGGAGATGACGCGGGCTTTTCGAATGAACCTGACGATTCTGTCGGGGCTGGCGCTCCTGGTGGGAGTGTATTTGATTTTGCAGGCGCTGGAGGCGGCGGTGGTGAAGCGACGGCTGGAAATCGGGGTCTTGCGGTCGCTGGGGGTGCGGCCGCGGGCGATTCGGATGGCGTGGCTGGCGGAAGCGTTGACGCTCGGCCTGGCGGGAAGCTTTTTAGGGCTATTGTTAGGCTGGTGCGGGGCACAGTTTGCGGTGCGGGCGGTGGCGCGCACGGTGAACTCGCTCTATTTCAGCACGACGACAGAGGCGGCGGCGTGGGACGGAAGAGAAGCGGGGCTGGCGTTGTTTGCGGGTTTGACAGCCAGCATCGTGGCCGGCTGGCTGCCGGCGCGGGATGCGGCGCGGACTCCGCCGGCGCAGGTATTGCAGCGGGGGGCGCGCGGAGGCGGGATCCGGCTGCTGAACCGGCCGCTGGTTGGATTGGCGCTGCTGGTGGCGGGATTTGCGGGATCGCAGATGCCGCCGCTGGAAACGGGTGCGAAGGTGTTCATTCCAGTCGGCGGGTATGTGGCGGCATTGTGCTGGGTGGTGGGAGGAAGCATTCTTGCGGGAGGACTCTTCCGACCCATCGCGGGGATGCTGCGCCGCTGCGGCGGGGAATCCGCGGGGGTGCGTTACGCGGCCAGTCATCTGCGGCGGCCCACGGGGCGGCATCGCCTGGCGAGCGCGGGGGTGGTGATCGCGGTGGCGATGGCGGCCGCAATGGGAATCCTGGTGCAGAGCTTTGAGAGCACCGTGACGGCGTGGATCGACCGCATCCTGCGGGCGGACTTGTACATCGCCTGCCAGGGAGCGGGGAATATTTCCAGTCGCAACCGGCTTTCGGAGGAAACCTGGCGGGCGCTGGCGGCGGATGATGCCGTCGCGGAGGCGGAGGTCGGTCAGATTCATCCGATTACGATGGGAGACGCGCCGGTGTTCCTTGCGGGAGTGGATTTTGGAGATGATTCCGGGTGGGAAAAAATGATTTGGATCGTGGAGCCGGAGATGCCCTGGGAGGCGTTTGAATCCGAAGTGCCCGAGGGAGGGCCGCAGCCGGTGCTGATCAACGAGACCTTTCGTTACCGGTTCAGTCTGGATCCGGGAGCGCGTCTCCAGGTGCCGACGCCGCTGGGCGCGCGGGAGGTGGTCGTGGCCGGAGTGTTTGCGGATTATGGCAGCGAGCGGGGTACGGTGATGGCGTCGAGGCGCGCCGTCGCGAAATGGTTCGGTGACGAGCGGGCATCCACATTGGCAGTGTATTTGAAGGAAGGTGAAGACGCCGAAAAAGTGCGCCGCCGATTGCAGGCGTCTCACGCGGGATTGATGATTCGGACGAACTCGTTGTTGCGGGAGGAGGCGATCCGGATTTTTCACCAGACCTTCCTGGTGACGCATGCATTGAAATGGATCGGTGTTGCCGTGGCGTTGGCCGGGCAGGCGCTGGCGCTGGTGAGCATCCTCATGGACCGGCGCCGGGAACTGGCGACTCTCAAAGAGATCGGGATGACGCGCCGTGACATCTCTCGATCGGTGGCGCTGGAGGGAGTCGGGATGACGGCAGCGGGAGCGGCGGGCGGGATTTTGTTGAGCTTGGGCCTGGGGTATTTGCTGATCGAGGTCATTAACCGGCAATCGTTCGGGTGGACCTTGACGTTGACGGTCCCCATCGTGGAACTGGGGTGGATCGCAGCGGTGGTTATCGCCACGAGCTGGATCGTTGCGCGGGTGGCGGGCGGTTGGGGCGCCCTGCTGCCGTCGGACAAAGAGGAGTAGAAGTCAGCATATGTGGTGTTCTCTTAAAAAGATCCTCTTCTGCTGTTGCGGTGTGTTCGCCGCCGCCGGCGGTGCTGCCCGGAGCGAGGAGGCGCGGACGGAAGAAGGGTACCGGGTGGCGGAGCCGGGATATGCTTACGCGTTTCCCCGGGATCACGGGAGTCACCCCGGGTTTCGGATCGAGTGGTGGTATCTGACGGGGCATTTGGAGGCGGAGGCAGGCGGGGATCGATTCGGGTTTCAGGCGACGTTTTTCCGGAACGCGGCAGCCGCCGGGAGGCGGGACGGGGAAGGGGCACTCTTCGGGAGCGACCAGGTTTACCTGGCGCACATGGCGCTGCTGCACGTGGACACCGGGGCCTATGTCTACGAAGAACGCCTCAACCGGGAGGGCTGGGATGCGGGAGCGAAGATCGGCTACCTGGATGTCCACAACGGAAACTGGCGGTTGCGGCGGGCGCCCGACGCGGCATCGGAAGAATCAATGGTGCTGGAGGGATCGGTGCTCGGGGACGCGCGCTTCCGGCTTCGGCTGTCGCCTGAGAAGGAGAAGGTGATTTTCGGAGAGGACGGGATCTCGCGAAAAGCGGCCGGGCCGGCGGATGCCAGTTATTACATCACGTTTCCGCGGCTGGCCGCGGAGGGAGAGATGAACTGGCGCGGCAGGGAGATGAAGGTGGCGGGCCGAGTGTGGATGGATCACGAAATCAGCAGCAGTCAATTGGGCGAGGGCCAGGTGGGATGGGACTGGGCTTCCATTCACCTGGATGACGGCCGCGACATGATGGTTTACCGGATGCGGACGGCGGATGGAAAGATGGACGCGTTTTCGCGGATGACGTGGATCGGTCCCGACGGGGAGATGACGCGCTATGGGCCGGACGCGTTTCGCTGGGAGGGTGTGCGCGAGTGGAAGAGCCCTGCCACGGGGGCCGTTTACCCGATCGAGGTGATCGTCAAGGGTCCAAACCCGGAGACAGGGCGTGAGATCGCACTGCGATTGCGCCCCCTGGCCGACGCGCAGGAACTCGAGGGCGCGCTCGGCGGCGTCGCCTATTGGGAAGGGGCGTGCGAGGTGCTGGATGAGGCCGGGGCGGTGGTCGGGAAGGCGTTCGTCGAGTTGACCGGCTATGACGGGAAACTCGCGCAGCGACTGCGGAAGTGACGCGCGGTCGGGCCCGGGGCCCGGGACAGATACCGCTCCTTCCGCCGGTGATCCACGCGAATCGCAGGGAAGTCAATCCGGCGACAAATCGCCCGGGAAGAAAAAGCGAACAAAAATGAAACAAAAGGAAACCACTGGGAGATATCGGGCGTTATTCTCTTCAGTTGGTGCGCAATAGCATCAACATAACCTAAACAAACAGACTCCAAACCAAGCCTAAAAATGAAAAAATCAATCGTAGCTACCATCGTTGCTGCCTTCTCCCTCGCCACCGTCGCCGTTGCCGGTGATTGCGAGAAAAAGAACATCGTGGACGTCGCCGCCGGCGCCGGATCCTTTGAAACCCTGGTGGCAGCCGTGCAAGCGGCCGGACTCGTCGACACCCTCAAGGGCGACGGACCGTTCACTGTGTTCGCCCCGACCGACGAAGCCTTTGCGGCCCTGCCGGAAGGCACGCTTGAGTCGCTTCTGAAGCCGGAGAACAAGGATCAGCTCATTGCGATCCTCACTTACCACGTGGTCCCGGGCAAAGTCATGGCGGCGGACGTTAAGACGATGAAAGCCACCACCGTGAACGGCGCCGACGCATCGCTCAAGGTCGCGGACAGTGGGGTCACCATTGACAAAGCCAATGTCGTCAAGACCGACATCGCCGCCTCCAACGGGGTAATTCACGTGATCGACGCGGTGATCCTTCCCCCGGCGACGAGCTGAAGTGGACACCGATAGGAATTAAAACGATCCAGGCGGGGGAGTTCACTCCCCCGCCTTTTCTTGTTTAAAGCCGGGGCCGCAGGATTTTTTCGTTTCTTCCCATCCCGGCGCCAGCCTTTGCGCTCAAGCTGGCGCTGGGAAAGCAGATGGCGGAGGAGACGCTGCTGGTCGACCTGAACGTCGTGCCTGGCAAACTCGAGGCCCTGGAATATCCGTTTCGATTCCCGGAACTCGGAAGCGCCCTGGCGTATTTACTGGGAAAACCCTGACCGACTACCCAACGGCCGCTTGCACAATCATCTTTCTACTTTCATTTTTTGATCCACATCTCGCTGTAACAAAAAATCGACGGGTGGTATTGATCGAGGAAGGTCTCGTCTTCGGCGACCCGCGCATCGGTATGAAATCTCAACAATCATGAAAAACTCCATACTCTGGTTCCGGCAAGATCTGCGCCTCGAAGACAACAGTGCCCTCGCTGCGGCGATCGAGCGGGGAACGCCGATCGTGCCCGTCTTCATCTGGGCGCCCCAGGAAGAGGGCGTATGGGAGCCCGGTGGAGCGGCCAACTGGTGGCTGCACCATGCGCTCGCCGATCTCGAAGCGCAGTTCGCCGCCAGGGGGATGAGACTCATCATTCGCGACGCCAGAAACGCGTCGACCCTGGAAACGGTGCTGAGCCTGGCGAAGGACGTGAAGGCGGACGCCGTATTCTGGAATCGCCGGTATGAGCCACCGGTTGTGAAACGCGACGAAAAAATTCAGCGGGAACTGGGGGCGAATGGAATCGCGGGCGAAGTTCATGAAAGTTCTGTCCTCTTCGCGCCGGAATCGATCGCGAATAAATCCGGACGACCGTTCCAGGTATTCACGCCGATGTGGAAACACATTCAGACGCTCGAGATCCCCGGTCCGGTGCGGGTGAAGGCCGCCGCCGCCAAAGCGCCGGCGAAATGGCCTGCCTCTGAGGCGCTGGACAGCCTGGAATTGCTGCCAAAGATCGGCTGGGACGCCGGGTTCAAGGATTTCTGGGGAACGCCGTCACGCAAACAGGCGCTGGCGCGGTTACGGAAGTTCATTCGGACGGATGCCGAGCGTTATCAAGAGCTTCGCGATTCGCCGTCCGAGGACGGGACGACGCGACTGTCCCCGTACCTTCATTGCGGGCAGATCGGCGCGCGTGAGATGTGGTGGATGCTGGCGAAAGCCAGCAATCATACCGCTGCCTTCGACGCCGGGATCATGCGGCAAATCATCTGGCGCGAGTTTGCTCACCACTTGCTCCACCACTTTCCCGACACACCACAGCAGCCGCTTCGCCCGGAGTTTGCGCTTTTCCCGTGGGAAAATGACAGTGCCATGCTTCGGCGGTGGCAGCAGGGTGAGACTGGTTACCCGATTGTCGATGCCGGGATGCGGCAACTTTGGCAAACTGGTTGGATGCACAACCGGGTGCGTATGATTGTCGGATCGCTGCTGGTAAAACACCTGCTCCAGCATTGGATCGAAGGGGCGCGGTGGTTCTGGGACACGCTGGTTGATGCCGATCTCGCCAACAACACGCTGGGCTGGCAATGGATAGGCGGATGCGGGGCGGACGCCGCACCCTATTTCCGTATCTTTAATCCGATCACCCAGGGAGAGAAATTCGACCCGGATGGCGAATACGTATCCCGGTATGTCCCGGAGCTGAAGAACGTGCCCGCCAAGTACATTCATCGTCCGTGGGAGCTCGGCGCGCTCGAGCTGAGCGGGATGGGTGTTTCACTGGGAAAGAACTACCCGGAACCGATCGTCGAGCACGCGCAGGGACGCGCGCGGGCGCTGGCTGCATTCGAAGAGTTAAAATCCCTGAGGCAGAGATAGAGGTCGGTTCGCCGATTAAATCGAACCGATCCAGGAAGATGAGTCCATCCGCAGCCAGCTGTCGCTTGAAAAAGGGCGGAGACTGAGGGTTTCGAAGGTTTTTCCAGGCGCCGGGCCCCGACTCAAGAGCAATTGAATCAGCCGCGTCTGACACTCTGCTATCACCGTATGGATTATAACTGCACCGCTATGAATAACACCGAAATCATTCAGGAACTGTCCGTGGCTTATGGCATGGAGCTTGAAACCGTCCAGAATTACATCGCCGCATCCGTCAATTTGGACGGAGTCCGGTCGGACGTGATTAAGAAAGCCCTTGCGGCCGACATCGTGGAAGAACTGGGCCACGCGCGGACGATTGCGAACCGCATCAAGACCATTGGGGGCGTCGTGCCGGGTTCTTTCGACCTCGAAAAGCATCAGAAATCCCTTCAACCTCTCGATGACACGACCGATGTCGTCGGGGTGATCAAGGGCGTCATCGACGCCGAGGAAGGCGCGATTGCGCAATACAACAAGATCATCAAGATTTGCGATGGCGTCGATTACGTGACGCAGGACATGGCGATCACGCTTCTCGCGGGAGAAGAAGATCACCGTCGCGAGTTTATCGGATTTCTCACGGAGTATCAGAAGGGATAGAGCCGATAGAAATGGCCTTGGCCCGACAGTCCCCCGAGTCGAACGACCGCATCAATGGCGCCCTGCTCGGCTCCTCGATCGGGGACGCGCTCGCGATGCCG
>JAHEJT010000212.1 GCA_024638765.1 Verrucomicrobiales bacterium
CGTCCCCTCTCCCCAAGGAGAGGGGGAGACAGCGGACCTGTCGAGTTCGGGTATGTTACCGTGGGCTTCTTTCCGTCTCAGAACTGTCGCGGCGGGATTATTGCCGTGGACTTCGTCCCCTCTCCCCAAGGAGAGGGGGAGACAGCGGACCTGTCGAGTTCGGGTATGTTACCGTGGGCTTCTTTCCGTCTCAGAACTGTCGCGGCGAGGTTATTGCCGTGGACTTCGCCCCCTCTCCTCTGGGGAGAGGGTTAGGGTGAGGGGAATCCCATTGCCGAGATAACTTCTCGGCAAGGTTGCCTCCGGCAGGTTTGCCTACTCCTCCCACGTCAGTTGCACGCGCAGGAACGCACACTCCTGGCCGTCGATGGGCGCGGCGGTGCGATAGGTAACCGTCTCCGCCCTGTCGGGATCCGCCGGGTGCGGCCTCACGGAAGATTCCTCAAACACCACTTCGCCCGGCCCGGAGGACCACTCGTTCAAATCGATGCCCCGCTGCACGGTATACCGGATCGTCCGGCCCGGGGCCGAGGGCGACGCCACCGTGTAATCCAGGGTCGCCGGATCCAGGGTGCCTCCCTTCAGTCGTGTGAAGGTGATCGAAAGGTATTTTGCGCCCTCAATCTCCTCCAGCTCGTGCTCCGGTGTAGGCGTCGAGGCGGCGTCCTGGGCATCGGTGTGAAACGCCTCCTCCAACGCGATCCCCGCGCCGTCACCATCGAGGTCGAATGCGGCCAGCGGGATCGGAGCCCCCGCGACCACCGTCAGAGTGTACGGATCCTGGGTCCGCGTGTCCCAGGGTGACGTGCACGTCACTTGGACCATGTATTGCCCCGCCGACCCGGTGGGAGGCGTCCCGCTCACCAGTCCCGTATTGGGATCGATCGAGAGCCAGCCCGCAGTCGTGGCTGCACCGAGCTCATATTGCCGTATTCTCGGCGAGGGAGTCCCCGAGGTCAGCAGGCTCTCAATGAAGCCGCGGTGATCGTCAGTCGTGCCCGGGAGATCGTTGTTCCAGGTCCCGGGTGAAATGTTGGGTTCACTCGCCGGTCCCCCCGGAAGTGCGGACCCGATCGACCACATGCCGGGTTGATCAAAATGATCCAGCATGTACCCGATGCAGTGGGCCGAAGAACGCGCGGGATCGAGCCCGATGAGCAGGCTGTCCGCCGCACCGCCCAGCGCCGGGGTATAGAAGTTGTCCCCGTTTATGGAAACGGCATCCGCGACATCGCCGGCCGCATTCGTCAGGTTGATATTAGTCTCTCCATTGTCCGGAAACTCTCCCCATCCCGTGCCCGTGACGGGGAGCCGGAAAAGCGCGGTGTCCGTGGACGGCAGGATGAGGGTGTTATCACCCGGGCCCAAGGTGTAATCGTCCGGTGGCAGGTAAGGATCCCGCTCGGTCGGCCCTCGCTGCGGGACCGGAAAATCTTTCAACTCGGCGTTGTAAATCACGATGATGGTCCCCGCCGGGACGGAAGCCCACATGGAATGATTGGTAAATTTGACGTCGCGGCCCAGAAGACTGCCATGGGGGAAATGGTTGGATAGATACCAGCCACGCATGTCGAGCCCGTCTTCCACCACGATGATCTCGACCCATTCTTCGTCCCCGTACTCACCCTGGCTGAATTCGCTGATGACGGCTTTCTTATCTTCATCATTCGCCTGCCGCGGCAGCCACAGTCCCGCCGGGTATTCGTATGGCACTCCTTCGAAGGCAACCGCCGGGGCCCGGCTTTCCACGAAACTGTGATTCGTGTAAAACGGCGACACGCTGACCGCGCCCTTGAAATCGACAGCGCGGACATCGCACCGGTAAGCCATGGAAGGTCTGGTCGTGGTGCTGGGCAGGACTTGGTGCCCCTCGAGAATATACCTCCAATCCGTCGCGTTGTGACTCTCTTGCCAGTGGTAAATGAACACAAACCGGTCTCCCTCCGGATCCACCGCCATTTCTCCGGTGACGCGGAGTTCTTCGTCGTCGAATGCCATGGGAGTCGGCACGATTTCCGCCGCCGTGACCACGGGCGGCTGATTGAGTCCTCCCGAACTTCCGTAAATCGTCATGGTGATACTCTGGACGGCCCCTGAGACCCCGTTGCCGCGTTCGTCGGCAATCCGCAGAGTCCACACGCCGCCGGCTTGTTCCCCCCAGTGCCGTATCGAGTAGTAGGTCCAGCCCAGGCCGCCCTCGTTGCTATCGAGATTGGAAACTTCGTTCAGCACGCTGGTGATCGGTCCGTTGGGCGCAGACAACTCGATTTCCAGATCGGTGATATCCATGCCGCTGCCAGGCACGAAATCGACATCCACCGCCACGTGTTCCACCGTCATGCCCACCCCGCTGTAATCGAAGGCGAACGTCTGGCCGCCGGTATTCCCGTCGGGAATAGTCGCCGGCAAAGTTGTCGAACCACCACTGGGATTGCGTGTGACCGTCTGCACGTCGGGGAAGAGGTCCCCCAAAGCCTTGGCCGCGGCTACCGCCCCCGGCGGATTGACCAGGCCAGCGCCGTAAGTGTAACTGAAGGGAATCCCCGCACCGTTGACCTCGAATTCCGTCGCGGGCTCGTCAAGATTGGCCTGGGTGGCGGTCGTCAGGAGAATATGATTGGCTTCCCGGTAAGTGAGATCGGGCCTGGCTTCGCGCATGGCGGCAATCACCCCACTCACGACGGGCGCCGCCGAGGAGGTGCCATTGAAGCCAAAGGTGTACCCGCCGCCCACCTCCGTGGTGACCGTCCCCGAGGGAGGCCCGGGTCCGGGACTCGATGGGGCGGAGAGGGCCAGGGCCGCCCCGCCCTCGCTGTAGGACGCAATCTTGCCGAGCCCGTTAGCTTGTATCCCCACGGCCCCCACGCTGATGGCGTAAGGAGAATTCTTGTATCCCGTGTAATCCGTGCGGCGCCCGTCCGCGCCATCGTTCCCCGCCGAAAAAACGATGATGGTTCCCAGGCGGGAGGCCGTCCCCATCGCACTGAGGACTGAGGGCTGCCCCGCATTGTATGCGTCGTCATTGCCGAATCCCCAACTGTTGTTGTGCACCGCCGGCACCGGCGTATCATCGTCGTTCAGGTTGCCGGGGTTATTGTGGCGGTGCAGAAACGCGCGGCTGAAAGCTAAAGCGGACCCCGCCAGAGGCCCAACGCCGGTGACCAGCGCTTCGGGAGCCAACCCGACGACACCGATCCCGTTGTTCCCAATGGCGGCGGCCACACCCGACACCGAGGTGCCGTGGGAACTGACCGGGAGATTCGTGCCATTGGAAAGGATGTTCAAATGCGGCGTCGAGAAACTCAGATCCGGATGGGTGAGATCAATCCCGCCATCGAAGACCGCAACCAAGACGCCCGCTCCCGTCGTGTTCAGCCCGCTGCTGGCCCAAACCGCCGGGGAATTGATCAGCGTATGGTGCCAATTGTTCGGAGGCGCAAACAGCGGATCGTTCGGTTCCCCCGGGCCGTATCCTTCCGGAAACAGTTCGATTCTGAGCAACACCGCCACATCTTCGACGCGGTCGTCGGACTCGAGATCCTCGGCGCAAAGCAGGCAAAGAAACGTACTCGAGGCCTCGAAAAAGGCATAGCCGTCGTCCATGACCCGTTCATCGCTCCAAACCAGTCCGTGGTCCGCCGCAACCCGGGGAGCGTCCGCAGGATTCTCCAGTTTCAACGCCAGGTGATTTCTCAAGATGAGCCGGTTGCTCGGCACGTGCTCACTGCCTTCCCGGTAAAGCACCAGGTAACGCTGCGCCGTCCGGGTGTAATTCATGACGGCCAGGTCCTCGCGCAGCGCTCCGGCATTGGCATAACCGGAAACCTCTTCGAGGTATTCGTTGGCCCCATCGGTGACCCAGACCTCGTCCAGCGCGATCTCGTAGGTCTTGATCCGGCCGTCGGCCCGAATCGTCACCGTCCCCTGCGAGATATCGTAGGAGAGGTCACCATAGCCCTGCTGGGCCCGGACGATCGCCGGGAAAGCAAGGAAAAGGAGGAGGGCAATGAGAACGAGGAACCGCTTCATCGGCTTTACATTGTAATCGAGGGAACGGGGGGCGGAAAGCGCAGAAACCCGGGTTTTTCAGCACCCCGGGGTCGCCCAACCTAACACCCGGGGAAGGCGCCTGACAACGCGATTTTCCGCTAATTTACGGGGCATTTCGCTCCGAAAAGAGCTGCCAGCCGGGAACTGCCCCCACCGCCCCCGATTTCAGCGCGTCGCCCGGGGCCCCTGCCCGGATCCGGATACTCGGCCCGGGACCTCTCCCGCTCAATTTGATCCGAGCAGCTGGTCGCCCGTCCGGATCGAGCCGTCCGGCATAATCAGCTGGAACCCTCCTCCGTGATAATCGGCTTTTTCCGCCAGCCACGGCTGGTCCCAGCGAAACGGCGTGAATTCCCCGGGACCGAACTGCGTCGGCACGTAACTGCCCTGGAACTGGATGCCGCCCTTTTTTTGAAAGTCCGGATCCTGGGCCAGGGCCCGCTTTTCGGTGGGGCAAAGCCAGACCCGCGCATCCGCCCCATACGGAACCAGGACCTGGGTCCAGAAGGCCCAATAATCTTCCTCTCCCTTGATCGACTCAGGGACCTGCGGCCACTGGCGATTATCCGCGATGAAACTGTCAAAGGACGCGTGCAGGCTGCGCATCTGTGATACACAGGCCGCCCGTTCCGCCCTGCGCCGCAAGGCGTCCACCATGGGGATCGCCAGCCCGATCAGTATGGCCAGAATCACCATCACGACCAGCACCTCCACCAGGGTTAACCCCCGCGAAACGGGCCTCGCGCGGGAAGACCGTGCGCCGGATCTGATGAGAGCAGTGTGCATGACGTCAGCCTCGGGCTTCCCCCGAGCCCTCCACCTTCGAAGAGGACGCCTTGAAGATCAACCCCAATCCCCGAGTGCGGTGCAGCGCGGACTCACGCTGATTCAGAAAGGAACTCTCTCTCCCCAGTGGGGTGGTGCAGCGCCTTGGCGGCAGCTTCCCGATGGCAGCCTCTGCACCCGGGCATCCTTATTGATGCCCCCTCCATGGCGGCGCGAGACAAGGAGGAACGAACGGGAAAAGCGCAGCCCTGCGAGTGGATCCCGGAACGGCTGCCCAGGCCCTGCTTAGTTTGCACCGGGAGGGATCAGGGAGGTTCGGCTCCCGAATACCCGGATTTTTAGCTGCTTGCCGACTTGAGGAAATTCATCGGATTCTCCGCCGAACCCATTCACGGTCCTGGTGTTGGTTGCCGTGACGATGATGGTCCCGCCGGGTCCCGTGACGTCGGGAGTGGTGATGTTCTGAATCAGCGTGCTGGACACGTTCTCAAGCTCCCCGAAAACCGCGACAGTGCCGCTACCGTCGAAGCGCACCTGCGGCGTCTGCGTCCGGATGGTAGCATGCCAGTTCGCGGTGAGGAATCGGCGGTTGCCACGATTGGTCGGGGTCGCTTGTCCCGCCGGGGTGTTGATGGGCGCGTTGAGTGCGGTGGGATCCCGGGAGTCCGCGGTGTTAATCCCCACGACCGACTTTGCGCGCATGTCGACGATCGCCCAAGTGTCTCCGGCATAAGTCACCCCCTGGTACCACCAGACGGATTGGTTGGCCGCGTTGAGCTCGGTGGTCCCATCATCGTTTTGAATATTCAAATTCACCGTGTTTGGATTGTTGCCAAACCGCATGATCCCCATCCCGTTGCGCATCGTCGCGACCGCCTGGTAAATGCCGGCTTCACGACCTTCTGCATAGTTGTCGTTGTCCCAAGGCCCTCCCACGATGGCGGATGCGGTGGAAACCTGGATCAGTAAAAGCGCGGAGGCGATGGAGAGAATTTTCTTCATAGGAAGGAAATTTTGAAATTTTCCACGGGGCACATCAAGAAAAACTTTGGCCCCCTCGCCAGCCCCTCACCGCCACCGTCAAGGCTCCCCGCGGAATCCCGCCCCCCACTCGAACT
This sequence comes from Verrucomicrobiales bacterium, assembly GCA_024638765.1. Classification (GTDB taxonomy): domain Bacteria; phylum Verrucomicrobiota; class Verrucomicrobiia; order Verrucomicrobiales; family DEV007; genus JAHEJT01. The sequence goes on from JAHEJT010000212.1 coordinate 5,955, forward strand.
CCGTCTCTCCCATCTTCTCTCTTCCATCTTTCATTTATCCTCTCCCGCCGACCCGCACAACGCATTGCCCCCCAGCGAGTTATCCTGCCGGATACAGCAGGTGGTACTCGATCGCCTGGATCCCCACCGCCGCCGCCGTCCCCAGGATCGTCTCCGGACTCGCCCCCCGCGAGATCTGCGCCGCCGGCCGCCCCAGTCCCAGGATCAAATTCCCGTAAGGCTGCGCCCCGGCCGCGTGCTGCAGCAGCTTGAAACTGATGTTGCCGCTGTTGAGATTGGGAAAGACCAGCACGTCCGCGTCCCCCTGGATACGGCTCCCCGGCGCCTTGAGTGCCGCGATCTCCGGCACCAGCGCCGCGTCCACCTGCATCTCCCCGTCGATCTCGAGGGTCAAGTCCTGTTCGTGGGCGCGCTCCCGCGCCAGGGCCGCCGCCGCCACCACGCGCTCGGTGGCCGGCGCCGTGGCACTGCCCTTGGTCGAGAAACTCAAGAACGCAACCTTGGGCGCGCGGCCCAATACGAACCGTGCCAGTTTGCCCGACTCCACACCGATCATCGCGAGCTGTTCGACGCTCGGTTCCGGGATCACTGCGCAATCGGCCAGGAAAAGATATCCTTCCTTCCCGAAATGCGCCGACCCCGCGTCCAGCAGAATCGAGCAGCTGGAAGCATGCTCCACGTGCGGCAAAAGGGCGTGCACGTGAAAGAGCGCGCGCAACACCGTCGCCGGATAACTCGTGTTCCCGCCTACCACCCCATCCGCCTGCCCATACTGGGCCATCATGGCCGCGAAATAATGCGGCCTGGCGATGACCTCCGCCGCATTGGCAACCTTCATGCGCCGGTAACGCTCCATCTTCTCGAACGCCCGGCAGAACATTTCAAAATCCTCCGCTTGCTCCGGCTCTAACAAACCCACTCCCTCGAGGGAAACGCCGATCTCTTCGGCCAGGGCGCGGATCTTATCTCGATCCCCCAGTAATATCGGCGCCAGGATCTCCCGCCGCACCGCTTTCTCCGCGACGCGCAGGATTCGTCCGTCTTCGCCTTCCGGAAACACAATCCGCTTGGGATGCCGGCGCAGCTTTTCAAACATCGGACCGGTAAAATGATTATCCGGCCAGAAGGGATCCGAAGCGGGAACGGAACTCGTCGTCATGATCTCAGGCGAAAGCGACTCCTCTTTGGACCAGCCCGGGCTCCTCCGCAAGCCGCTTTTTCCCGCAATTTTGTTCCACACCCTGCTTCTCCTGGACGCGGCTCCGCGGGACGCGTCGCCCTACCCTCGCTCCCAGCGCATTCGAAGCCACCCACCGGATCCCGCTTTCCCTCCCATCTTCCATCTTCTATCTTGCATCTTCCATCTGCCTTCCATGCCGCCCGCCGATTACCACATGCACACCCCCCTCTGTCACCACGCCACCGGTGCCCCGGAGGAATATGCCCGTGTCGCGCTGGACCGAGGCCTCACGGAGATCGGCTTCTCCGATCACAATCCCATGCCGGAGAAATTCGACGACTGGCGCATGGGGATCGACGACTTTCCCCGTTACCTCGAGATGATCCGCGAAACCCGGGAGGCCTTCGCCGGTTCCCTCGCCGTCAAACTCGGGCTGGAATGCGATTTCCTCGAGGGCTGTGAATCCTGGATCGAGGATCTCGGTTCCCGGGCGCCCTTCGATTACCTCATCGGCAGCGTCCATTACATCAGCCCAGAGTGGGCAGTCGACGATCCCGACCCCAAATGGACAGCGCGCTGGGAAGACCCGGACTCGGTCGAAGAAATCTGGAACACCTATTGGAATCTCTACACCCGTTGCATCGCCAGCGGCTTTTTCGATATTCTCGCCCACCCGGACCTCGTGAAAAAATTCGGGTTCCGGCCCGGCGGCGATCTGCGCCGGTTTTATGAGCCCGCCATCACAGCCGCGCGCGACGCCGATGCCGCCTTCGAGCTGAGCACCGCGGGACTGCGCAAACCCTGCGCGGAGATGTATCCCGCCCGCGAATTCCT
>JAHEJT010000213.1 GCA_024638765.1 Verrucomicrobiales bacterium
ACGGTCGAAAGCACGGCCGGCCCTCGTGCATTTTCCGTTGGAGAGCGCTTCTTGCAAGGTTGAGAGATCCCTCGACTCCGCTCGGGATGATACAGAAAGAGGCCGCATCATTAGGCGCGAAAAAACAACACAACGGCGCGCCTTTGCTCCATGGAGTGTCACAATTTTTCATACAATTGTATGAAAAATTGTGACACTTTCTAAATCGCTAGCCAGGACTTAGGGAACTCGGTTCGCGAAGTCTTCAGGCCTCTCGAGCAGCAGCCTCGCCCCCGCCTCCCGCAGTTCCTGCGCCTCCCGGAATCCCCACAATACCCCCACCGGGAACATGCCGGCCGCCGTCGCCGTCTTCATATCGGTCGCCGTGTCCCCGAAATAGACACACTCCCCGGGCCGCACGCCCAATTGCGCCGCCACTTCCAGCGCGCCGTGCGGATCGGGCTTCTTGGGAAAATTCTCTCGCAACCCCAACACCACATCCCACTGCCAGTCCCCCAACAAACCTTCGACACATTTCACCGTAAATTCGTGGGGTTTGTTGGAGAAGACCGCCAGTTTCAGTCCCGCCCCTCGTAAACCCTCGATCAACCCGGCAATCCCGGGGTAAGGCCGCGATTTCCGGTCCCACCGGGTCGCGTAGACTTCTTTGTACTCCGCCACCAGCTCGGCAACTCTCTCCGCATCGCCCGCCACCTCCGGCGGCAGCGCCCGCTCCAGCAACAAGACCGGCCCGTCCCCCACGAAATACCGGTAAGCGTCCACCGGGTGGCCGGACCATCCATGCCGCGCCAGCACCGCGTTGGTCGCGTCCGCCAGATCCTCGAGCGTATTCAGCAGCGTCCCGTCCAGATCAAAAACCGCCGCCTTGAAATCTCCCTCCATCCCGCCTGCCACCGCCACGATTCCTGATAACTGATAACCGATAACCGGTCACTACTCACCACTTACTACTTACGACTTATTCCGCCTCTCCCTCCACCTTCCCCAGGGGCCGCACCAGTTTCCCCGGCAACGGAAAGACTCGGTCGAAAACATGCGCGCTCAGCGCCGCCGCCGTTTCATATCCCTGCGCAAACATCTCAAGCTTTGCATCCAGGTTGTCCAGGTAATGCAATGCCATCGCTTCCGGCGTTTTGGGCACCACGGGGGAGCCGAACTCCAGTTCACCGTGATGCGAAGCGATTAAGTGCAGCAAATGCAGGCGCACCTCTTCGCTGGGCGGCTCCAGGGTCAACCATGCTTTGGCCTCCTCCCCCTCCATCAACTCCCGCCAGAGCCGGTTCACCATCTCCATGCCGATGGAAATATGACCCAACAATTCACCCGCCTCCGAATACGGCATCGTGAATCCCTTTTCGCTGTAACAATTTTCCCAAAGCTTTCCCGCATCATGAAACAACACTCCCGCCACCAGGAGATCCTCGTTCAATTCCGCGTAAGCCGAGGCCACCGCTTTCGCCGAACGCATCATTTGGGCAACGTGTTCCACCAAGCCGCCGCGCCGCGCATGATGAAACTGCCGCGCCGCGCCGGTTCGCCGCATGCGCTCTCCGAACTGATCCAGAAAAACCCCGCAAAGCGCCCGCAACCTGGGATCTTTCATGGAGCTGCAACTTTCTTCAATGAACGCATAATCCTCGCCCTGCTTCCGCTTCAAGGTCTCGCCGCCGCGCAGAAAGTTTTCCACTTCGGCTTCCGCCAGCGCGCGCGTTTCCCAGTTGCGGGCGTCGATTCCGAATTTCTCGTTATCCACCCATTCGCCCGAAAGTTCGACAAACTCTCCCGCAGGCAAATTCTCAGCCAGGTGAAAGGCGGGAGTATCATCCCAGGCCCGCAGCGCCACTTGGTCCTGCGCATCCACGAATTTCAACTCAAAGAAAGGCTTTCCGTTCCGCGCCGTCTTCTTAAGGACCGAATCCACCTGGGCATGTACGCGGTAAGCCTCCGCTTGATTGGAGACCCGATGTTTCAACTCTCGAATGGTGACAAGGTCCATGGGCTCGGGTATCAGGTATTAGGTATCGGGTAACAGTTATCAGGCGCTACCAAGGAGGTAAACCCTGTTCCCCAATACCAGATACCTGATACCAGATACCCGCGAAGCAATGAACGCCCCCTTCCACCTTTCCCAGGAACTCTCGCCCCGCGGCGACCAGGCCCAGGCGATCGCCAAGCTCACGAAGTCCCTGGAAGCGGGTAATCCGCACCAGACCCTCCTCGGCGTCACGGGATCCGGGAAGACGTTCACTGTCGCCAACGTCATTGCCAACATTGGCAAGCCTACGCTCGTCATCTCTCACAACAAAACCCTTGCCGCCCAGCTCTACTCGGAGTTCAAAAATTTCTTTCCCGAGAACGCCGTCGAATACTTCGTCTCTTACTTCGATTATTACCAGCCGGAAGCTTACATCCCCCGCACCGATACCTACATCGAAAAGGATTCCTCGATTAACGACGAGATTGAGCGGCTCCGCCTCTCCTCGATGGGATCGCTCCTCACGCGCAGCGATGTCATCGTAGTTGCCAGCGTCTCCTGCATTTACGGCCTGGGTTCGCCCGAGGATTACGAGAACATGATGGTCCCGGTGAATAAGGGACAGCGTCTCAACCGCGATGAGTTTCTGGCCTCCCTGGTGGAGATGCTTTACGAGCGCAACGATATCGCCTTCAGCCGCGGACATTTCCGGGTGCGAGGCGACGTCGTCGAAGTCCACCCCGCGTTCCTCGAGAACGAAGCCATCCGGGTCGAGTTTTTCGGAGACGAAATCGAACGGATCTCGGTATTTGACCCGCTCACCGGCCAATCTATCGCCGCCCTCGACCGTTACACCATCAACCCCGCCAAACAGTTCGTCACCCCCGTGGAAAAACTTGCGCCGGCCGTGAAAGCCATCCGCGAAGAACTGGAGGAACGCGTCAAATGGTTCGAGGACCACGATAAATTGATCGAAGCCCAGCGCATTCGGCAGCGCACGGAATACGACATCGAAATGATGGTGGAAATGGGCTTCTGCCAGGGCATCGAGAATTACTCCCGCCATCTCAACGCCCGCGAACCCGGTTCACGGCCCTACACTTTGATCGATTTCTTCCAGGATGAATTCCTGACCGTAATCGACGAATCCCATGCCACCGTGCCGCAGATTGGCGGAATGTACGAAGGCGATCACTCGCGCAAAACCACCCTCGTCGATTACGGGTTCCGCCTTCCCAGCGCCCTCGACAACCGGCCTCTCAGATTCGAAGAATTTATGGAGATCACCGCGCAACGGCTTTACGTCAGCGCCACCCCGTCCAAGTTCGAACTCCAGAACAGCAAAGCAGGGGCCACCGGATACATTCCCCGCCTCAAGAAAAAGGCCGGCACCACGGATCCCCTGCCCGAACGCCTCCCGCGAATTTCGGGGAAAGATCAGCCGGTTGAAGAATTCGATCCCTTCGCGCCGGGCACGGATCTCATCGTCGAACAAATCATCCGGCCCACCGGTCTTCTGGACCCAGTCATTACCCTGCGCCCCCTCAAAGACCAGATCGATGAAAGCATCGAGCTCTGCCGTCAACGCGTCGAAAATGGCGAGCGTGTCCTCGTGACCACGCTCACCAAGCGCACCGCGGAAGATCTCACCGATTACCTCCGCGGGGTCGGCCTCAAGGTCCGCTACATCCATGCTGATGTCGATGCCATCGAGCGCGTGGAGATTCTCCGGGCCCTGCGTGCCGCGGAATTTGATATCCTCGTGGGCATCAATCTCCTGCGCGAGGGCCTCGATCTCCCGGAGGTAAGCCTGGTGTGCATCCTTGACGCCGACAAGGAAGGTTACTTGCGCAGCGAAACGTCGCTCGTCCAAACCGCCGGCCGCGCGGCGCGCCACATCAACGGCGAAGTCGTCCTCTTCGCCGACAATGTCACGCGGAGCATCCAGAGCCTCATCGGGATCAGTGAATACCGCCGCCGCAAACAAGCGGAATATAACGAAGCGCATGACATCGAGCCGCAGAGCGTGGTGCGGGCCGTCCAGGAAAGTTTGCACACGCTCTATCGCGGCCGCGAAGTGGAGGAAAGCGTGGTCCGCGAATCCGGCGAAGACTTCGACGCGCTCGAGGTCCTCCGCGAACTCGAAGAGGAAATGCAGGAAGCCTCCGCTGCGCTCGAATTCGAAAAAGCCGCCCTCCTCCGCGATCAGATTAATGAACTAAAGAGACAGACCGGCATTGAAACCGGGATGAACACGGCCTCTCGGCCGAAAGGCAGATCCCGGAAGGGGAAGAAGGGGAAGAGCGTGTCTTACAGCCGGGGGAAACGATGAGGAGATTTAGTGAATAGTCAGTGGTCAATAGTAAATAGTTTTCGCGACTGCCGGGATCGGCATTGACCTTCCATGCGGACTCCGATTATCAGTTGGTAATGGTATGGGGATGCTCCAGGTACCCTGTCCGCGCTGACCGGGGAACCTACTCCTACTATTTACTAACCACTATTCACTATTTACTGCGAATGCAGTGAGCCCCAATCTGCACGCCATCATCGGAAGCGACGAGGCCCGGGTCGCCGAGGCCGCCCTGGCGCTCGCCGAAAAGCTCACCCCCGCGGACGCCGGTGAATTCGGGACCGAAATCATCAACGGCGTTGCCGACAACGCCGATCACGCGGCAAAAACCGTTTCCGAAACTATTCAGGCCATCCAGACCCTTCCCTTTTTCGGGGGAGTGAAAGTGGTCTGGCTGAAGAACGCCAATTTCTTCACCGACAGTGTCACCGGAAACGCGGCCGCCACCCAGGAAGCCATCGAGAATCTCACGGCGCTGCTCAAGGAAGGCATCCCTGAGGGTGTCCATTTCCTGCTCAGCGCATCCGGCATGGACAAGCGGCGTGCTTTTTACAAAACGCTCAATAAACTCACCAAGATCGCAGTCTTCGACCGGCTCGATACCTCGCGGCCCGGTTGGGAAAGCGACGTCATGGGGCTCGTCGCCCAACGCGCAAAGAAATACCGTCTCTCCTTCGACCGGGAGGCCCTGGAATTTTTTGTGATGCTCGCCGGCGAGGATTCCCGGCAGATCGACGCGGAACTCGAAAAACTGGATCTTTACCTCGGGCCGGGCGGCAATGGCAATGGGGAGGGCCCACGGGAAATTACCTCCGAACACGTCCGAAAGCTCGTCGCCCAAAGTCGCGCCGGAATCGTCTTTGAGATCGGGGACGCCATTGGCAAGCGCCGGCTCCGCCTGGCGCTGGAGCGCGTCGATCAGTTGATCTATCACGGGGAGAGCGCTATCGGGATCCTGCTGGCCGCCGTCGTGCCGAAGGTCCGAAGCCTCCTCCTCGCCAAGGACCTCCTCGAACGCCATCACATCCGGGCGCGCAATTACCGCGGCTTCGAAGGCGAACTCAATCGCCTTCCCGACACGGAAACCGCGCATCTTCCCCGGAAGAAAGACGGCGGAATAAGCTGCTACCCCATTTACCTCGCCTCACAGGAATGCGGGCGCTTCAAGCTGGCGCGCCTCCGCCGAGGCCTGGAGGAATGCCTCGATGCCAATGTCCGCCTGGTGACGACTCAGCTCGATTCCAAACTCGTCCTCGAACAACTCCTCATCCGCCTCCTCACCTAAACTAAACCCCCGACCTCTAACACCGGAAACTCGCAGAGCAAAGCGACGGCCCGGCCAAGTCGGGAATACCCGATTACCCCGTGAACTTCCTCATCGCTCTTCTCATCGGCGCCCTCGGCGGACTCGTCGCCGCGCTCTGCGGGGTGGGCGGCGGGATCATCATGGTGCCGGCCTTCGTATTCGCACTCGGATTGGATCAAAAACACGCCGTCGCCACTTCCCTCGCCGTCATCGTTCCCACCGCCTTGGTGGCGACCACCCAGTTTGCGCGGAGCCACCTGGTGGAATGGAAACTGGTGGCGGCCTGCGCCATCGGCGCCACCCTGGTGGCCTTTTTCGCCGCCGATTGGATGAAATCCCTGAGCAACCTGGCCCTCACCCGGATTTTCGCCCTCATCCTCATCGCGGTGGGCCTCAAAATGCTCTTCACCCGGGCCTGAACCGGGCCCCTCAACCCCGGGACCGACCCGAACCACGGACAGGGGCAGCCACACTCCGGGGGAGAAAAATCCTCCTTTTTCCTTGCAAGAATACTTGTCGAGGGGTAGACATTACGGCAATATTAAGTTTTTCTTTTGGGGGGGGAAATAACAGCCTCACGTTGCCTATCGGCGCGTGGGGCTGTATCTCTTTCAGGGCCGCTCTTCGAGGCCGCACCGGGCCCAATCCCCCGTATTTCCAACTCCACCATCGGGTCCGCCGGCTTTGACTTGACCGGAGAATAAGGTGAAGCTAATATTATTAGGTTAGCCTAATTCTCCGGTCCGTTTTTCCGCCTTATGAATCGCCCCACCCGCCCGCCAACCCGTTCTGGCCGCCTCCCGCCCCCGGCGTTTTTGCGCGCCCTCCCCGGGCTCTCCATCCCCGCCATCGCACTGCTGGCATTGCTGGCACTGCCTTCCTGCAAGCGGCCCTCTCTTGCCGACGCCGGCGATCCCGGACCCGACAAGAAGACGCTTCGCGTCATCACGACGACCACCATGGTCACGGACATGGTCCAGCACATCCTCGGCGACGATCCCGGCGTTTCGGTGACGGGACTGATGGCATCGGGCATCGATCCGCACACCTACAATTTGCCCGCCCGGGCCCAGGCAAAACTGAGACAAGCCGATGTCGTTTTTTACTCCGGCCACCATCTCGAAGGACGCACCGACGAACTTTACAAATCGCTTAAAGGCCGCGACATCCTTGTCACGGCGGTCGCGGAATCGCTGCCCCGGGAAAAGCTGCTGGTGCCCAAAGGATTCGAAGGCAATCCCGATCCGCATGTCTGGGGAGATGCCGCGCTTTGGGCGGAATGCGTTGACGGCGTTTTGGAGACACTGGTGAAAGCGCGTCCGGACAAGAAAGACGCACTAATCGCCAACGCTTCAAAATATAAGTCCCAGCTCACAGAGCTTGATACCTGGGTCCAGCAGCAAATCGCCCAGATCCCTCCAGAGCATCGCGTTCTCATCACCAGTCATGATGCATTTAACTACTTCGGCCGCGCTTACGGGCTCGAAGTCATCGGGATCCAGGGGATCTCCACGGTGGACCAGGCGGGACTCGCGGACATCGCAAAGACCACGGACCTCATTAAGGGGCGCAATCTCAAAGCTATTTTCGTGGAGAGCAGCGTCTCGCCGGCAGCCATTGAGCGCGTCGCCCGGGACGCCAATGTCGAAATCGGCGGCGAACTCTTTTCCGACGCCCTCGGACCTGCCGGCGAAATGGAAACTGTCAACGGGGAGACCTACGACGTCGGCACTTACATAGGAATGCTCAAGCACAACGTCAACACCGTCGTCGCCGCCTTGAAATGAGACTCATCAATCATTTGTCCGCCGGACACCCGGCCCGCCTGCTTCCACGGGCGCGGCATGGCCTGTGCTGGCCCGCTCCTTCGCAGCAAACATGAACGACCGAACTTCCACACCCGCATCTGTCACCGCGGCACGTGCCGGGCGCGATTCCGCCAGAGATGCAGATCCCGCCTCCGGAAACGGGGTCGAAACTGCGCTGGAAATCCACGATCTCACCGTGGCTTACCACAAGAAACCCGTGCTCTGGGGGATCGATCTCGAGGTGCCTCCCGGCCGTATCGTCGGCATCGTCGGACCCAACGGGGCCGGTAAGTCGACCCTCATCAAGGCGGTCATGGGCATGCTCCCCCTCACCAGTGGCTGGGTCAAAGTTTTCGGAAAACCCCTCGGGGAAAGCATCACCCGCGTCGGATACGTCCCCCAGCGCGAATCCATTGACTGGGACTTCCCCGTCAGCGTCATGGACGTGGTGCTCATGGGCCGATACGGACGC
>JAHEJT010000214.1 GCA_024638765.1 Verrucomicrobiales bacterium
ATTCCCGCTGAGAAGCTCAACCGCCCGCAGCCGCAGGTCTTCCTCGGGTTGGGTCAGAAGCTTGCCCATAAATCCAAGCAGCTCTCTGCCGTAATATGATTCCATCTCGTCGAGGATCTCGAGGCGCGTATCAAGATCTTTCGTAGCCCAAAATTTTTCCTCAAGCGCCAGGAACTGCGCCCGCTCCGATTCCGTAAGATCGAGAAAATCGCGCGGCTCACCGGCCACCGATGGAAAGCCCCCTCCGCCAGGCCCGCTCGCGGCCATCGCCTGCGGGTCAAAGCGCGAACGCGAAAAAGTGCCGGCACTCTTGCCGATAGGACCGGAGGCCATTCCGCTTTCCCGCCCCCGGAGCATGGGAGGAATAGCGCCCCGGCCGCCGTCGCCTGATGAATCGGCATTAACACTTCTGTCCGGCGGCGTCTCTCCACAGGAACTCAGAAAGAGAGGGATGATAAGAGACGCCAGTGCAATCCAAGCAAGGCGAATGCCGGTTCGAATTCGAGTCGCTCGGACAAGAAGAAAGTGCTTCATCAAGCTATTGGGTTCATTCGCAGCAAAGACGACGCCACCAAAGGAGCATGGATCTTTCTTACGGATCACCACGATGCTTGCGAAATCCGGGGCCACAGGTCAAGTCCGCCTGGAGGCCTCACGACCGGCCCAAACAAATCGCCACCGCCCCCCAAGATCAACCTGGAGGACAGTGGCGATAAAAAACGTGATTCCTGTTACTCTTGGTAGCGTTATCTGACTTCTGCAGATTTATCCCTCCACCACCTCCAGCTGGGAAACGACGTAATTCACGGCGTCTTCCAAGGTCACCACACTCCCCGCGGGATCGTTTACCCCTTCGGAAAGCGGCCTGTCGAGACGGTAGGTAATCCGGGACCGGAACCACGTCCACGCGTCCGGTGAACACTCCACTTTGTGTTCCTCGCCACGCATAGAAAATGCGACGTTCGGTATCTCGAGGTTTACGGGCTCTTCCTCGTCTTCATAACGCAATCTCAAGTTACGCGTAACGCCGTCGATTCGGGATGCCGCGAAGGACTGGGCATCAAGAATTTCCTGGCATTCGCCTCCGAGAAATGCCTCATGCACGCGGGGACGCGTGCCGGGGCAGGTCATGGTGACGACCTTTTGAAAGGTCAATTCCGGATCGCTACTCACGACCGCACCAAATTCATCGAGAATGATCATTCCGTAATCGGCCCGGCCTTCGGAATTGAGATCCCGGACGATGTATCCCGTGGTGAGTGTGCGCTCTCTGTCGCAGCCGACGCCGTCAATCTTGCTCTCTGCGGTGGTGCGCGCGGTGCATCGATAAACCACGAACCCAGGCTCGGACGGAGGCTCGATGATTTCTATGGCGTTCAGGTATCCGGGCGTCGCGACCAGCAAGGCCGCGGCGCAGGAGGCCAGAACGGTTCTCATTGAAGTAATGTCTATTTTCATTGGTGTTTTGCTTCGTTTGGTACTGTTGTGATATCTGCTATCTTTCTCTTCATTGGGCGGAAAAACTGCTTTAGCAACCGGTGAACGATCAGAGGACGGTGGCGGCGTTGGGTGGAATCACCGCGGGCAGGCGCGAGAGTATGTCAGGGGAGACAGAGCCCGGCAGTGCGAAGGGAGCACAGACGCGGCGATCCGCGGCGACGTGCGTGTCCTCCTGTTCTCTTGCGCGAAAATGCGACGATGGTTCCTCCCCAGGTAGTTAAAGCGCTCTTCAAGAAACTCCCCCAAGTTCTCTCTCTTGAAAAAAATAGAAAATATAGCATTTCTAGACGGAGACTGCAAGTAGATCCCGGCGGAAGCTGCTGAGGACGAGGGATTAAGCCTCAAAAACCGCATTGGACCGCAAAACGTAGAAAGCAGATTGACAGTGGTTTTATAATAGTTATAATTATTATAACAACTGATCTTCCCCTGGGCCCGGTTTCCCCGCCGGTGCGCATACCCATAACCCAGGATTCATGAAGGTCAGTTCCGGCACCCTCCCTCCACCAAGGCGCCTCCCCCGTGCCCCCCGCCTCGCCCGCTTCTCGCGGACCCTCTCCGCCATCCCCTTCCTCCTGACGTTCTTTCTCTCTTCCTGCGCGACCCACCACCAGGCAATTTTTCCCACCGCTATGGATGCGCCGGACGGCCGCTTCCCGGATGCCGGCGACGAGGATTCCCAGCAACGCTACCTGCCCCGCGGGCGCGGCGTCTCCAAGCTCTCTCCCTACCAACGCGACATTCTTCGCATTGGAAAAGAAAATTACAGCTCTTACCTGGGAGTCTCCGGCTGGGATCGCGGACTCTATTACACCGGTCGCATCCGCGTCTACCGGTGGGGCAAGCATCGCGAGGTCCCCCTCGACCAGTACGACTGGGACGCCGCGGCCGGCGAACGCTGGCACGTGGTCCGGGAGGCATCGAGCGGAATCGCAGGACTCAACGTTGGCTCGGGCATGAATCCCCTCTCCGGTTATCACACCGCCAGGAAACTGACTCTCAGCATCGCGGGAACCCGCGTGCCCCCTTCCCCGCTCTTGGAAGAACCGGACGCTCCCGAAGTGCCGGCCCCCCGGCCAATCCAACTCGATGGCCCCGTCTTGACACAAACCAGCGAAGACGAAATTTAACCGCACCATCTTGATTTAACGCAGGCAAGAACAGGCACTCCGTATGCTCGCCGGAAACTGGACGCGGCATAGCCGCTCCCTCCCTCCAGGCCGGTGACGATGAGAGTGCCGACGCATCGAGAACGCCCTGGGCGCAAGGTTGCCCAGGGCGTTCTTCTTTTTCCCCACTTTCTTCGACAGCCGGCAACTCAAATGCCTTATTGTTCCTGTCTCAAGCATCCGTTAAAAGGCGTGCCACGCTGCGCTTCGCCTCTTAGATTCAGTTACTGCCTGAAAGAACGAGCTCCTCCAGAGCGTTCACCCCCGGGTAGAGATCCCAACATTCTGCTATGAAACCCAATTCCTGCGCGGCTCTCGTTGCCGCCATTCTCCTACCCCTTGCGCCGGCGCACTCGGCCACCAGCGCCAGAGAGATTCTCGAAGCCACCGGATTCAAAGCCGGCCTCATCGTCCATCTTGGCTGCGCCGACGGGGCCCTGACCGCCGAATTGCAGACCACCGATTCGACGCGCGTGCACGGTCTCGACAAAGAAGGCGCAAACATCGCCAAAGCGCGCGCGTTTTTGCATAAGAAAGGCGTCTACGGAAGCGTCGCCGTGGAAAGGCTCGGCGACGTCGCTCTTCCATACGCGGATAACCTCGTCAACTTCTCGTTGTCGAAGACGCGAGTGGTGTGTCACGCGACGAAATGATGCGGGTCCTCGTCCCCCAGGGCGTAGCCTACATCAGGGACGGAACCGCCTGGGAGAAAGTAGTCAAGCCGCGCCCAGAAACCATGGATGAGTGGACGCATTATCTCCACGCGCCTGACAACAATCCCGTTGCCAACGACGGTCTCGTCGGTCCGCCAGACAGCATCCAGTGGATGGCGACACCGAAATTTTCCCGCGCGCACGAACAGCAGGCAAGCTTTAGCGTCGCAGTCACATCCGGCGGGCGCATCTTTTACATTCTCGACGACGCGCCGCGTGTCGACATTCGTATACCGGCCGAATAGGTCCTCATGGCGCGGGATGCTTTCAACGGCGTCACCCTGTGGAAACGTCCCCTCGGCGAGTGGGTCGATCAATATCGCCGCTTCCGCGCGGGTCCCGCGAGCTTGCCGTTCCGCCTCGTGGCCGCTGACGGCAAGGTATTCGTGACGCTCGACTTCACCGGACCCGTCCACGTGCTGGATGCTGCGAACGGCGAAACGCTGCGAGTGATCGAGGGTTCGGAAAAAGCCAAGCAGCTTCTTTATCAAAAGGGAATCCTGACGATTCTCATCGACGAAGACGTCGACAGGCACGACGAGATCGACGCGGCCCGGCGCCGGGGAGAGTTTCTCCCTCACCGCTGCCGAATCATGAAAGTGCATGTCGAAAGCGGAGAAACCATCTGGAAGAAGGAAGTCGACGAACTCGTCTTTCCTTGCATGGCGCTCAAGAACGGCCGCGTCTTCGCGCAGACCCCCTCGCGGGTGTGTTCTCTCTCGATTACGAGTCGGGCAGCCAGAGATGGAGCGCGGATTTCGAAGCGCAGCTCCCGGTTTCTCCCGGCAAGTTGAAGCAGGGCGAGATGCAGTGGGAAGCGCCTTCCCTGGTGGTGAACGACACGGTCATCCTCACCGCCGATTTCAAGAAAGTGCACGCATACGGGGTGGGCGACGGCCAGTTGAAATGGACCGGCACCAGTAAGAATGAATATAACGCGCCTCCCGACATGATTCTCGTTGATGATCTCCTCTGGATGCGGGCCAAAGGCGGCCGGGCCGGCATCGATCCGCTCACCGGCGACATCAAGAAGGAATATCCCACGCAGAAAGGATACATGCACCCGCGCTGTTATCGTGGGACCGCGACGGACCAGTTCATGCTCTTCGGCGAAATGGGTGTGCAGATGGTCGATGTGCTTTCGGGGGACGTACGGGAGAACGATTGGATCCGCGGCACCTGCCAGTTCGGCGTCATGCCCGCCAACGGCCTGCTCTATGTCCCGCCGGACTCGTGCGCCTGCAACATGAAGACCAAACTCAGCGGCATTTACGCCTTCTCTTCCACCGGCGGCCCGGCTTTCAAACGCACCGCCAAGCCAGAGGCGCAAAACCCGATCGAACGCGGCCCCGCCTTCGGAAAGATCAAAAGTAATCAGTCAAAAAATAACAATCGAGAAGACTGGCCCACGTTTCGCGCGGCACCGGGGCGGAACGGGATCGCAGAGACATCGGTCCCGGCCGCACTGGCAATGGCTTGGAAAGCAGATATCGGGGGACGCCTTTCTCCCGTCGTGGTCGCCGGTGGCCAGGCCTTTGTCGCCTCGGTCGACCGCCACACGGTCTACGCGCTCGATGCCGTCACGGGAGATCAACTCTGGCAATACACCGCCGGTGGCCGTATCGATTCGCCACCGACCGTGCACCAGGGCGGAGTGTATTTCGGATCGGCGGACGGCTGGGTCTACGGTCTGCGCGCGGAGGACGGCGCACTGGCATGGCGGTTTCGTGCCGCGCCTTTCGAGCGCCGCATCTCAATCCGGGGACAATTGGAGTCTTCCTGGCCCGTGCATGGCAGCGTCCTGATTCAGAACGGCGAGCTCTTATGCGCCGCGGGACGATCCTCTTACCTCGACGGCGGCATCCGCCTTTACAAACTCGATCCCGACACCGGGCAAAAACTCTCCGAGTCGACGGTTTACAATCCCGATCCTAAAACCGGCAAACAGCCCCTGCCGACCCAGGAGAACCGGCGCGACGTGCGCGGCGTCTTATCGGATATTCTTCTCGCGGACGGTGGGGATTTCTACATGCGCCAGGCGAAGCTCGATTTCGAGACCGGTGACGAGCGTGGATCCGGCCTTCACCTCTTTTCGCCGCTCGGACTGCTCGACGATACGTGGTGGCACCGCGCTTACTGGGTCGTAAACGACCAGTTCACGTCGCACTGGAGCGGCTGGTGGAAAGTCGGTAACCAGGTGGCTTCCGGCCGCATTCTCTCGTATGACGACGACGAGATCTACGGATTTGGCCGCGACCAGTATCCCGGCGGAAACACCGGACAGTGGCGCGGCGGAGAAAAATACCAGCTCTTCGCGCACGACCGTGTCGAGGCTCCGCCCCTGGAGATCGTCGACCGGAAAGGAAAGAAGACGAAACAGAAGAAGGTCAAGGCAGTCGAGTATCGCTGGACGAGCAGTGTCCCGCTGCTCGCGACTTCCTTGGCAGTTACCAAAGACGCGATCTTTATCGCGGGTCCCCCCGATGAATTCAGCGCGTCTGGTGAAGGAGACGAACTGCTCAAACTCCACGACCCCGCCGGTGCACTGGCGGCGTGGAACGGGGAGAAAGGCGGAATTCTTTACGCGGCCGGAACCGGCGACGGAAAGAAGCGCACCGAAATGAAGATACCCGCGCCGACGGTTTTCGATGGGATGGCCGCTGCGCGCGGACGGCTCTATCTCGCGCTTAAAGATGGCAGCCTCATCTGCATGGCGGGCGCTGAGTGAAGGCACGAAGTGCGGCTAATCCTCTTTCTCAAGAAGCCCACGCAATGTTTCCAGGGACCGGTGGTAACTCATTTCACCTGGGTTACTCTCCGTCAGCCGTTCCAGACTCTTGAGGGCTTGGGCATGATTCGCCTGTGCCAGGTGGAGATCGGCCATCTTGGACTCGCGACGTTCCTCTCCGGGAAAACATTGCCACGCGTCGGTGATTATATTCTCCGCCGCTGCGAATTCTTTTCTTCCAAAGAGGAACTCCGCGAATTTTTCGTGTGCCGCCGGATTGAGCACATGGCCGGCGGCTTCGGCTTGCAAGGCCTCTTCCTCACCGCGTAACCTCTTCTACTTCCAGAAAACCCACCCCTCATGAATTCAAGAATCCTCTACCTCTCAAGTATCTTCACGGCGGCATTTTTGTTCCCTGCCACCGCCGCGGACGACCTCCACCTCAAGGCCGCCTATGCGATCGCGGACACGAAGGTGAAGGACATCACCGCGTTTTACCGCGAGATCGAGGTGATTCAGCTTCAGCCCAACACTTACAGCGCGATTCCTTTCAACGGCGGTTATGTCGGCCTGGCGGGCCCGAAGCGCCCCCACATCAATTTCTCCATCTGGGATACCAAGGAAAACGGCGAAGTCATCGGCGAGGCCGAGCTGATCGAGGCCTCCAGGCGCGGCAGACCCGACAATCACCGCTTCGGCCACGAAGGCAGCGGTTTTCACTCGGAACTGGATTACGAATGGAAGGAGGGCGAACGCTACAAGGTGTACGTTTCCGTGACTCACGACGAAAGCGAAGCCACCACATTCAGCGCCTGGTTCGGCAAGGCGGACGAAGAGGACTGGCAGCTCATCGCGCGCATCAAGCGACCGGGCATTCATTACCTGGGGCGGCCCGGCGGATTTCTCGAACATCCCGGCAAGAAAAACGCCGACCTCCTCCGCACCACCGCCTTCGGAGGCGGCTGGGTTTCCGATGGGAGGAGATGGACGCCGGTCGAATCGATCAAATTCTCCTGCAAAGATTCCGCGGCCGCCAATGCCTTTGTCCGGGAAGACATGGTGGCGATTCAGATCGGATTGGAAACGACTTCCGACTTCGGAGACGAACACGTCTTCGAGGTCACGCCTGTCCGATCGCGCCCACCGGTCCTGCCCGAATAGGAGGTGGGACCGCGGGCAGCTTGCCGTGCCGAAGCCTTGGCGAAGGTTGGTCCCGCCCGCATCTGAACAAAAGCAGGCGAGACGCCTGCGCTCCCATCCACAAATCGGCACGAAAATCCTTTCTCCGAGTCCCAGCTCCCCACCGCGGTCCGGGATATTCTCGAATCCGGAGAAATAGGCCCCTTTTGGCATGAGTGACCCACAGCAGAGTGGGACCGCGGGCAGCTTGCCGTGCCGAAGCCTTGGCGAAGGTTGGTCCCGCCCGCATGGCGTAAGAGAAAAGCGGCCGAAGGCCGGATTCTTCAGTTGGCGGACGAGCCGTCCGCGCTCCCAGGCCCCCCACAACGACCGTGCTAACGCTTCACGGCAACTCGGGTTTCGACTTCGATCCGTCTTCATTCACCGGATAGCGCGCGCCTTGCGCCTCCAG
>JAHEJT010000215.1 GCA_024638765.1 Verrucomicrobiales bacterium
GGTTCGCAATGTGTCAAATTGTTCCTGATAACTGATAACTGATAACTGATAACTGATAACTGATAACTGATAACTGATAACTGATAACTGATAACTGATAACTGATAACTGATAACTGATTCACCTGCCTGGGCCGGGATCCGCAGCCTGCTTTCAGGCTTTTATTACGCGCTCCGCGCACAGCGGTCTGAACACTGAACACCGACCACTGAATCACCCCTCCTCTTTCCCTTGCAGGCTGGTGATGACGGAGAAATCTTCCAGGGTGGTGGTGTCGCCGCTGATCTTGCCTCCGGCGCAGATTTCCTTGAGAAGGCGGCGCATGATTTTTCCGGAGCGGGTTTTCGGAAGGGCGGCAGTGAAACGGATTTCATCGGGTTTGGCGATGGCTCCGATGACTTTGCCGACGTGGTTGCGCAGTTCCTTGTTGAGATCTTCGTTGGGCTCGATGCCGGACTTGAGAGTGACAAAGGCGACGACTCCCTGGCCCTTGATTTCGTCGGGCCGGCCTACGACCGCGGATTCGGCGACAGTATCGTGGGAGACGAGGGCGCTCTCCACTTCGGCGGTGCCGAGGCGGTGCCCGGAAACGTTGAGGACATCGTCGAGCCGGCCCACGATCCAGAAATAGCCGTCCTCATCGCGGCGGGCGCCGTCTCCGGCGAGGTAATAGCCTTTCTCCTGGTATTCCTTCCAATAGGTATCGACGTAGCGATCGTCGTCGCCCCAGAGAGTGCGCAGCATGGAGGGCCAGGGTTTGCGGATGACGAGTTTACCGCCTTCATTGGGCCCGGTTTCTTCGCCGGTTTCGTCGACGATGGCGGCATCGACTCCGAGGAAGGGGAGGGTGGCGCTGCCGGGCTTGGTGGGGATGGCGCCGGGGACCGGGGTGATCATGATGGCGCCAGTCTCGGTCTGCCACCAGGTATCGACGATGGGACAGCGCTCGCCGCCGATGGTTTTATGGTACCAGATCCAGGCTTCGGGATTGATGGGTTCGCCGACGGTGCCGAGGAGGCGGAGTGAGCTGAGATCATATTTCTCGGGGAAGTGCTCTCCCGCCTTGATGAAGGCGCGGATGGCGGTGGGGGCGGTGTAGAAAATGGTGACTTTATGGCGCTGGACCATCTCCCAGAATCGGCCCCAGTCCGCCTCTTTAGTGCCTTGATTGGGGGCGCCTTCGTACATGAGCACGGTGGCGCCGTTGGCGAGGGGGCCATAGACGATGTAGGAATGGCCCGTGATCCAGCCGACATCGGCGGTACACCAGTAGACATCATCGTCACGAATATCGAAGACGTACTTCGTGCTCACGTAGGTGCCGACCATGTATCCGGCAGTGGTGTGGAGGATACCCTTGGGTTTCCCGGTGGAACCGCTGGTGTAAAGAATGAAGAGAGGATCTTCCGCATCCAGTTCTTCGGCGGGACAATCCGAGGAAGCGCCCGCGACGGCGTCGTGCCACCAGACGTCGCGACCCTCTTGCATGGCAACATCCTGCTCGGTGCGGCGCAGGACGAAGACGCGCGCGACTTGTTCCGCGCCCTGACCGTTGAGGGCTTCGTCGACATTGTGTTTCAGGGGGACAATGGATCCGCGCCGCCAGCCGCCATCCGCGGTAATCACGGCGGTGGCGCCGGAATCGGCGATGCGATCACGGATGCTGTCGGCGCTGAAGCCGCCGAAGACGACCGAGTGCACGGCCCCGATGCGGGCGCAGGCGAGCATGGCGACTGCGGCCTCCGGGACCATGGGCATGTAGATGATGACGCGATCGCCCTTGGTGACGCCGTTGTTTTTCAAGGCGTTGGAAAAGAGGCAGACCTGTTCGTGGAGTTCGGCGTAGGTCAGGGTCCTGGTGTCGCCGGGCTCGCCTTCCCAGATGATGGCGGTCTTGTCCTTGCGTGGACCGTCGAGATGGCGGTCGAGGCAGTTGGCGCTGATGTTGGTCTTGCCGCCGACAAACCACTTTGCGAAAGGGGCCTTACTCCAATCGAGGACCTGGTCCCATTTGCGGCTCCATTGGAGCTCCTCTGCTTCCGCGCTCCAGAATTCTTCGGGAGACTCAATGGATTTGCGATAGAGCGCATCGTAAGCCGCGCGGCTGCCGATACGGGCGTTCTCGCTGAACCCCTGAGACGGGGGGAAGAGTCGGGTTTCGTCGAGATGAGATTCGATATTCGTGCTCATGCGCGGAGGGGTTGCGTATTGAAGTTTCGGAAGGTTTGTGAGCGGAGGCCTTAAAAGAGCCGGAAGGTTATCAGGCTTTTTTTTCGGGCTCAACGATTACTTTGGCGGACGCGTTTGGCGCATCCGAGAGCAGGGCGGTGAGATCCCGTTTTCCGAGGATGCGCCACTTTCCGGGAGCGAGCGTGGAATCGGTGAGATTGCCGATCCGGATCCGGGAAAGTGTTTTCACTTTGTTCCCGAGGGCTTCGAACATGAGACGGATCTGGCGCTTGATGCCCTGATCGAGAGTGATCATGAGTTTGCGCCGGCCCAGGGCGTGGACGGCTTTGGCCCGGGCGAATCCCTCGCGGGTGGAGATTCCATCGAGGAGCTGCTTTTCCGATCCGGGAGCCAGGGGTCTTGCCAGGGTGACAAAGTATTCCTTTTCGATTTTGTGACGTGGATGCGTGAGGCGCGCGGTGAGATCGCCGGAGTTGGTGAGCAGGAGAAGGCCTTCGCTTTCTTTGTCGAGCCTGCCGACGTGGTGGAGTGATCCGAGGTGGGCGGGGAGCAGGTGATAAATGGTGGGGCGATCCTCGGTATCGTTACGGGTGCAAAGGTATCCGGGCGGCTTGTGAAGGAGGATGGTGACTTCTTCGGCGGGTGCCACGGCACGGCCGTCGACGGCGACGTCGTCGGTGGGCGAGACCCGGGTGGAGAGTCCGGCGCAGGGCGTGCCGTTGACGGTGACGCGGCCTTCGCGGATCAGGTCCTCGCAGCTTCGGCGGGAGCCGAGACCGCAGGAGGCGAGGTAACGGTTGATGCGTATGGAGGGGGCGCTCACACTTCCTCGGAGGAGAAGGGAGGCGCGAGGGGAGGAGATCAATCCTCCGGCTTGGTTTTAGGGAGGCCGACGGGGCTGTTCCCATCGTTCCACTGGCCGCGCTTCATGAGAAGTTTGATGCGCTCAAAGCGCTTGAGCACGCTGCGTTTGGCGCCGACGGTTTTCGAGGATTTAAGGCTGCGGTGCTGGGACATGGCTTTTCTTTTGGGCGTGGATGATTCGCTGGCGAGGGGCGGACAGTAGCCGTGGTCAAGCCGGCTGTCAAGGGTGTATCGAATTTCAGGTTCGTGGCTCTCAGCTCGCGGTTCCCGGTTTGAGAACGGGGCGCTTGATGGCGGAAATCACCGGGAATGGGAACGCCGTGAAGCGGCTAGATCATCCCCAGCTTCATTTTCCCCTCCTCGGAGATCATGTCCTGGTTCCACGGCGGATCCCAGACGAGATCCACCCGGGCGTCGTCGATTCCCCCGATCGCCAGGATCCTGCTGCGGGCGTCGGCGGCGATGGTCGGCCCCATGCCGCAGCCGGGGGCGGTCAGAGTCATCTTGATATCCACGGTGGTGGTGTCGTCCGAATCGGAGACCTGGCAATCGTAAACCAGCCCGAGATCGACGATATTGACCGGAATTTCGGGATCGTAGACGGTCTTGAGCTGTTCCCAGACGGCGCCTTCCAGGTCGCCCTCGGCGACGGCTTTATTGACCGCGCTCTCTTCGGTGGAGGCCTGGATGCCGAGGGCGTCCGCGTCCTTTTCCGGGATGCGGGCGAGCCCCGCCTCAGTGGCCACGGTGTAGGTCCCGCCAAGAGACTGGGTGATCATGACCTTGCTTCCGGCGGGAAGATTGATGGTGTCGCCGCTCGGAATCTGGATGGCGTCGACTTCCCTGCTGAGTTCTATTTCGCCTTGGTGCATCGTGTTCGAGTTAAAGGTAAAAGGTAAAAGGTAAAAGGTGAAGGGTAAAAGGCGAGAAGTTGAGAAGTAAAAGGCGGGAATCGTTACTAGTGCACTGTAACATATGAAATTGAACCCCGGCGTGTTGACTTGGAGGGCGACGCTTCGTCGTCGCCGCGGTCATGACGAAGCATGACCCTCCATTTGGTGATCACATCTCAATGTTACACTGCACTAGTTACTCTCGGAAATCGGAAATCGGACTGCTATGCGCGGAGCGCGCAATGTGATGCTGAAAGCACTCTGCAGAGCCCGACGCAGGAGGGATAAATCGGAAATCGGAAATTGGTCATTGGAGAATCTAGGGGTCTTCGTCGAGTTTGACGATCTTGATTTTGCCGGGCTGAGGGGCCTTGAGTTGATCGACGAGGCCGGGTGCGGCGGCGGAAGTGTCCGCGACGGCAGGCTTTGATTCGTCTTCACCTGCCAGTGCGTCGCGCAGGGCGCCTTCGACCATCTGGCCGCAGTGAATTTTCATGGGGGGCAGGGGTCCGAGGGGCTCGGAAAGATCATCCGCGGAGAGATCGAGCGCTTCTTCGACGGTCTTCCCGGCAAGCATTTCGGTGGCGACGCTGGCCACGGCGATGGCGGTTTGGCATCCGAAACTCTGGAAGGAGGCCCGATCGATCACTTTTTTTCCCTCCTTCTCTCCGAATTTGAGCCACATGCGCACCATGTCGCCACAATCGGCGCCGCCCACCGTGCCGACGGCGTCGGCGTCCTGCATTTCCCCCATGTTGCGGGGATTGCGGACGGCCTCATTGATCTTGTCTTCGGTCGGATCGGACATGGTGAAAGGAGTTGGAGTGCCGGTTTACCGGTAATCAGGATTCGATTTCGATTTTGTAGCGGGGGAGAGAGGTGTCGGCATCGCGGCTGTAGGCGTCAATCCCGCCCTGGAGGCACTGGACGTTACTGTATCCGTGTCCCAGGAGAAACGCCGCTGCATCGAGTGCCCGGTTGCCGGTATGATCGTAGACCACGATCGGGGATTCTTTGGGCCAGCCGGCGAAGATTTCGTTGAGGAGATCCTGCGAGAAGAGGAGGGCGCCTTCGATGTGGACGGCCTCGAACTCTTCCCGGGTGCGAATATCGACAAGCCTCGGCGGTTCGGCGCCGGTAAGGAGTTCGTGAAGCTCGGAGGGGGAGAGGAGAATTTTCGCATCCGATTCATGGCTTTGGCGAATGTGGTCGATGACCTCATCGACGGGGATGTTTTCGTTGCGGGCGCAGAGTTCCGTGAGGGTTTCGTCCGGACTGAAAGCGCAGCTCTGGCAGCCGCCGATATGGTACCTGGCAAAAAGCGCTCTCTGTGCGCCCGGGTAAGCGACGAGGAGGTCGCGCATGCGCGTATCGCCGGTGATGGTTTGAGTCGCAAGTTCGGTCATCAGGGTCAAGTTAGCATAAGGCGGGGCTGACACGAGTCAACAGGGAGAGCGCCGGGAGGAGAACGGCGATCCGGGGCCCGAGCAATTGAAGCTGGCGCCACCCCGGGGCAGGGCTTAAGTTTCGTGACCGATGCTGAAAGAAGGACCGAGGGTTTACGTATTGCCCAACCTGATGACAGCCGGGAATCTGTTTTGCGGGTTCCTGGCGATCCTGAGGATTTTTGAGGGCATGCGGCTGGAGGTGGAAGGGGAGATTTATTATTACCAGGCGATCGCCTTGATCCTGGGGGCATGCATTTTCGATTTACTGGACGGACGCGTCGCCCGCTCCCGCAAGCAGGAATCATCGTTCGGGCGGGAATTCGATTCCCTGGCCGACATCGTTTCCTTTGGGATCGCGCCGGCGCTGCTGGTGATGGATATCGTCCTGGACAACTTCACGGACCGCCTGTCCTGGCTCGTGGCTTTCGTCTACCTCCTGTGCGGGGCGATGCGGCTGGCGCGTTTTAACTGCACTGCGGGGCAGCATGAGGAGGGCGGGAATCGCGATTTCGTCGGATTCCCGATCCCGGCGGCGGCGGGTGTCATCGCTTCGCTGACCTTGTTGATGCTCTGGCTGAGTGAGGGCGAGAAGGAGATCGGGCTCTGGCGATACGTGCTTCCGCTGCTGATGTTGTTGCTCTCCTTCCTGATGCTCAGCGACTTAAAGTATCCGGGTTTCAAGACGATTCACTGGAGTACGCGGAGAACTCTCCCGATCGTGTTCACCACTATTATCGTGGTTCTCTTCACGGTATTGAATTACCAGTGGATGCCGGCGGTCCTGTTTAATTTGTATTTGGTTTACGGGTTGGTGCGCCCGTGGATTTCGCGGAAGTGGAGGCGCGAGATCGAACAGTTGGACCCGGGCGCGTTCGAGGGCGAGGCCGAAGCCGAAGAGGAATTGGGCGAGCCCGGGGCCGGTGCGGACTCCCGGGGCTGACTCTAACTGGACCGCATGCTGCGCACGGTGTTGGCCTGATTCGCTGTGATGGGCTCTTGCCTTTGCGCGCGCCCGCCCTAGACTGGGGCCCGCATGCCCGACTTTTACCAGCACAAGCTGATCAGCACCCTCCACCAACTGGGAGATCCTGATCTGGAGGAACGGCAGGCGATGCTGGTCGAGTGTGCCGTCAAACGGCCGATATCGTTGATTCTTCCTGCGCTTTATTCGGAGGTGAAGTCGCCGGCTCTGGCCTTGATCCTGGAGCATCTCAGCGAGGTGAATTATGCCCACGAGATCATTTTCAGCATGAACCGGATGACGGCTGAAGAGTTCAAGCATGCCAGAGAATTCATCGGCAGCCGCCTTCCGGAGAGTCAAAAACATGCGATTATCTGGAATGACGGACCCAGGGTGAGCGCGCTTTATGGCGAGCTGGCGGAAACACAGCTGACGACTTACTCGCCCGGGAAAGGGTACAACGTCTGGATGGCGATGGGTTATATCCTGGCCCGGGGAGAGACGCGGGTGGTGGCGACTCACGACAGCGATATCCTTTCTTACCACCGCGACATGTTATGGCGGCTGTGCCTGCCCACGAGCCACCCGAACCTGGGGTACGATTACTGCAAGAGTTATTACGGGCGGGTTTCGGACCGCATGTATGGAAGAGTGACCCGGCTTTTTGTGATGCCGCTTTTACGGGCCATGATGCGGACCATCGGGCAGCACCCGCTGCTGGAATACCTGGAGGGATTTCGCTATCCGCTGTCGGGCGAATTCTCAATGAACGTCGAATTGGCAAAAGTCATTCGCGTGCCTGGGGATTGGGGGCTTGAGATCGGTATGCTCTGCGAGGTTTTCCGGAACACCACGATGCGGCGGGTGTGCCAGGTGGACCTGGGGAGCAACTTCGAGCACAAACATCAGCACTTGGGCACCGGCCCCACTGAATCGGACCTCGATCCGAACAAAGGTCTCATGAAGATGGCGCGCGACATTGCGCTGACGCTGCTTTCCAACCTGAGTGCCGACGGAGTGGTCTTGAGCCGGTCGATTCTGAAGCCGATCCGCATTACCTACGACCGGATGGCGAAGGAAATCATCCAGCGGTATTACGCCGACGCGCTCGTCAACGGCCTGAAATATTTCCGGCACGAAGAAGCGGAGGCAGTGGAGGCTTTTTCCCACGCCCTGGATGCGGCGGCCAAGGAATTCGACTCGGCGGATTATGTGTCTCCCCAGATTCCGAACTGGAACCGGGTCTATTCGGCACTGCCGGATTTCGGGAAGAAGCTGACAGACGCGGTGGAGGCGGATATGGGGAGGTAGGGAGTGATTAGTAAGTAGTAAGTAGTAAGTAGTA
>JAHEJT010000001.1:0-32611 GCA_024638765.1 Verrucomicrobiales bacterium
CGGCGGGCACTTTTCAATCCCCGTCGCGGAGCGCCGGGGCTACTCCGCCTTCTCCGCGCCGGAAGCTTCTTCCGCCTTTGCGGAATCCGCTTTGGATTCGGTGGCGTCACTCTCCGCGGGAGCAAGTAGGCCCGACGCTCCGCGGCGGGCACTTTTCAATCCCCGTCGCGGAGCGCCGGGGCTACTCCGCCTTCTCCTCGCCGGAAGCTTCTTCCGCCTTTGCGGAATCCGCTTTGGATTCGGTGGCGTCACTCTCCGCGGGGGCTTCTTCTTTTGGAGCCGCGGCCTTTTCGCCTTCCGTCGCCGGAGCGGCAGACTCCTGCGCCGCCTCGCCGGGCTTGGCGCCCTCGGGGGCCACCACTTTCACCGCGGTGGTAGAAGGCGCCGCACTCCCCGGAGTCGCGTCCAACGCCTCAGGAGGTTTGGGCAACTCAGGTAAACCCGAGGTCTCCGCCGCCGGCGCGCCTTCCTTCATGGTCTCCAAGAACGCGGCGTCCGCGGAATGACGCTTCGAGATCAAAATCGCCAGGACCAGGGTAATCACAAAGAACATGACCCCCAGCCAGACCGTGCCTTTCTGGAGCACATTGGTCGTCTGGGCGCCAAACATCTGATCGGTCAGTCCTGCGCCAAAGGCCGCCCCCAGGCCTTCCTGCCGGGGCCGTTGCATCATGACGAGGAAGACCAGCAGGATGCACACGACGACGTGCACCACTACCAGCATGGATATCAAAACAGACATGGGGCGTGAATATGCGTCAACCCTCCCCCCTTGTAAAGGGCGGAAATACGGCCCGGTGGGCCGTATTTCCGCCCGGTTCAAGGTTCAACGTTCAGGGTTCATGGTTGCCACTGGAGGCTGCCGTTTTCAGTCCACAGTCCACGGTCCACAGCGGCCAATGTGACGCAGGCGATCCGCTTCTGCAACCACTCCACCACCGGCACGCCGTCGACCTCGATCACTTCCATGCCCGGCTCGATGCGTGCTTCCCGGGCCGCCGACCAGCTGTTCTTCACGTAAATGCGATTGCCGACCCGGCACCAGAACATCCCCGGCCCGGTCTTCTCCACCTGGTCCGGCCAGCGCACGTCCTCCGTCTTCTCCCGCGCCAGCACCGCCGCATGCCCGTCCTTCAACCGCGCCAGCAGCCGCCACAACAGCACCAGGTGCTCCTGGTCCGTCTCCACCGACTTCGCTTCCTCCAGGAATTCTTTCCCCACCGCCTCCCAATCGATCTTCTTCAATTCGAAGAAATGCCCGCACTCCTTCTCGATCGCCTCCAGCGCAAACCGCACGTCCTCCTCGTACAGGCTCGCCGCCCTGACGAAATCGGCGACGGAGACAAGCAGCACCGACGCTTGCAGTACTGCCATTTTGTGAGTCGCGCGCATGCTTCCCTTAAGAGACGCGTCACCAGGCTCCGCTATTCAGGCTACCCTGCGCGCAGCGAGCACCACTCTCATTACCTGACAGCTGACACCTGACACCTGACACCTGATACCTGATCCCTGAACACTGAACACTGAACACTGAACACTGAACACTGAACACCGAACACTGAACACCGAACACTGAACACCGAACACTGAACCAATAACTACTCCCCCACCACCTCGTGCCGCCACGGCATCCCCGGCTGGGCCCCCGCCCGCGTCACGGCAATCGATGCGGCCAGCACCGCGTGTTCCGCCGCTTCCTGCAGACTCATCCCTTCCGCGATCCCCGTCGCCAGCCAGCCGTGAAAACAATCGCCCGCCCCCACCGTATCGAGGGGCTCCACCCGCGGCGCTTTCACCGTCTTCTCACCCTCTTCATCCGAGACCAGGCAGCCCTTTTTCCCCAGTGTGATCACCGCCGCCGGCAGCTTGAAATAACCCCGCAACGCCGCCACTGCTTTCTTCGGATCCTTTTGCCCGGTGATCAGTTCGGCCTCGGTTTCGTTTAGCGTCAGGCAACTCACGTTTTGAAAAAACTGTTTCCACGCCTGGCGCGTCGGTTTGCGCCGCGCCGCCGAAGCCCGGTCGGGTTCCAGCACCACGTCCGCGGGAGCGGGGTTCAATAAAAAAGGCACCTCTGCTTCCCTGGCCAGTGCGCCGGCGTGCGCCACCACTTCCGGCGGCGATTCAAGTTGCGCCACCACTGCGTCCGCTTTCTGGATCGCGCCTTTGGCTTCTTCCAGCATTTGCACGGTGAGCTCTTCATTGGCGCCTCCCGCCACCGCGATCACGTTCTCCTTTCGCTTTCCTCCCACCATGATCACCGCCACTCCGCTGGGCACGCCCGGCAACCTCCGGAAGTAATGCAGATTGACCCCTTCCAGCTTCAATGCCGCCCGAGCCTTGCCGCCGTACTCATCGTACCCGCAGGCGCCCACAAAAATCACTTCCGCACCCGCCCGGCTCGCCGCCACTGCCTGGTTGGCGCCTTTCCCGCCGAAATACTGACCGAAGGTGCCTCCTAACACCGTCTCTCCCGGCTGCGGCAACCGGTCGCAGTTCACCACCAGATCCGTATTGGAACTCCCCACCACCACGAGCTTGGGCGCCTTACTCATCCCGCGACTGTAGGTGCGAGCGTAAGCGAGCACAATCCCGAAGGCGTGCCGGTATGTCCCCGAAGCTGCAGAGCCAAAGTAGCCGCGCTCGTAAGAGCGTGGAGCAACGGTCCCATCCCTCCGGCATGAGTCCACCGTCTTACGACGGCGGCTACATCGTCCCTCTCCCCTCTCCACTCGACACTCGACACTCGACCCTCTCCCGTCCGACCATCCCCCCATGGCCCCCAGCCATGAGCAAATCACCGGCGCTATCGATCGCGTCACCTTCCACGCCGAAGACACCGGCTTTGCCATCCTCAAGGTCCGCACCCAAAACCGCAGCGAACCCGTCACCGTCCTCTGCAACGCCCCCGCCGTAAATCCCGGCGAAAAAATCGACGCCCGCGGCGCCTGGGTCGATGTCCCCGAATACGGACGCCAATTCAAGGCCGCTTCCGTCGAGATCGCCCCGCCCGGGTCCGTCGAGGGCATCGAACGCTTTCTCGGCAGCGGTCTCATCCACGGCATCGGCCCCACTTACGCCCGCAAACTCGTCGATAAATTCGGCGAAAACATTTTTGATATTATCGATCACTCTTCGAAACGACTCGAGGAAATCGGCGGCATCGGGAAAAAGCGCCGCATCGAGATCAAATCATCCTGGGAAAAACAGAAAGCCATCCGCGGCATCATGGTCTTTCTTTATGAGCACGGCGTCGGCACCGCCCGCGCCTTGCGCATTTACAAGACCTACGGCGAGAACGCCGTCGAGATCCTGCGATCCAATCCTTACCAGCTCGCCAAAGACATCCACGGTATCGGCTTCAAGACGGCCGACGCCATCGCCCGCACCCTCGGCATCGCCAAAGAATCCCCGGAACGCGCCGCCGCCGGCGTCCATCACCTTTTGCAGACCGCATCGGATCAGGGCCACTGCGCCCTCCCCGAATCCGAACTCCTGGCACAAGCCGCCGAACTTCTCGAGTCCGGCGAAGAAATCCCCCGCGCCGCCCTCGACTCCCTCCTGGTATCCGGAGAACTCATCCGGAAAGAAAATTCATCCTTCATCCCTCATCCTTCATCCTTCATCTACCTCCCCGAGCTGCTTCACGCGGAAAAGACCGTCGCCGAAAAAATCCGCGGCCTCGCCGACGCCGCCCCAAGCTATCCGCCCATCGAAATCGACAAAGCCCTCGAATGGAGCCGCGAGAAAACCGGCATCGAACTCGGCGAATCCCAGGCGCGCGCCGTCACCGAAGCGCTGCGCAATCGCGCGCTCATCATCACCGGCGGACCCGGGGTCGGCAAGACCACCATCCTCAACGTCATCCTGCGGATTCTTACCGCGAAAAAAATCAACCCGGTCCTCTGCGCCCCCACCGGGCGCGCCGCCAAACGCCTTTCCGAAAGCACCGGCCGCGACGCCTTCACCATCCATCGACTCCTTGAATACCAGCCCGCCACTGGGTTCGGCCGCAACGAGGACCGGCCACTTGTGGGGGATCTATTCGTCATGGACGAAACCTCCATGGTCGACATCGTCCTCATGCATCACTTCCTGAAAGCGCTCCCCGAGGACGCCCACCTCCTCCTCGTCGGCGATACGGATCAGCTGCCCTCCGTCGGTCCGGGCAACCTCCTGCGCGATCTGATCGCATCCGAAACCGTCACCACCGTCCGCCTCACCGATATTTTCCGTCAAAACGCCGACAGCCGCATCGTCCAAGTGGCCCACGAAATCAATCACGGCCACATCCCCGACCTCACCCCCCCACCGGCTCTTAAAACTGAAAACTTGAAACTTGAAACTTCGCAACGCGATTTCCACTTCATCGCGCGCGACACCCCGGAACGCATCGCCGAAACCATCACCCATCTCGTCCGCGAGCGCTTGCCTGAAAAGTTCGGGCTCGATCCCTTGCACGACATTCAGGTGCTCACCCCCATGCATCGCAACAGCCTGGGCACGGTGGCGTTAAACCAGCGACTCCAAGCCGCGCTCAATCCGGAGAACGAGATCAAGTTCGAGATCGAACGCTTCGGCGTCACCTTCCGGGCGGGCGACAAGGTCCTTCAGCTTCGTAACAATTACGAGAAAGACGTTTTTAATGGCGACATCGGAGTGATCACCGGCATCGACACCGATCCCGTGAAGGTGCACGTCCGCTTCGATGGCGGGAGGACCGCCGAATACGAACCCGGCGAACTCGACGAGTTGCAGCTCGCGTATGCCATCACCATCCACAAGTCCCAAGGCTCGGAATTCCCGGCAGTGATCGTGCCCGTGAGCACCCAGCATTACATCATGCTGCAGCGCAACCTCCTTTACACCGCCATCACACGCGGCAAACGACTCGTCATCCTCGTCGGCGATTCCAAAGCCCTGGAACTCGCCATCCGCAACGCCGAGACTACCAAACGTTACTCCGGCCTGCTCTCCCGCCTGCAGCCGTAACTGAAAAGGAAACCGCTCATCCCCGCTGATCTTCGCTCGATTCAGCAAAACGGCTCCCCTTTCTTGGATTACAACAAATAAGCGACGATCAGCGAAGATCAGCGGTTTAAAAATCTCTGCAGTCTCTGCGTCCTCTGTGGTTAAGAAACCTATGGCGCCGTCAGCGCCTCGCCGTTATCCTTCGCCCCCAGCCCCATCAAGAACGGCACCGCCTTCTTCGCCCAGGCCTCGGGATTCTCGTACCCACCCGCCCCCTCTCCGAAAGTACTCCGCAACATCTCGGTATCAATGACGCCCGGGTTCAAGGCCACCGCCGCCATCCCGCGCGGTAGCTCCTGCGCCAACGCCTGCGTCATTCCCTCGATGGCCCACTTGGTCGCACAGTAAGGCGCCACCTCCGGGGAGGTCGATCGCCCCCAGCCGGAACTGAAATTCACGATCACGCCGCTCCCCTTCTCGATCATGGCGGGCGCCAGGTGGCGGATCATCGATGCCACGCCTTTGATGTTCACGTCGATCACCTGGGAAAACTCGTCGGCATCCACCTCCCAGAGCGGCGCGTTGGCATTGATGATCCCCGCGTTGTTCAAGAGCAGGTCCGGCACACCCACACTCTCAAGGACTCGCGCACAGAAATCCGTAATCTCCGATTCGTTCCCCAGATCCGCCTTGCAAAACAAATGGGGCTCTCCATAGTTTTGGGCTAACACCTTCAGCTCCTTTGCGGATCGGCCGCACCCGGCCACGATCCATCCCGCGGCGGCGAATTCCCCGGCCATCGCACGCCCCAAGCCCCGGGTACACCCTGTCAAACATACGATTTTTTCCATTTTTCTTTTCATCCGAAATTTTCTTCCTCTCGTATCTCTCTACACCTGTAACCTCCCTCCGTGGGATAACTATCATTCGTGTGAATTGGTGTAAATTCGTGGTTTCCCTTCCAACTCCTTGATTATGTCCACCACAACGTCCGCCGAAGCCGTCATCGATCCCGCCCTGCGCACCTTCCCGCCCTTCAGCGTGACGCGCCTCCTCAACACCGTCTTCGATCCCATCGGGGGCAGCCGCCTCTGCATCATCACCGATTTCAATGACCCCGCCGCATGCATCACCGATTTGGCATTCCTGAATCAGCCCGGTCACGAAATCCAGAAGAAGGCTTACCATGAGTTTTACCGCGCCCTCGAAGACGGCGGAGCCGGTGAACTCGAGCTGACGCCCGCGCCCCTCGGGAAAAAAGAGTCCAGTATTGCCCTGCTCGCGCACAAAATGACGCACGGCTCCAACCTCGATCTCCCCGACGAAGTCTGGGACACCGACGGCAACCAGCTTTCCTTCGAACGCGACATCTATCCCAACTACGATATCATCCTCCACATCGGCACCTACTCCGCCACCGCGCCACTCACCGAGAAATGCAAAGAGTTCGGCTTCCGCGGCGCGACCATGCACGGCCTCAACGACGTCATTCTCGAATCCGGCCTCGCCGTGGATTACGACGAAGTCAGTGACGATGCCGAAAAACTGCGCCTCGCCATGACGCGCGCCGATGAAATCGAAATCGATTTCGCTTTGGAAGACGGCACCGTCCTCACCGCCTGGCTGGGCCTGGACCGGCAGGAGGCCCAGAAATCACACGGCCTCTGCAAAGGGAAAAACAAACCCGACATCGCCAACCTTCCGGCCGGGGAAGTCTACTTTGTCCCCGTCGATGCCCGCGGACAGTTCCCCATGAAGTACGAAGACGGCACCCTGGGGCTCCTCGACGTGGAAGATCGCGCCATCGTGAAGTCGACGCTCATCGAGGGCGACCAGGCCACCGTCGACGCCCACAATGCCCGTCTCCAGGACGACCCCATGACGGGCACCCTTGGCGAACTGGGCTTCGGGACCCAGATTCTCCCGGTCTCGGGCGCGGATATCCAGGACGAAAAAGTGTTAGGCACCTGCCATCTTGCCACCGGGCGCGACGACCATCTCGGCGGCGACATCGTCCCCTCGATGTTCAAGAAACACGAGAACTCCACGCACGACGACATCCTCTTCGCCCCTCACAAAACCCCCAATTTCGACATCAAGCAGGTCCGTATGAAACGGGGAGCGCAGAGGGAAGTATTGATCGAGCATTTCCGTCCCGGACCATATCTGCTGGACGCCCTCGGCGACGGCTAATAAAAGATGGAAAATTGAAGATGAAAGATGCCAGAGTAGGCATTGCATGAGGTATGAGAGCTTTGAGGACGTGCCCGCTTGGCAGGATGCCATCGATTTTGCGGAGCAATGCTTCCAATTGTTTCTTAAGGAAGCATTAAGACGAGAGTTTACGCTGAAGGATCAACTGGGACGCGCCGCGATATCCATCTCCAATAATATCGCCGAAGGATTCGAACGCGAAACACCCGGCGAGTTGGTTCGCTTCCTTTACTTTGCCAAAGGCTCCGCCGGAGAAAGCCGTTCCATGCTCCGCCTTCTCGCCCGGCTCTTCGATGACGAGGAAGTGCAAAACGAAACCAAAATCCTGATTTCCGACGCCAGATCCGTTTCCAAGCAGCTTGGCGCCTGGATCCAGTCCCTCAAGAACCGGCCCGACTGACCTCAAGGTATTTGCCCTTTCCCTCGCCCGGCACTATCGAAATTGCGCGCCCCCGCAGATTTTTCATCTTCGATTTTCCATCTTTCATCCAAAGCCCGTGAACCCCTACGAATCCCAGGAACTGGTCGACCAATACCTCCTCTTCCACTACGGCACTGCCGAAGAGGTGCTTCCCTATGACTTCGGGCCGAATGCGGCTCTTTTTTTCCCGGTCCGCACCGTCAGAGAAACATTGGCCTTTTTTTCCTCCTCGAATCCGGACGGCAATTCCCGCCGCGCCCTCGACCTTGGCTGTGCGGTCGGCCGCGCGTCCTTCGAACTCTCAAAACTCTACGACCAGGTCATCGGGATCGATTACTCGCGCGCTTTCATTGCCGCCGCCGATAAGCTCAAGAGAGACGGTTCCGTCAGCTATCACCGGCTTGATGAGGGCCGCAGCAGTGTCGAACTCATCGCAAAAGTCCCCGAAGGCTGCCACCCTGAGCGCGTTGAATTCGAGACCGGCGATGCCATGCGACTGCGCTCGGATCTCGGCGCCTTCGAACTGGTCCATGCCGCCAATCTTCTCTGTCGCCTGGCCCGTCCGAAGAATTTCCTGAAACGCCTCGCGACTGTCACCGCGCCCGGCGGTCACCTCATTCTCACGACGCCCTGCACCTGGTCTACCGACTTCACGCCCAAGCGCAATTGGCCCAAGACCTCCACGATCGATTTCATCACCCATCATCTCGAAGGAGACTTCGATCTGATCCAGACTCTCGACCTTCCCTTCCTCATCCGCGAACACGCCCGCAAGTTCCAGTGGTCCGTCGCCGAGGCCAGCATCTGGGCCCGGAAAACCGCGGAATGAAAAGTGGGGTCCCGATGGAATCGGGACTTCGGCGAGCCTCAGCACCAACTTTCTGCCTTGCAGGCCGGCCGCTTCCATTTCTCCTCTCAACCCGCCGGGGCCGGCACTTTCGACGCCGCCACCACGTAAGCCAAGACCGCCGCTTCTTCCCCTGCTGTGAGCTTGGTGTCCTCCGCCATTTCGGGCAACAATGCCCGCCATTCCGCTTCGGAAAAGGCACGCACCGGTTCCGCAGCGTGGCACTTGGTGCACTTGGTCAGGTAAATGCGCCGGCCCTGTTCCAGTTGGCCGGCACTGCTGCCGCCCGTGACGGCACCGAGCATCGCCACGGGCGGGGCGATTTCCTCGGTCGTGATACAGCCGGGCAGCAGGATGAGTGCCGCGAGGGCCGCCCCCGGCGAAGGTCCCCGGCGCGATCCCTGCTTTTCTCTGAATGCGGCCAGGAGCATTTTCAGAAATCAAATCCCGCGATCAGCCGCGTTTGCGCATCCGGTTCCCCGGCGACACTGGTGGTTTGAAACAGTCCCGCCACAGTCATGAAAAAGTTGCCTTTGCGCCACGAAAAGTTCGGGCCGATGTAAAACGCCGCGTCCGCAAACTCCTTCCAATCGTCGATCTCGATTTCGAACAGACCTTCGATCCCCAGGGCGAACGCCGGCGTGAACTGATAGCTGACGCCGACCGTCTGCCCGAGCTCGCCTTTTTTCTCGCTGAGACTGTCGAGGCTGTCGCCTTCCCACTCCGATTCGATGATCGAATTGCCCGCGATGACCCAGGGGCCGATGTTTTTTTGCAGAATGAATTTTGCTTCCAGCTTGAGTTCCTCCGGCCCGATCCCCACCTCGCCGTAAAGCGCGCTGCCTAGAAGATCCGCGGTGGGATCGGTCAGATTGTAGATGGCCTCGAGGGAGGAGGTCTTGAAGGAAGTGTCGCTGACGCCGTCGCGGTCTTCGTAACGCCAGTTCGCCAGGTAAAGCGCCAGTTGCAGATTGTCGGTGACGCCCCACTCAATCTCGTGCCGGAAATCGAAACGATCCCCGTCATCGAACGACTTCCAGGTAACCCACTGCTCGAGTTCCCAGGTGCCCTTGGGCATGGTGGTGGCCTCATAGCTGTAGGCAAATTTGCGATCAGAGGCGTCGGCCGGGTGCCCGGCAACGAGCAGCAACGCGATAGCCATGGATAAAGCGCAGGACAGGGAGAATGTTCTCATGATCACACCGATTTAGCCTCCGGAGCCACCCGATGCAAGCCTTTTTTGAGACTGAGTCTCAATTTCATTGGAAGCTTTCATCCAATCCCCCCTTCAGCGCCCCT
This sequence comes from Verrucomicrobiales bacterium, assembly GCA_024638765.1. Taxonomy (GTDB): domain Bacteria; phylum Verrucomicrobiota; class Verrucomicrobiia; order Verrucomicrobiales; family DEV007; genus JAHEJT01. The sequence continues at coordinate 9,753 of JAHEJT010000001.1, forward strand.
CCATACCCGCATTTTCTCCCTTCCTTCCACCCCCCTTCCCCCGCTATTCATTCCTTCTTCCCCCCTCCCCATTTTCCATCTTTCATCTTCCATTTTTCATCCGTCCAAATGCCCCACCCCTTCCTCGAATCCGATTTCCATATCCGCTGGTCCACCCTCACCCCCGATCACGTCGAACCCGATATCGACGTGGCACTCCAACAGGCACGCGAAAGCATCGACGCCCTCGCCGCCTGTGATCCCGATACCCGGCTCACATTCGAAAACACCATCATCGCGCTTGAGCGATCGACTGAAAGTCTCACCGAAGCCTGGGGCAAGGTCGGCCACCTCGATGCCGTCTCCAACAGTGACGACCTGCGCAAGGCTTACAACGCCATGCTCCCGAAAGTCTCGGAGTTCTATTCGAGCATCGTCCTCAATGACGATCTCTGGACTCGAATCAAGGCGTTCTCCCAATCCGGCGAAGCCAAAGCCCTCGCCGGAGTCCAAAAGCGGCTCCTGACCGAAACGCTCGAAGACTTTGTGACCAGCGGAGCCGATCTTCCGGCCGGGAAAAAGGAACGCCTCCGTGAAATCGAGAAGGAGCTCGCGCAGATCACTCAAAAGTTTTCCGAAAACGTGCTCGATTCCACCAATGCCTGGGAACTCGTAATCGAAGACGAAGCCAAACTCGAAGGTCTCCCTCCCACCGCCCGCGAAACCGCGCAGGCCGATGCCTTCAAAAAGGGCCACGGAACCGAAGAAAAACCGGCATGGCGCTTCACCCTGCATGCCCCTTCCATGATCCCCGTCATGGAGCACGCCGCCAGCGAAGAACTGCGCAAGACCGTCTGGGAAGCCAGCACCGGCATCGGCCACAAAGATTCCTACGATAACACCGGGCTCATCGCGCGAATCCTCGAACTCCGCCACGAAAAGGCGGATCTGCTCGGTGAAGAGCACTTCGCCGATCACGTCCTCCGGCGCCGCATGGCTAAGGACGGCAAGTCCGCCCTCAAATTCATCGAAGATCTCCACACCCGCATCCAGGACGCCTTCCACCGCGAAACCGAAGAGTTGCAGATTTATAAGGCGGAAAAAACCGGCGGCAAAGCCGCCATCAGCCAGTCCGGCCCGGACCTGGAGCCCTGGGAGACCGCTTACTGGGCGGAACAACGCCGCAAAGAACTCTTCGACTTCGACGACGAAGACCTGCGTCCCTATTTCTCCATCGACCGCGTCCTCGACGGCATGTTCGCCATCGCGGAGAAAATCTTCCACATCCGCATCCTCCACGTCGACAGCGAATGCCGTATCCCTGAATGTCACGCAGGCGTCCCTGGGCGCCGTAGCCTCGGCGAAGGAGGCTCGCCTGCGACCGATTCCCGATCCGCGGCCGACGGCCGCGCTGCCTCAAGCTCCGCGGTCGAAGTCTGGCATCCCGAGGTCAAATTCTTCGAAATCCACGACGTCGAAGGCGATCACCTGGGCTCTTTTTACGCCGACTGGCACCCGCGCGAGAGTAAACGCAGCGGCGCCTGGATGAATTACCTCAAGACGGGCCTCCCTCCGGAGGACGACGCCCATCGCAGGCCGCACCTCGGATTGATCTGCGGAAATCTCACGCCCTCCGCCGGCGATAAACCCGCCTTACTCACTCATTACGAGGTCGAGACCGTCTTTCACGAATTCGGCCACCTGCTGCATCACCTGCTCGGCAACGTCCAATACAAGTCCCTCAACGGCGTCAACGTCGTCTGGGATTTCGTGGAGCTGCCCTCACAGATCATGGAGAATTTCTGCTGGGAACGTGAAACCCTCGACATCTTCGCCCGCCATTACAAAACCGACGAACCGATTCCGGACGATCTCTTTGATAAAATGATCGCCGCCCGCAATTACATGTCCGCCACCACCACCATGCGGCAGCTGGCTTTTTCGAAAATGGACTTGGAACTCCACATCAAATACCTCGAATACAAAGATCGCGACCTCGACGACGCCGTCGACGAAATCCTCGAGGGCTATCTCGCACCCTTGAAGACCAAGCCCCCCACCATGGCGCGCCGGTTTACGCACCTCTTTTCCAGTCCCACCGGATACGCCGCCGGCTATTACTCCTACAAATGGGCTGAAGTCCTCGATGCCGACGCCTTTATGCGCTTCAGGAAAGAGGGCGTCCTCAACCCGGCGGTCGGCAAAGAGTTCCGGGAAAAAATCCTCAGCCGCGGAAATGCCGAGGACGCCGCCGTCCTCTTCCGGGACTTCATGGGCCGCGACCCCGACATCAGCGCCCTCCTTGAACGCAGCGGCTTGGCCTGAGGGAGGTTTCAGTGTTCGGTGTTCAGCGTTCAGGTTTCAGAAGTGCACTTGCCAAAGACGCGATGAATTCGAGAGCAGAATGATGCCGATCTGGCGGGAAGCTGAGATAATGGGCCAAGATCGAACATCTGACTCATCTTCAGGGGCCTGAACACTGAACACCGAACACTCCCTCCCGAACACCGAACACCAGTTCCCCTAGACTCCACTTCCCTTTCTCTCTACATTGATATTATCCCCCTGATCCACCATTCGTATCCACCAACAGGGAGGAGCCACCACCATGAGCGATAAATTTTCCGAATACGCATCCCCGGATGCCCTCGTCACGACCGACTGGGTCGCCGAACACCTCGACGACCCCAAAATCCGCATCGTCGAGAGCAACGAGGACGTCCTTCTTTACGATACCGGTCACGTCCCGAACGCCGTCCACATCGACTGGCGTCGCGATCTCAACGATCAGACTGTCCGCGATTACGTCGATCCCGAAGGCTTCGCCGCGATGTGCCGCCGCAACGGAATTTCCCCGGACACCACGGTGATCTTTTATGGCGATAAATCGAACTGGTGGGCTTGTTACGCTTACTGGGTCTTCCAACTCTTCAGCCATACCAACGCCAAGGTCATGGACGGCGGACGCGATAAATGGGTTGCCGAAAATAAAGAACTCAGCAAGAAGATTCCCAAACCCGATCCCGCGGATTATCCAGTGCCGGCGGAACGCGACGATGCAACCATTCGCGCCTTCCAGGCGCAGACACTGGCGCACTGTAAGGGAAGCAAACCGCTCGTCGACGTGCGTTCTCCGGGCGAATTCAAGGGGGAAGTCACCCACATGCCGGAATACCCGCAGGAAGGGGTCCTTCGCGGGGGGCACATTCCCGGCGCCCGCCATTGTCCCTGGGCGCGCGCCGCCAACGAAGACGGCACCTTTAAGTCCGCCGCCGATCTGAGAGCCATTTACGCGGACGAACTCGGCCTGGGCGAAGACGACGATGTAATCGTTTATTGTCGCATCGGGGAGCGTTCCAGCCATACCTGGTTCGTCCTCACCCGTCTCCTGGGCTATTCCCACGTCCGTAATTACGACGGCAGCTGGACCGAATGGGGCAACATGGTGGGGAATCCCATAGAGAAAAATGTCTGAGACATTTTTCTCAATGGAGTTATCAGTTGTCAGTTAATAGTTATCAGGCTTCAGCAACGAAACGTCCGGCCAGGAACTCCATTCCACAGGCTCCTGATAACTGATAACCAATAACTGGTACCTCCCACGAAGTGCCCTACCCCGGCCAGCTCAACGAGATTGTCGCTCTCCTCGAACACTTGCCCGATGACGAGAAGCGGGGGGTGCTCATTTCTTATGCGGAGAACGCCGGGAAATGCGAACCCGCCGAGGGCGGGAAATACGATATCGAAGACGTCCGCAAGGATGAGGAGTGCACGGATACCGTGGGCATCTTTCTCAACGTCGATGACGAGAACAAATGCCACTTCAACGTATCGCTCGGACCGAAGGTGCAGACGCTGACTAAGGCAATGACATCCATCCTCTGCAAGGGTCTCAATGGGGTCACGCCCCAGGAAATCCTCGATGTCCCCAGCGATTTTGTGCCGAGGATCGTCGGCGCCGAGCTGGTCCGCCTGCGCAGCCAGACCGTCTATTACGTCCTCACTCGCATGAAGAGCGCCGTCAAAGTCTTCCTCAATCGCCTCCGAGCCGGATGAGCCGCCTGTGGCGGCGGGCCCACAGAAGCTTCTGTGAAGTAGCACAGGCTTCCAGCCTGTGTTTTAACAGCTCACAGGCTGGAAGCCTGTGCTACTTTCTCCCCCTTGACACAACCGGCCTCATGCCCAAACCTGCTGAGCGTAACAAAATCCCGGCAATACCCGATACCCGATACCCGATACCCAACCAACATGACCGATCGGCGCATGGAATCCGGTGCAAACCCGGAGCAGTCGCGCTGCTGTATCTGGATACAACTTCCCTGAAGCGGACCCTCACCCGGTTCGCCCAAACGCCAATTGCCGGATCGCTACCCGGTTGACCGCGCCGCAGGCGCATCAGCCTCTGGCGGCCCGCCAGTGAAGGTGGGAAGAAGGCCCGAAGCCAGGAGTCAGAATACTTCGCCGATTTGTTCTCATTGCAACTGCGCACCCGTGAAACCGGGATGACGCATGCACCCTTCTTCGCAACAAAGAAGTATGAGAGATCGCCAATTCGCTGCTCAACGTCATCGCCGATGGACCTCGCTCTATGGCGTCGTCATTGCGATCACCCTTGTGCTTGTCCTCGGCCGTCCCGTATGCGGCGCCACCACCGTTTTCACCAATACGGCCGGTTTTCTCATGGAGGGCGTCGATTTCGATGCCGCCGGCAATCTCTATTACCTCGAACGAGATGGCGCCGCAGGCACGGTTCCCACGCGACTGATCAAACGCACCGCATCCAGCGGGTTCGCCGATCGCTCAGAGATCTTTGAGTATGTCGGATCCCCGTTTGGCGCCTTCGTTACCGTGCAGAACGGACGTGTCTATTTCGGTGAAAGCTCCAGCGGATCGATCCGCTCCGTGATGCTCAATGGATCCGATCCGACCTTACATGCCGCGGTGCCGAACATTTACGATCTGGTATTCTCTCCCGCGGGTGATGCTTTTATCTCCGCCAACTCGGAGTCCTTCAGCGGAAAGAACCAGCTCGGCGCCCTAAACCTGCTCACCGGCGATGTAAGAATTATCGTCAGCACCAACGACTTCTCCGGCCCAATCGAGTTCGATGCCGACGGCAATCTCTATTACGGAGGCAGTGGTTTCGGAGAGAGCGAAGTCTTCCAGTTCACCCCCTCACAGATCGCGGCGGCTGCGACCGGTAGCCCGATCATTCTTTCCTCGGTCACCCCCTTTGCCTCGACACCCGGCAACTCTCACTTCGAATTCGTGTCCGCAAAGGGAATCTTCCGTCACGCATCCGGCGGACTTACCTTGCTCGATCCAGTCATCGGCCTGCAAACCCCCGTGCCCGGTGCACCGGGTCCCGGGTTGGGCTTCTTCGGTCCCATCGCGCACGACGGCACTTCTCTCTTTGGCGTGTCCACGGATTTCGCCAACAACATTTCGACTTTCAGCCAAATCCCCGAACCATCCGCCGCATTTCTCTCTCTTCTGGGGTTTCTCATCATGACCCTCCACCCGACTCGCCGGCCGCGGCATGATCACCGGCGTGCAACCACCATCGCGCTCGGCGCCGCCACCCTTCTCCAAGCCGCCACGGAAACCGCGCCGGCGGGCCCCTACCCTCCACCTGCCGGCCAAGCCGGTTCGCCGGCGGTGGCTCACGATGATCCCCGCATCCTCTTCTGGGCCGACGGCTTCGTGAATTACCAGCCCGGCCCGAATGTTATTCTCGAATTCATGACCCCGGGGGAAGCCATCGGCGCGGCCGGGACCGGAAGCGATCCGGAACAGGAAATCCTCGAAGTCGTCAGTCTCGGCGACGGCGGGACAATAACAATGACGTTCCCAAACCCCATCGTCGATGGGCCAGGAGATGATTTCGCCGTATTCGAGAACGCTTTCAACGACATGTTTCTCGAATTCGCCTATGTCGAAGTTTCCTCAAACGGTGTCGATTTCTTGCGCTTCCCAAACGCATCACTTACGCCGAACCCGGTGCCGTTTCTCGGGGGCAGCGTCGACACCACCGACGTCGACGGTCTCGCAGGAAAATACCGGCTCGGTTTCGGGACGCCGTTCGATCTGCAGGAACTCGGATTGGCCAGCGCAAGTCATGTCCGCATCGTCGATATTCCGGGCGACGGCTCCTCTCTGGATAGCGAAAACCGCCCAATCTATGACCCCGATCCGACCGATTTCTCCGGCGGATTCGACCTCGACGCCGTGGGCGTCCTCGGTCTCACCTTCGGCGGCTGGCAATCGACGCATTTCTCTCCCGGAGAACGCAGCAACCCCGCCGTCAGCGGATCGAAAGCGGACCCCGACCACGACGGCCTTCCCAACGACATCGAATACGCGCTCGACTCCGATCCCAAACATTTTACTCCGCCTTCTCACTTTGCTACCGTCAATTTGACGGCAGGTTCTTTCAGTTTTTCTATGCTCCGCTCCGGGATCGCCAAAGACGCGATCATTCACATTGACGTCTCCAGTAATTTGACTTTCTGGGAGGAAATCGCCCGTGCCACGGGTGGAGGCCCCATGACCGCCTTCGGCAATCCGGGAGCAATTTCTGTCGAGGAAAGCATTTCCGGAAGCCGGCTTTCGACGACGGTCACCGGTTCGATGACTCTCGACGACGTCACCTCTCGATTTGCGCGCCTGCGCGTTTCCTCCCCCTGAATTTCGCTATGCCCCGTGAAAGTTCCAGCATGTTCCGACCAAGCAGACAGCGCCTTCTTTACTTCGGGACGGCCGCGAGACCCTCCCAAGGTTTCACCGTGTTGGAGTTGCTGCTCAGCGGGGCAGTCGCTGCGGTGCTCCTGAGCGTCAGTCTCGGGATTTACCCCCTGGTGCGCGAGAGCGCCAAGGGCAATCGCTGCATGGTGCAGATGCGCCAGCTGGTCGCCGCCAATCACGCCTACGCAGCAGATAACAATGGCCGGTACGCACCCGCACAGGAGCGACGCAACCTCGTCCGATGGCACGGACAACGGTCCGCGACGTCTGCACCCTTCAATCCCGGCGGGGGATTCCTCGGTCCTTACCTCGGGGAAGACGGACGCGTCAAGATGTGCCCCACCTTCGTCCGTTACCTCAAAGGCAACGACAGCTTCGAAGAGGGCACCGGCGGATATGGGTACAATGCCGCTTACGTCGGAGGAAAACCCGGGCGCTTCTTTGAACCCAATCTCCTCCTCAACATCAACCATCCCGCCCGGACGGTCATGTTTACCGATACCGCTTTCCCCCGGGCCGACGGCCTCCAGGAATATCCTTACTGCGAGCCTTACCGCTGGGTCGGACGCGACGGCAACCCGCGGGGCCGCCTCAGCCCCAGCGTGCACTTTCGCCACCGGGGCAAGGCCAATGTCGCCTGGTGCGACGGCCACGTCACCAGCGAATCCCCCAGCGAATCACGCGGCAAAAATTTCTACGGCGGCGACAATACCAAACATAAGATCGGATGGTTCGGCCCCGAAGCACAGAACGGCTACTGGAATCCGAACGCGGACCCCAGCATTTTTCAGCGCTGACGCCAAGAGAGGCGCCTTCGGCGCCGAAGATCGGAGATAGCAGATTGCAGATGGAGATTCCGGTAAAGCTCTGCCCTATCTTCCATCTTCCATCTTCGCCGGCAAAGCCGGCTCACACAATCATCCCCGCCGCTACCGTTTCGTTGGCCTGCTCGTCAATGAGCACGAAACTCCCGGTATTGCGATTTCGCCGGTAAGAATCGTAGAACAATGCCGACGAGGTCCGCAGCGCAATCCGGCCGATATCATTGAGGGTGAATTCGAGATCGTCCTCAATCTTGTGAAGGGTATTGATGTTCACCTTGTATCTTACCTCCTTTACGATGGCTTTTACCTCCTTGGTGGTGTGACGCAGGATGTACTTTCCACGGGGCGCCATCTTGCGCTCTGAAAACCAGCAGATCATGGCCTCGATATCCTGGCCGCTCTTCGGCGGATTATTGGGCTTCACGATCATATCCCCGCGGCTGATGTCGATCTCGTCTTCCAAGGTCACCGCCACCGACAGCGGGCTGAATGCTTCCTCCACGGCGCCCTCGTAAGTCTCGATGCTCCGGATGCGGGAAGAGAATCCCGAGGGCAAGACCATCACCTCGTCCCCGGGCTTGAAGACACCGCCCGCGACCCGGCCCGCGTATCCGCGAAAATCGTGAAAGCGGTCCGATTGCGGCCTGATCACCCACTGTACCGGGAAGCGGGCATCGACGTGGTTGTCATCGGAGCCCAGGTAAACTGTCTCCAGGTGGTAAAGCAGCGGCGGCCCCTCGAACCACGGCATATTCTCCGATTTCTCCACGACGTTATCGCCTCGCAACGCGCTGATCGGGATGAAGGTCACCTCGACGATGTTGTCGAGCCGGGAAGCAAAATCCGAAAAACTCCGCACGATTTCGTCATAAGATTCCTGATTGTAATCCACGAGGTCCATCTTGTTGACCGCCACCACCACGTGCTGGATTCGCAGCAGGTTCGCGATGAAAGCATGGCGGCAGGTCTGCTCGATGACTCCCTTGCGCGCGTCCACCAGGATGATCGCGAGGTTGGCCGTGGACGCTCCGGTCACCATGTTGCGCGTGTACTGGATATGGCCCGGCGTATCCGCGATAATGAATTTCCGCCGCGGCGTCGCAAAATACCGGTAAGCCACGTCGATGGTGATCCCCTGCTCACGCTCCGCCCGCAAGCCGTCCGTGAGCAATGCGAGATTTACATTCTCATCCCCGCGTTTACGGCTCGATACTTCCACCGCCTCCAGTTGATCTTCAAAAATATTCTTGCTGTCATACAGGAGTCGCCCGATCAGCGTGCTCTTGCCGTCGTCGACACTCCCCGCAGTCGTAAACCGCAGCAAGTCCATGTCGAGATAGCCATCGTGCGACGGCGAAGATGGAAGATCGGAGATGGAAGATTGGGGAGAGTTCATAACGGCGGGCCGTCTAATGGCAGTAAAGTTGGAAGTCCGGAGATGGGAGACGGGGAATTGATGGTAGCTGATTATTGGGAGGGCTACTCGACTGTCTTGTGCAATCCGGTCACAAGTTTCCCGACTCTGATGGTCTTGTCCTGCAAGCTCTTGAATTCGTCCTCTCTGATGGAACCGGCATCTAAAAGGACATACGTCAGAGAACGCACTTCGCCCGAAGATGCCCTTGCCACATTATAAAACTGTCTCTTTTCCGCTTTGCCGAAACGCTCGAATCCTTCCGCGAGGTTGGACATAACCGAGACTGCCGCACGGCGAATTTGATCTCTTAATCCAAAATCTTTCGAAAGCGGTCCATCCTTCGATACCTCATAAATCTCACGCACCAGGACGCGCGCTTCTTTCCAGGCATCCAAATCTTCGAATTTCATCTGACTATTCTTCCTAAGGCTATTAGTTTTTTTGACGCAATCCTCCACATCTCCCATCTTCCATCTTCCATCTTCGGCGGCGCAGCCGCCCTAGAAGTATCCTTCCTTCTTCCGATCCTCCATCGCAGTCTCGGAGCGCCGGTCGTCCGCCCGCGTCCCGCGCTCGGTCTGCCGCGCCGCCGCCACTTCCTGGATGATCTTTTCCACGTTGTCGGCGCCGGATTCCACCGCACCCGTACAGGTCATGTCGCCAATTGTCCGGAACCGCACCGTTTTCTCCTCGGCCTCCTCTCCTTCACCCGCTTCCACGTGCTCGGACTCCGCCAGCAAGGTGTTCCCACGCGCCAGCACCCGCCTCCGGTGCGCGAAATAGAGACTCGGTAACTCAATCTCCTCGAGCTTGATGTACTGCCATACATCCATCTCCGTCCAGTTGCTCAACGGAAATACCCGGAAATGCTCCCCGTGTTGCCTGCGCCCGTTGAAGATATTCCACAACTCGGGACGCTGATTCTTCGGATCCCATTCGCCAAAATCATTGCGATGCGAGAAAAACCGCTCCTTGGCGCGCGCTTTTTCCTCGTCACGACGCCCTCCCCCCAAACAGGCGTCAAAACCGTGTTCTTCAATCGCATCCAGCAAGGTCACCGTCTGCAACGCGTTGCGGCTGGCATTGGCTCCCGATTCCTCCGTGACACGACCCTTGTCGATGGAGTCCTGCACCAGACCCACGATCAAACGGGCGCCCGCCTCCTGCACATACCGGTCCCGGTAATCCAGCGTCTCGGGAAAATTATGCCCGGTGTCCACGTGCAAGAGAGGGAAGGGAAGTTTCGCCGGGTGAAAGGCCTTACGTGCGAGGTGCGCCATCAAAATCGAATCTTTGCCCCCGGAAAATAAAAGAGCCGGATGCTCGAATTGTGCCGCGGTTTCGCGAAGCACGTATATGGCTTCGGCTTCGAGCTGCTTGAGATGATTGACTTTGTAAGAAAGCATTGCTTCGACCTTTGAAGGAATTCACTTGCGAAGAAATGGAATCACCGCTTCGTAAAGCCGGCGGCACGACTCGTCGATACTCTCGTTCCCGGTATCGATTACCAGATCGGGACTCTCCGGTTCTTCGAAGGAGGAGTCTTTCCCGGTGAACTGCTTTACCTCTCCGGAAGCCGCCTTGGCGTAGAGACCTTTAACATCCCTCTCGGCGCACTTCTCGAACGGACAACGCACGTAGATCTCCCGGATATGCTGCGATCCTATAATCTCACGGGCCATGTCACGCAACTCCCGGGTCGGCGTGATAAACGAGGTGATCGTCACCACGCCCGCATTCATGAAAAGCTTTGCCACCTCCGCGATCCGGCGGATGTTCTCCAGCCGATCCTCGTCGCTGAACCCCAGATCCGCGTTAAGTCCGGAGCGAATATTGTCGCCGTCGAGGATCTGGGTGAAAACTCCGTCTTCGTGAAGCCGCCTCTCCAGGGCGTTCGCCAGGGTGCTTTTGCCGGACCCCGAAAGCCCGTAAAGCCAGAATACGAAGCCACGCTGGTTGAGAAATCTTTCCTTTTCCTCCCGCCCGAGCATGCGCTCAAACTCGGGATATATGTGTTCGCTGTGCGCCATTGCAACCTGGGAAAGCATCGTGGACGTGGGGCCGATCCGGAGTTCACACCGCCCCGTGGGCCGGGTTAAATCACATAGTCCACGTCGTCATGAAGCCCGCACTCACGCTTCAATCCAAAGAACCGCGTCTCCTCTTCCGTCATTCCTTCCTCAAGCTTGTGCGTCGTGTGCCAGTCGCCAATCGAAACGTAGCCCTGCTCCCAGAGAGGGTGGTAAGGGAGATCGTGCCTGGTGAGATATTCGTAGAGTTCCTTGTCCGACCAATCAATAATCGGATGGAGCTTTAACCGGCCGGATGCGACCGCGAGCACAGGCAGAAGCTGTCGCGTGCGACTCTGACTGCGGCGCAGGCCCGTCGCCCATACATCCGCGCCCAGTTCGTCGAGCGCCCGGTTCATGGGCTCGACCTTGTTGATCCGGTTATAGTGCTCTATTCCTTCGACCCCCTGCTCCCACAGTTTTCCGTAACGGGCTTCCTGCCACGCCGGGCTCAGCCTGGAACGGTAGACGTGAAGATTCAGCGAAAGCTTTTCCACGAGCTGATCGATAAACGTGTAGGTCTCCGGAAAGAGATAGCCCGTATCCACCAGCACCACCGGAACCTCCGGCCACTGACGCGTCATCAGGTGCAGCGAAACCGCCGACTGCGCGCCGAAACTCGAAGTCAAAATCAACCGCGATTTGAACCGGTCCAGCGCCCAGGCCACCCGCTCCTCGGCGGACTCCACCTCCAATGCCGCCGAGGCCTCCTTGAGGTCGATCTGAAGGCGCTCCCCGACTACCCGCATCTCCTCCGCCCCCCCGCTGCCGGGAGCGATGATGGAGGCATCCCCCACCGCGGCGGCGGACGCTTCTGCTGGTGACTGCGTGTCCTGACTCATGAATCCATCCCGGAAAAACCGCTTTCCGAAAGAAAAAGGTAATTCTCCTAATTCCCGATATGATAAGTCGACTTTAGCGGAGGGCAAGTAATTCTCCCGAAATAATCACTTTTCCCCCGAATTTTTCCCCCCGATGCCGCCGCATCGGCCCCCCCGGGGCAAAACCCACTCCCGGAATTCTCAAAGCTCCCCGGCCGCCCGCACCACCGCCTCGCTGGTGATTCCCAGCTCTTCCATCGCCGTCCCCCCGGGCGCGCTCAACCCGAACCGGTCGATCCCCACCACCCTGCCGTCCAGCCCCACGTACTTGCTCCACAATCCCGGGACGCCGGCTTCGATCGCCACCCGCTTCCGGCACGCCGCCGGCAGCACTTCCTCGATGTATTCCGCCGGCTGCCGGTCGAATCGCTCAAAGCAAGGCATCGAAACAACCCGGGCTCCCGCCCCGATTTTTTCCGCCGCCGCCAAGGCGAGCTGTAATTCACTCCCCGTCGCCAGGAGAACCACTTCAAGATCGGCCGTTTCCTTACGCGCAATATACGCGCCGCGATAGACGCCTTCCCTTCGCGTCTTGACCGGGATCCCGTTCTGCAGCGGAATTTTCTGACGCGTCAACAGCAGCGCCGTGGGTCCGTCGGTCTTCTGCAACGCTGCCGCGAACGCGCCCGCAACCTCTTCCGCGTCCCCAGGTCGAATCACATCGAGCCCCGGGATCACCCGCAATCCGCTGCAGGTTTCCACCGGCTGGTGCGTGGGTCCGTCTTCACCCACGCCCACGGAATCGTGTGTGAAAATGTAGAGCACCGGCAAGTGCGCCAGTGCCGCCAGCCGGATCGATGGGCGCATGTAATCGGCAAACACCGTAAAGGTCGCCCCCGAGGGCCGCATGATTCCGTCGTAAGCCGCCCCGTTACAAATTGCTCCCATGGCGTGCTCCCGGATCCCGAACCACAGGTTGCGGCCCGAGGGATTGTCCCGGTTGAAATCGTCGCTGGATTTGATGTAATTTTTCGTCGATCCGAAAAGATCGGCGCTCCCCGTAAAGAGCATCGGCATTTTCTCGGCCACCGACTGCATTACCACGCCCCCGGACCCGCGCGTGGCGTCCGCGTGATCCTCTGGAAATTCAGGGATACTCTCCATGAGATCGGATGGAACCGACTTGGCGAGGGCCGTCGCCAGGAGCTCGGCGAGCTCGGGATTGGCGTTGCGCCAGGCATCGTATTTCTTTTCCCAGGCTTGGTATTGCGTCGCCAGCTGTTCCCCGTGCTTCTCGAAATAGGCGCGCACCTCGGGGGCCACAAAAAACTTTTCATCTGCCGGAAGGCCCAGGCCTTTGCGGGCCTCATCCGCGAACTTGGCGCCGCCCTCGCCGTGTCCCTTGGCAGTCCCCGCAACCTCGGGAATGCCTCTTGCGATCTCCGTCCGCGCAATAATCAGCTTGGGCTTCCCATTGTCTGCGGCCTTGGCCTCTTCGAAGGCTTTCTGAAAGGCCCCCATGTCGTGCCCATCGACGGTGGTCACATCGTAGCCGTAGGCCTTGAAGCGCATCGCGGTGTCCTCGCTTTGAGTCATCACTGCCATGGCATCCAGCGTGACGTCGTTGGAATCGTAAACCAGGATCAGGTTGTCCAAACCGTTGTGCGCTGCGAACGCCGCCGCTTCCGCCGTTACTCCTTCCTGCATGCAACCGTCTCCCGCAAGCGCCACCACGTGGTAATCGAGAATCTCATGCGCAGGGGTATTGAATTTTGCCATCGCCATCTTGGCGGAAACCGCATAGCCCACCGCATTGCCCACACCCTGGCCCAACGGACCGGACGTCGCCTCCACGCCGGGAGTCTCTCCGAATTCCGGGTGCCCCGGCGTGATGCTGTGCAGTTGCCGGAAATTACGAATTTCCTCCATGGAGAGGTCGAATCCCGCGAGATGCAGCCAGCCGTAAAGAAACATGCTGCCGTGCCCCGCCGAGAGAATGAAACGGTCGCGATTGATCCAGTGCGGCGCCCGGGGATTAAACTGCAGCGAATGCCCAAACAGCACCGCACCCACCTCGGCCGCCCCCAGCGGCAATCCGAGATGCCCCGAGTTGCAGGCCGCCACCGCGTCGATCGCCAGTCCACGCGCATCCCGCGCCGCCAGGCTCAAAACTTCTGTGTCCAGGGCTCCGGTCGTCTCTTTGGCTGCAGCTTCGGTCGTCATTGGTGTATCGCGTTTGAATTCCTGCCCCCTTTAGCGAATAGTGTCCGCCCTGGAACAGCACGAGGTGGATTGGAAGAAATGCAGAGCTAAGGGAAACTGACCCCGGATTCAAGTGAGAAACCGTCAAAAGCACGGGGATTAGCCGTGTTTTTCATCGCCAGAGAAGCCGTCGCACGCTAAAACCCCCCCTCCCATCAAAGCCGCCCCGCAGACAACATCCCGCCACGGCCGCCGCAACCCTGAACCCTGAACCGGGAACCTCCCCGCCCATGTCCGCCAGCCCGGAAAAATTGAAACTCGGTCTTCCCAAGGGAAGCCTGCAAGAGCCCACCCTGGATCTCTTCGAGAAGGCCGGCTTCAATATCTACGGCGCGGAACGTTCTTACCGCCCCTCCTCCGACGACCCCGAACTGGAACTGCGTATCATCCGGGCGCAGGAGATCGGACGATATGTGGACCACGGGTTCCTCGACTGCGGGATCACAGGAAAAGACTGGATCGCGGAAAACGGGGCCGTCGTCGAGGTCGTCTGCGATCTCCCTTACAGCCGCGCCAGCTCCAACCCCACCCGCTGGGTCCTCGTGGTTCCCGAAGATTCTCCCGTGCAAAGCGTCAAGCAGCTCCGGGGCAAACGCATTGCCACCGAAGCCGTCGGCCTCACCAGGAAATACCTCGAGAGCCAGGGCGTCGATGCCGAGGTCGAGTTCAGCTGGGGCGCCACTGAGGTCAAAGTCCCCGATCTCGTGGATGCCATCGTCGATATCACTGAGACCGGATCCTCCCTCCGGGCCAATAAACTCCGCATCGTCGACACCCTGATGGAATCCTACCCCCAGTTCATCGCCAACCCGGACAGCTGGGCCTCGGACTGGAAACGACGGAAGATCCGGCGCATCACCACCCTCCTCGAGGGGGCGCTCGCGGCACGGGATAAGGTCGCCCTCAAAATGAATGTCCCCAAAAATCTATTGAAAAATCTCTTGGAGTCTTTACCTTCCCTCCGCCAACCCACCATATCCTCCCTCTGGGAGAGCGATTGGGTGGCCGTAGAGACAGTCATGGATGAAAGTGAAGTCCGTGAAATTATCCCCCAGCTCAAGGAACTCGGAGCCGAGGGTATTATTGAATTTCCCCTCAACAAACTGATTTACTGACGGACCGACTCGCGAGAAAGCCTCCAATCTGGGAGGACACGCGCAACATCAATACGGAAAAGGACATCCCATGGGGTCAATTAAGAAGAGAAGAAAGACCAAGATTAACAAGCACAAGCGTCGCAAGCGCATGAGGGCGAATCGCCACAAGAAGCGTTTGCGTTACAAATCGTAGATTGGTAAATTAAGTCCATGTCCGTCGGCACAGCGAGGTTCCCAGGGGTCTTGCCCGCCTCGCGCCGAATTCCGGCCGGCCGTCGTCCCTCCCGGCGCTTCTCTCGACCCGCCCCCCGGCGCCTCCGCCTTGCCCCCCTCCCGGTGCTCTGCACCCTTCTTGCGGCCACTCTCGTTTTTCCCGGCCGGGCCGCCGCTTCCGATTCCGTTTCCTCTGCCCAGGATTACGCCGAAGTTTACCTGGACCGTTACTTCCCCCCGGGAAAAGAATTGCAGATCAAGGAGCCGGGCAAGATGCGCGGCATCGCCCTCGCCAAATATTATCTCGGCTTGCTCAAAGAGTCCCAGGGCGACTTCGACGGCGCGCTCAAGTATTATCTCAAGGTCCTTGAGAACGATCCCTCGGCAGTCAAGCTCTCCCATCGCGCCGCTTTCCTCGCCGCCCAGGACGGCGACGAAGAACGGGGTCGCGCCATTCTCCGGAAGTCACTCGATGAGAATCCCGAATCGATCGAAAGCTATCTCTCGCTCTCTGATTACATCACCACCTTTCTCGAAGATACCCCGAAGAACCGCGCCGCGGCCCGCCGCGTGATCGATGAGGGCCTCAGGAAATTCCCGCTGAACACCACCCTCATCGAACATCGCATCAAAACCCTCGTCGTCGCCGGCGAGACGGATGCCGCGGAAACCGCCCTCAATGAGGCCCTCGAAAAATCCACCAAGAACCCCCGTTACTGGCTGGGGATGGGCCGTATCGCCCAACACGTCTGGCCGCTGCCGGATCCCGCCACCGGTGAAATTCCGCGCGTAAACGAAATCTACGATAAAGCCTACTCCCTCGCTCCGGAGAATTCACGGATCTCCGAAGCCGTCGCCGACTTTTTCCACGCCTCCAGTCAGCATCCACGCGCGGTGGAGATCTATCGGGAAATTATCCTGCGCGATCCCCGTTGCATCACACCCCGCGAAAAACTTGCACGCATCCACATGCTCGAGGAAGCCGACGAAGAAGTCGTCGCTATCCTCACTGAACTCGTCGAGATCCATCCCGAACGGCCTGAAACCCATAAGTTCCTGGCAAAATTTTACGAAGAGAAGGAGGACTACGAGAAAGCCATCAGCCATTACGAGCAAGCCTTGCGGATCAGTAGAGGTTCCATCTCAGATTACTTCTACGCCGCACGCCTCATGCTTAACTCTCAGCAATTCCAGGAAGCTGTCGATCTTCTGGAGCGGGCGCGCTTCCATTACAATGAGTCTCCCGATCTCAGTCGCCTCCTCGCGTTCGCCTACGCCTTTGATAAGCAATATCGCCGCGCCGTCTCCACCTTCGAGGATACCATCCGTCTCGTGGGCGAAGCCGATGATTCGCCCTTGGATGAAGCCTTCTACTTCCAATTCGCCGCCTCCCTCGAGCGCGACAAACAATACGACCGCGCCACAGAACTTTTCCGGAAATCCATCAGCCTCGTGCCCGAGGACGTGCCGGAACTCGCCGCCAAGTCTTACAACTACCTCGGGTACATGTGGCTGGAACAGGATATCCACATCGACGAAGCAGGCGAAATGATTCTCAAGGCCAATCAACTACGACCCGACACCGGGGCTTACCTCGACAGTCTCGGGTGGTTTCATTTCAAAAAGAAAAATTACCGCGAAGCCATCGATCATCTTCTCCGCGCCGAGACTCTCATCAGCCAGGAAGAAGAGCAACCCGACCCCGTGGTCTACGATCACATCGCCCAAACCTATTTCCACCTCGGAAATAAGAGCCAGGCCATCGAATTCATCAGGAAAGCCATCGCAGCGGACCCGGAAAATCAGGAATACCCCGCCCTTCTCAAGAAATTCCAGACTCGCAAATCTCCCACCCCACCACCCCCGGCCGAGGACCGGGAAAAAGCCGCCTGACTGCTTCGCGCATCTGTAGGTGCGAGGCAGGTGCGAGCGTGAGCGAGTACCTCTTACGAGTAATCAGAACACCCTTCTCAGAAAAAGTGCCCGAACTCGCCGAAGTCGCCTGGAGCCGCAAACAGTGGAACCCCGGCTTGAAGCAGAAAATCCTCGCACTCTCCCTCCACCCGCGCACCCGCGTCTTCCGCGAAATCAGACAGCCGCGACTCCTCCTCAAAGCGCTGGAGGGCAATCCCTTCATTTCGTCGCGCGCACACGGCAAACAACTCCTTTTCCAATTCGGGGAGACTGCCTGGCTCACCGTCCATCTCGGCATGACGGGAAAACTCTCCACCGCGGCCGCGCGCCATCACCCCGGCAAACACGAACACTTCGTCCTGCACCAGCAGAAGCGCAGCCTCGTTTTCTCGGATCCACGCATGTTCGGCGCACTTCGACTGCACCTCGGATCCGGCCCGCCCCCGGAATGGCAGAAACTCCCCCCGGAAATGCTTTCCCCGGAATTCTCAAAAAAACGCCTCGCCGAAATCCTGTCCCGGCGGGCCCGCACCCCGCTGAAAGCGCTCCTCCTCGAGCAATCCTTCTTTCCCGGGATCGGAAACTGGATGGCCGATGAAATCCTCTGGCACTCCCGCATCCCACCCCAAACTCCCGCCGGCCATCTCTCCCCGGGCCGGATCAACGACCTCTGGAAATCCACGCGGCACGTCAGCCGCGGCGCCCTTTTGCACGTCGCGGAAAAACCGCGCTTAACCGCAAAGGACAATCCCTCGCACACCCATCATTCCGATCCCGTTTCCTGGGGTAGCCCCCCGAGAAGCTGGCTCTTCCAACACCGTTGGCAGGACGGCGGGCGCTGCCCGCGCTGCCGGACCGCCCTGGTCCGGGAGTCCCTCCGGCAACGCACCACCTGCTGGTGCCCGAATTGTCAGAAGTAGACGCGAGCCGCCCACGTGAACGCCCATGTAGGTGCGAGCGTGAGCGAGCACTCGCTAGGGTAAAGTAATCAGTAATCAGTCATTAGTCATCAGTGGTCGGCAGCCCGATCCCCGATCCCTGATACCTATTACCTAATCCCCATCCGCAGGTCCCACCTCTTCCGCCCAAAACTCCGGCGCCTTCAAATCAAAACGTTCGGAGTCGTTCTTGCGATTGATTCCCTGCAGCTCCTTTTTCTCTCCGAACGGCACCAGCACCAGCCGTTTGCGAACGCCGAGCCCATACCGCGAGGACTCTATCATTTTGCGATCTTTAAACGCCCAATGATACACCACCACCACCTCGTCCTCCAATGACCCATCGATCACCTTCGTCACCCGGTACTCCGCCGCGTAAAGCGCATCCTTGTATGTCGTCTGCCGCGGGTCCGGTATCCGGGACTTCATTGTCAGCTCCCCTTCCAGAACCAGCTTGTCTCCGGTGACTGCCTCTTCCACCGGCTCCAGCGCGTTAAAGACCACCGGTTTCCATTCGACACCCGTCTCGCGTGCCACCGTTTCACCGAGCATTAAATCCCTCGCCGCAATCGTCCAGACGACCGCTTTCTTTTTCTCCCGCATCAATCGCGCAGAACCTCGTCGTGTCGCCAGTTCCTTGCGCACCCCCGTCGACGCCTGCCCGTTGAAAGCAATCACATCCAGAGTCATCCCCAACTGCCGCGCCAGGTGCTCCGCGAACCCCGCCCCCGTCCCCCACTCCATATCCTCCTGCCGGTAAATATTGGTAAAGCTGTCGCCCAGTAAGACGATCGGCGAATCCTTGTCCTCGAGGTGCACCGCTTTACCCGTCGACCTGTCGATGACTTTCTCCACGCGCGCTTCCTCTCCTTGGAAGAATTCCTGCCCTTCACCCAGATCGAGGTTGCCTACCAGGTCGCCGCTATGCACCACCGTCTCCTCGCGCACCTCGAAGCGCCCGGGATCCGATGCCAGACCCTCAAACCACGGCCTCGAACGCAGAAAATCCGCCACCAACTCCGCCGCGACTTGTGCTCCCCTCGGTGTCCAATGCGTGTCCTGCTTCAGAAAGAGCGGCGTCACCCCTTTGCCGGCTTCCCTCATCCCGTAAAACGCATCCGCAAGGTCAAGGACCTCGATCCCATCTTCCCTCAATGCCGTGTAAAATCTCTCCGCATCCGGGTGCCGGATCACTCCATGCCCGCTGCTCCCCGCGCCGAGCCATTCGGAATAAATCATCGGCTTCACGGGGACCGGGACCAGGACCAACTCCACTCCGAATTCCCGCAGCTGCGCGCCGAACTCCAGGATCACATCCCGCGGTCCCTCCCAGGGCGGCAAGGTCGGATCGTCAGCCACCGAGCGCGGTTCGCGCGTCATCGGCCCGTACCCAGTGAGCGAATCGAGGGCCGGACGATAGAAGAGCCATCCACCCCGGCCAATCACGGTCTTGCGGTTTCCCTCGCGACGCCATTTAACGAGGGCAGTCTGGGTCCAGCGCCTCAGCGCTTCGCTGAAGGGCGTGTCCTCGTCCAGTTTCTCCTCGAACGCCTGAATCTGGTCCCGCAAATTCGGGCGCTCCCGGACCACCGACGGATCCCGCTCCTTCTTTGTCACCAGCAAGGCCTCCGCCTCCGGCGAAGGAAACCGGAAAAATTCCCGTACCGGCGCCCAGCCTTCGGCTCCTTTCGCGAACTCCGCCGCGTTGCGCCAGATCGGAGGCAAGGCTATCAGGACCAGAAACAGGGCGACGAAGAACCACGCACTCCGCGCCCCGAAGGTCACCGCCTCTTCCTCGACCTGCCCCTCATAAGGGTTCTTCATCTTCTCACTCATCACTCAAGAATGATCACCACTCCCACACTTCCTATTTCCAAGTAATTTCGCGTGTTTCGCGTGTTTCGCGGTTAACTCAAAACTGAAAATAAATAAACGGATTGAATCCCTGGGTGAACATCATCATCACCCCCAGCGCCAGCAACAGGAGCCCCACGATCACTTTCCCGGCCGTCAATCGCACCAGGTAATCTCCCGCGCGCGGCAATCCCCAGGCCC
Source organism: Verrucomicrobiales bacterium (assembly GCA_024638765.1). Lineage (GTDB taxonomy): Bacteria > Verrucomicrobiota > Verrucomicrobiia > Verrucomicrobiales > DEV007 > JAHEJT01. The sequence continues at coordinate 30,086 of JAHEJT010000001.1, forward strand.
AGAGCGCGCACAACCCGAAGTAAACCAGGTTGATCGGCCGCAGCACGAATGCCGACAATATCTCACCGGCCGGCTCTCCCCCGCCCAACCCGAACATGGCCCCGAGATACCCCGCCGCCACCTCGAAATTTTCCGCCCGGAAGAAGACCCAGGTGATCAGCACGATCACAAACGTCAACGCCATCCGCACCGGATCCGGTAACCGCGCGTAAAAGGAATCCTTCCCCATCAAGCGCTCCAGGGCCAGCATCCCGCCGTGGATACCGCCCCACACCACGAAGGTCCACTGGGCCCCGTGCCAGAGCCCGCCCAGGAGCATCACCACCATCAGGTTCACGTATGTGCGTCTCACACCCACCCGGTTTCCACCCAGCGGAATATAGAGGTAATCGCGCAGAAAACTCGACAGCGACAGATGCCAGCGCCGCCAGAACTCGGTGATGCTTTTTGATTTGTATGGCGAATTGAAGTTTTCCGGGAATCGAAACCCGAACATCCGCCCCAACCCGATCGCCATGTCGGAATACCCGGAGAAATCGAAATAAATCTGAAACGCGTAGGCAATTACCCCCAACCATGCCAACGACGGGGTCAAGACTCCCTCTCCCGCCCCGAAACAGGCATCCGCAATCGCGCCCATCGGATTTGCCAGGATGATCTTCTTGGCGAACCCGTAATTGAACCGGGTCATGCCGTAGACAAAACCCTCCAGGCTGTGACGACGGTCGACCAGCTGATCCGCAACGCTCCCATACCGGACAATCGGCCCCGCCACCAATTGCGGAAACATCGAGACGTAACACGCGAAATCAATGAACGACCGCGCCGGCTTCGCGTGCCCACGGTAAAGGTCGATGCTGTAACTCATCGATTGAAAAGTGTAAAACGAGATCCCCACCGGCAATAGGAAGTAAAGGGAACTCGGCGGCTGGAACTCGCCGAACCCCGCCTTGGCCCATAACTCGCTCGCGCTCGTCGCGAAGAACCAGAAGTACTTGAAGAACGCCAGGATCGTCAGGTTGGAGATCACCGAGATCGTCACGCCCCGTTTTCGTTGTCCCGGGGATGCGCCCGGCGCCGTGATCATCTTGCCGCAGGCGTAATCGATGATCGTCGATCCCAGCATCAGGAGCGTGTACCAGGGATTCCACCACCCGTAGAACACGTAACTCAACACCGTCAGCACCAAGTGCTTCAGAAAACGCGGGGACGCGTAATAAATCACCAGCGCCAGCCCGAGGAAGTAGAACAGGAAGATATGTGAACTGAATACCACCGCCTAACGGATGCCTCCCAGGCTCGGATGCCTCCCAGGCCGCGAACCGCTCCCTTCATACCGCATCGACGCCGCTTCTTCAACCGCGAAGCCTCACCTTCGCCCGCAGGCATCCACCGCTCACATGTTCTTGAGCAAATCCACCTCCTCTTCGATCTCCCCCGTCCCCACCAGAAACCCCGCCAGCTGGTCCGCAAAATACGGCGCATTCAAGACTCCCTTGGATCCCAGCCCGTTGAAAAACCCCAGCCACTCCGCCCCGGGATGCTGCCCCATCAAAACCCGGCTCTCCCGGATGATCGGTCGCACGGCCGCCGCATGACCCGTCACGCGATAGGCGGCCCCCGTCATACCGCGCAGACGCCCCTCGATCTCCCGCCTCGCCGCCGGCGTCGGCACCGTGTCGAGATGTTCCCATTCGTAAGTCGTCCCCGTCCGAAACAATCCTCCCCCTCTCGGCAACAGCCAGTTGCCCCGGTTCAAGATCCGGGTCTCCTCTTCCATCCCTTCCAACTCCACCTCGAGAATCTCGCCTTTGGCCGCTTTGAACGGCACCCAGTCGAAAAACCGGCTCCCGTGCGCGGCGAATCCCGTGCATAAAATGATCTTCCCACGCACGCGCAAGTCCCCGTAACGCGCGCCGCCCCCCGCCTCCGCCTGCACTTTTTCTTCGTCAAATTCCCCCGCTTTATACATCCCCTCGCGCATGAACCAGTTGCGCGACTCTCCGAGAAAGCGCTTCACATCCACGAAGCCGCAATTCTTCATTTCGAACCCGCCAAGCGGCGCGGTGATCCCGTCCGCCAATCCCAGGTCCTGCCCGCTGCGCGCCACATACTGCCCGAATCCCTCCCACTCTTTCTTCTTTTCCCATTTTTCCACCTCCGCCTGACACGAAAATATCCGCACGATGGGGGTCTCGAAAAAAAATCGCTCTCCCAGCCTCTCTTCGAGTTGCCGGTAAAAATCCCGCGCGCACGGCCAGAGCGTCTCGATCCTCCACGTCTTCGCCATCCTCTGCCCGGTGATCGGCGTCATGATGCCGGCCGCCACCTTGGAAGAAGTCGCCGCTTCCTCCCGATCCAGAATCTGCACCGGCACCCCCCTCTCGAGAAGACGCCACCCCAGCACCGTCCCCGCCAGACCCTGGCCGATGATGAGGTAATCGGTAGATGTCATTTTCAAGCGGAGTCGTTAGTTGTTATCGAAAAGCGTTTGACAGACACGGAATGCATCGACCGTTTTCCAAA
>JAHEJT010000001.1:32711-78876 GCA_024638765.1 Verrucomicrobiales bacterium
CACTGAACACTGAACACTGAACACTGAACACTGAACACTGAACACTGAACACTGAACACTGAACACTGAACACTGAACACTGAACACTGAACACTGAACACTGAACACTGAACACTGAACACTGAACAGCGGCGAAGCCGGCCACCCCCTTTGTGTCATCCCGAGCGGAGTCGAGATGCGAAGCAAGTAATCTGCCCGAAGGGGAGGCAAATCTCTCTTCCCGCCCCACACCGTCGCCAGCCTAATTACCGTCCCTCCATCAAAGATCACCGCACTTTCCATCTGCGGTCTGCCGTCTGCCATCTGCTATCCCCCGCCCAACCGGAACACCCCGTCCAGAAACGCCTTCTGCGCGCCGACTCTCCGGAACAGGGAATACTCCGAGGGAGTCTCGAAGGTGATCGAATGATCGGAGTGCTCGTAAAAGAGCACCAGCGCCTCCGGCAATCCGCTCAAATCCTTGGGAATGCGCTTCGTCCGGCGCCGGATGACACCGTTGACCGGGCGCATGCCGTCGATCGTTTTCCGCGGATCGGGCGCGATATGCGCGCGACAACCGCGCAAGAGTTTTTCTCCGAGATCCAGTCCCGACCGCGCGACCTCGTAAAGATAAAGCCCCTTGGCGTCGTAATCTTCGTGGAGCGTCACGCACAAGCGGAACCGTCCCCCGTCGAGGTATTTCCTCCAGTTGACAATATGCCCGTCGCGACGGCTGTGAAAGAGGCGGTTCAAATCTTTACCCCGGTGGTCGTTGCGCGTGTTATTAATGAGGCCCCAGGGATTGAAGCAAGGCAGAATCGCGACCGGGGTTTCCGCCAGCAAATCCACATTTTCCTCGGCCCATTCCACCAGCCCGAGCACCCCCGCCGGTTCATCCCCGTGGACTCCGGCACACAAATAGAGCGCCTCTTCCGGCGATCGCCCTCGTGATCGATACCCCACCACGTCGAATCCACCCGCCTTGTGCATCACCCGCTCCGTGAGCTTGGCTGCGCGGGCAATCGCTTTCCATCGACGACGCAAATCGCGATAGTCATGCGCGCGATGGGACTGCAGGTACCGCCGTTCGTCTTCCTTCATGCTCCCCGCAATCTCACCCCGGATCAAAAAGCCGCCAGCAACTTCTCGTGAATCCCTTCGAATCCTCCGTTGCTGAAGATCACGATCACGTCCCCCGTTTTCGCCTCGGTTTTCAAGTAATCGACAATCGCCCCGCTGTCGGCGCCGTGATACGCCGGTCTGCCACCCCTCTTCACCTTGTCCACGACCGCGTCGACGTCGAGCCGGTCCCCCTCGGGAATCTTCTCCGGCTGGGCCACGGAGGCCACCACCACGCCGTCCGCCAGGCTGAGCGCCTCCGGCAGTGCATCCTGGAAAATCTTGCGTTTCGTCGTGTTGGAACGGGGCTCGAACACCGCCCACAGCCTTCTCCCCGGAAAGCGCTGCCGGATCGCGGCTATACCGTGGCGCATCGCCGTGGGATGATGCCCGAAGTCGTCGACCACGGCGATTCCATGCACTTCACCCCGCACCTCCTGCCGCCGGGCGATTCCTTCGAACCCTTCAAGCGCCGCGCGAATCTCGTCCGACCCCAGTCCCAGGAATCGCGCCGCACAGACCGCCATCGCGGCATTGCGCACATTGAATTCCCCATCCATCCGGAGGAGAAACTTCTCCCCGTCCAGCGCGAAGCGCGACTCCCCCGGCGCATATTCCACGTCTTCGAGTCTGACGTCGCAATCACTCCCGGTCCCGACACGCACGACTTCCGCCAGGCATCCCTCCACCACGTCCAGGCAATTCGGATCATCTCCGTTGACGAAGACGCGTCCTTGGGAAGGCACCACCCGCATCAACCGCTCAAAGGACAGTTTGATCTCGTCGAGGCTCGAAAAGATATCCGCGTGATCGAACTCGATATTGTTCACGATGACGACCTCGGGCAGGTAATGCAGGAACTTGCTGCGCTTGTCAAAAAAGGCGGTGTCGTATTCGTCTCCCTCCAACACCACGAACTCGGAGTCCGTGAAGCGCGCGCCTTTACCCAGGTTCCTGGGAATTCCCCCGATCATGAAACTCGGATCTTTTCCGCAGGCCTCCAGGATCCAGGCCATCATCGAGGTTACCGTGGTTTTCCCGTGCGTGCCCGTCACCACCACGTTCCGGCGGCGTCGCAGGAAATGTTCCTTGATGATTTCCGGAAGCGACACGTATCGGAGCCGCCGGTTGAGCACTTCCTCGACTTCAGGATTGCCCCGGCTCATGGCGTTCCCGATCACCACCACGTCGACGTCCTCCGGAATGTTCTCGGCGCGAAATCCCTCGTGCATTTCCACGCCGCTTGTCTCGAGAAAAGTCGACATCGGGGGATAAATCCCCGCATCCGAGCCGGTGACGCGGTATCCTCGCTCCACGAGAGCCGCCGCCACCGAACCCATCGCGGTGCCGCATACCCCCACAAAATGTATCTTTTTTTCCCGCATGTCGGTTTGCAGGTATCGCCTATCAGGTATCCGCCATTAGTTGCCAGAAAATATCCCGAATAACTCGATCTCCGGCGCACCTGTCCTCCGAAGCCTTGGCAAAAGAAGAATCGCCCTCCCATCTCCATCTCTGACCCCTGCTTGTCATCCCAGGCTCCCTTCTGTCATGACAGCCCCTTTCTGTCATCACGGCCCCTTTCTGTCATCACGGCCCCTTTTTGTCATCCCGAACGGAGTCGAGGGATCTCTCAATATGCCCAATGGCTTCTATTGCCAGATTTCTGACGAATACATTGGGAGATGCGCGCGATCTTCTGCAAGTGAACCCCAGTGGAGGACCGTGAGATCCCTCGACTCCGCTCGGGATGACAAACAAAGAACGAGCGACGTGCAGTGAACCGTGGACTGCAGAGCAGCATCCCCGATCCCCGATGCCCTCACCCCTCCTTGAGCACGTAATCCGGAAAATAGCGTCCCGGGCAGCTCAGGGAATCCGAATGCAGCTGATCATGCGTGGCTAACTCAATGGCGCCCGCCTTGGCTTTGAGATAGTCAATCAACTCGTCCAACGCTTCGAGTTGCGCCTGCTGGACTTTATCCTTGTTGAAATCACCCACCAGGCAGACTCCAATTGCAGCCCGGTCGCGCGATTCGTCCTGGAGATGCCACCCGTCCACCTGCCCAAGCCAACGCTGCCCTACCTCGATCTCGCCCTTCCCCGAATAAGAACCGTTGCCGATGACGAAGTGATAAGCCAGTCCATCGGTCAACCCGCGCACCTGGCGGTGGTAATAGTCGAAAACTTTCGCGTTTCCCCTCTCGGTCGCGCTGTTGTGGACGACCACATACTTCCAGCGGCCGCGATCGATCGACGCCGCGTCAATCTGCGCGCGCACCTCCCGGGTCAGGTATTTCCAGCTTCGGCGCCGGGCGCTGAAATCGACTTCATAGACTCCACTCGACTTGGAAACCGTAATCTCGTCAGGAACCTCCTGCGAAGAAACCAGGGCGCGCTCCACCGAGGGAACCCGAATCTCGAGCTTCCGCGGCCCCCCACTCTCCTGCTCGCCCCCGTAAATTCCATGTCGGCCCACGGTCGCCGGGATCGTCCGCCCGAAACCCGCAGTCAGGAGACCGCGGTCTCTCCTCCCGTCCTCGGGTCCCCCCATGGAGAGGAGCGTGGCGACGAGCAGGCCGGCCGGGAACAGCAGACAGACTTCCCGGGTGATCTTCCGCCGGCGGCGTTCTCCCTTTCCGGACGCCGCGATCACGCGCCTGGAACCAGAAGAACGAGCCCTAACACAATCAAAATCAATCACTTAGACCGATCAATATAGTTAATTTTTCTTAAAAATCAAAGGATTTATCATAATTTCTTCTATTACGTGCGTCTCGACTCAACATGGCTATTTCACGGGTGGACCGACCTCCGCCAGCCTTGATCCCTCCACCCTCTGCCGCTAGCTTGCGCCAGCACGCCCCCTCCCCCGGTTCCCATGCAACGCGACTTTCTCTTCGATATCGGAAATGTGATCCTCAAATTCGATTTTGAGGCCGCCCACCGGCAGCTCCTCCCGATCGAATGCCGGGCCTCCAGCGAGTCGCTCCATGCGTTGCAGCGGGCCCAGGCCGAACTCGAATCCGGACGCCTGGACGACGAGAATTTTATCTCGCGAGCCATGGAAATCACCGGGTTTTCGGGGTCTCCGGCGGAGTTCACACGCATCTGGTGTGAAATCTTTGAACCGAACACCGCCGTATGCGATTTGGTCGCGCAACTCGCTTCCCGCGGCCATCGCCTCTTTCTGCTCTCCAATACCAGCGGTCTTCACGCGGAGTATTTCGAGCGCGAGTACCCCGTTTTCGACTGCTTCCAGGATGCGGTCTACTCTCACACCGCCAAGTCCCTGAAGCCGGACCGCAAGATTTTCGAAGAGGCCGTGCGTCAATTCGACCTGGATCCCGGTGCGACGGTTTATATTGACGATCGCGATGAAAACGTCGCTGCAGGACGCCGGCTGGGGCTCCACGCGATTCTCTACGACTACGACCGGCACGAGGACCTCCTCGATGCACTCCAGGCCCTTGGCGTGGATCTGGAACCAAGGTAGGGCGACGCGCTTGGCGCCGTAGCTTCAGCGAAGGAGGATCCCCGCGGAGCCGTCGGAGAACGAACCTCCCGGTTCGTTCAGAACGAGTCTGAAGACTCGTTCTCCGGCTGGCCTCGATACGTTCCACCCACACAACGCGAAGCGGGTAGGACAAATCGCCCCTATCCGCTGAACCCTGGACACTGAACCCTGAACGAGGCCGCAGGCCGCTCCCCACTCTACCGGCTCAGGTCGTCTTGATAGAGGACTTTGAATCCGTTCTTAATGAGCACATGGGAGGCGATCTCCCGGTCCTCCGTGCACAGAGCCAGCACCGCTTTGTCCTCGGGATGCACCAGCAGGGGGTAACTGAAATGCAGATTGACCTCCGCGACGAGCAGCGAGGACAGGATCCGCGAGAGATTGGTGGATCCTCCGGGCAACTGCACGACCACCAGGTCCATGCAGCCATAGGGAATCCCCCGCTCCATGAAGATCGTTTCCACGGTTTCGGGATCACTGACCACCATGCGCACCATGGTGGCGTCAATCGAGTCCTGCACGCTCAAGCCCAGCACTTCGACTTTGGCGTCATTCAGAAGGCGCACGACGGAAAGCAGCTCACCTGCTTTGTTCTCCAGGAAAACGGAGAATTGCTTCACCGCTTCCCCCAATCTCACCGCCTCCTCTTCCATCCGGTCCTCTCTCTGTTACCGCGCGCTGTCCACCGGGACGCGTGCGGCAACTTCGCCCGTCAACACCATCACCCCTAACACGCGTATGGCGCGCTTCATCCTGCCGCAGTTCCCTGTCTGACAACCTCTTTTACTAAAGCCGGAGCTCCCAGACAAGCCCGCAATCCACACCCCATCGTGATGCGGGGGTCCCGCCTGCATATGCAAACCTTAGCGCCGCAGGCGGCTCTCTTCGCCCATCCCCATCGTCAAGCGGCTAACCTACTCGACCGTGACGCTTTTTGCCAAGTTTCGCGGCTTGTCGACGTCACAGCCGCGCGCCACCGCGATGTGATAGGCGAACAGCTGCAAGGGGATGGAGGTCAAGACCGGGCTCAGGTAATCCGGACATTGAGGAACGTAAATCACGTGATCACATATTCTTTCGAGCTCCGTGCGGCCCTCCGTGGTCACGGCGATCACCGGCCCCTTCCGCGCCTTGACCTCCTCGATATTGCTGACGTTCTTCTCAAAGACAAAATCGTCAGGCGCGATAAAGACCGAAGGAAGATTCTCGTTCACCAACGCGATAACACCATGCTTCAATTCCGCGCTGGCATGTCCGGAGGCATAGATGTAGCTGATCTCCTTCATCTTCAAGGCTCCCTCCAGGGCCGCGGGATAATTGAATTGCCGCCCCATGAAGAGCATCCCGCCGGCATCGGCATACTTCAACGCGATCTGCTTAATCTCCTCATTCTGCTCGAGTATCTTGCGGACCTTGTCCGGCAGCGCCCTCAGGGCCTCAATCACTTCCATCCCCCTGGTAACGGAAACGTGTTGCATTCTTCCCAGCAGGAGGGCGAGGAGATTCAATACCACCAGCTGGGAGGTAAATGACTTGGTCGCAGCCACCCCGATCTCGGGACCCGCGTGCATGTAAACGCCGCCATCACTCTCGCGCGCGATCGTGCTCGCCACGTTGTTGCATATCCCCAGGACCTTGTGCCCCTTGCGCTGGCCCTCGCGCATAGCCGCCAGGGTGTCGATGGTCTCACCACTTTGACTGATGGCAAAAATCAGCGTGTTCTTGCCTGTCGGCATATTGCGGTAACGAAACTCACTCGCGATCTCCACCTCGGTGGGGACCCGCGCCAGCGATTCAATCAGATACTCTCCGACCATGGCGGCATGCGAAGCGGTCCCGCAGCCTGTCAGGACGATGCGGTCGACGCTCCGCAATTCCTGGGGATTCATGTTTAACCCGCCCAGTTTGGCAGTGGCGTCCTCCGGCGAAAGCCGGCCACGCATCGCATTCTTGATGGCCTCGGGTTGCTCAAAAATTTCCTTGAGCATGAAATGCGGATAGTCGCCTTTCTCCGCCTGCTCCTCCGTAAAATCCACCCGGCTGACTTCGTAACTGGCCTTGCCTCCTTCCAGCGAATCGATTTCAAACTCGTCCGCCGTCAGCATCACCAGATCGTAATCGTTCAGGTAAATCGCATCGGAAGTATGCGAAACCACCGCAGCCACATCGCTGGCAAGAAAATTTTCCTTGGCCCCAAGTCCGACAATCAACGGACTCCCCAGGCGCGCGCCCACCACTGTCTCGGGCACATCCAGGTGAATCAAAGCGATCCCGTAAGTGCCCACCACCTTTTGGAGAGCCTGCCGCACCGCCTTCAGGAGTCTCTCGCGCCCGTGTTCTCCGCCAAACTCGTCGTAACTTTCCCCGATCAAATGCGCGAGCACCTCGGAATCCGTTTGCGACTGGAAGACGTGCCCCTTCGCCTCCAATTCTTCCCTCAACACCTGGTAATTCTCGATGACCCCGTTGTGCACCAGGGCCAGGCGGCCGGACTGATCAAAATGGGGATGGGCGTTCTCGTCGGTCGGTTCGCCATGGGTCGCCCAGCGCGTGTGACTCACCCCGAAGGTGCCGTTGGGGGCGTTCCCGTCCAGCAAGTCGCTGAGGTTCTGAATCCGCCCCGCGCATTTCCTCAGGTTGATGCTGCCGTTATGCGCGACCGCCACCCCCGCGGAATCGTATCCGCGGTATTCCAGGCGGCGCAATCCTTCCAGGAGCAAGGGGGCTGCTTGTTCCCGGCCGACGTATCCGATAATTCCACACATGCTGGGGGCAAAGAAATCTGACGAGGTCGCGTAACGTCGCGCAGATCGCAGATCCAGTCAAAAAAGAATTCTGTTCGAGATGCCTTCACTCTGGTGTAATAAAAGGCTGGAAAATGGAATTCATCGACGCCATAGACGCCCTCCCCAGGAGCCTCGCCATCATCATGGGCGGGGGCGCCGGCACCCGGCTTTACCCCTTGACCAAGAACCGCTCCAAGCCGGCGGTCCCCCTCGGCGGCAAATACCGTCTTGTCGATATCCCCATCAGCAACTGCATCAATTCCGGCCTCGGCCAGATCTACGTCCTCACCCAGTACAATAGCGCCTCCCTCAACCGGCATATCACCGGTGCTTTCAAGTTCGACACTTTTCACAATAACTTCGTCGAGGTCCTCGCCGCCCAGCAAACCCCGGAGGGAGATCAGTGGTACCAAGGCACCGCCGACGCCGTGCGCCAGAACCTGCGCTACTTTCTCGGCCGCCCCTACCAGCATTACATCATCCTCAGTGGTGATCAGCTCTACAATATCGACTTCCGCAAGGTCCTCCACGAGCATCTCGTCAATAAGGCCGATATCACCATCGCCACCCTGCCCGTCGAGAAAGAGGAGGCCAAGAGTTACGGCATCATGGAATCCGATTCCAAGGGGCACATCACGCGCTTCGTCGAAAAACCGCAGGAGGAGGAGGAGCTCGCTGAATTGGCCATGTCTCGAAAGGTCCTCAAGAAATACGACATCGATCCCGAGGCCGACCACTTCGAGGCCTCCATGGGCATCTACATTTTCAACCGCGACGTCCTCGTGGAAGCCCTCAACAACGAATATCCCGATTTCGGTAAAGACATCATCCCCGCCGCCATCAATAAGCACAAGGTCATGAGCTACGTCTTCCAGGGGTACTGGGAAGACATCGGGACCATCCGATCCTTCTTCAAGGCCAACCTCGACCTCTGCCGGGTTGTCCCCCTCTACGATTTTTTCAATCCCCGCTCACAGATCTACACCAACGCGCGATTTCTCCCGGCCAGTAAGATCAATGGCGCCACCATCAAGGAAGCCCTCATTTCCGACGGCTGCATCATCTCCGAAGCCAATATCGAGAACTCCGTGATCGGGCTGCGCTCCGTCATCGAAAGTGGGAGCGTCATTAAGGATACCATCATCATGGGCGCCGATTTCTTCGACCTGGAAGAAGAGTCAGGAGCCACGGAAACGCCCTCGGTCGGTATTGGAAAAGACTGCAATATCTATTGCGCCATCATCGATAAGAATGCGCGAATCGGGGACAACGTCACCATCAATCCCGAAGGGAAACCGGAGAATTACGACTCCGAGAATTACTTTATCCGGGACGGCATCGTCGTGGTCCCCAAGAACGCGGTAATCCCGTCGGGAACCCTTATCTGAACGCCCGGCCTCAGCGGGCCCCCGCGTACCGGCTGCCACCTCGCACAATGGTGTGCAGATCCCGGGTATCCAGGTTCTCAATCACTACCTGGGTGGGGCGGACGTCCACAACCCGGTACCGGTCCGCAAAATCTTCGCCCACCGCAGTAAACTCATCCTTGGCACGGACGTCATAAGCTGTCCCGCTGGCGTCCATTTCCATTACCGCATAGGTCTTGGAAGATTTCGACGGCAGATCCTTCACCAGCAGATGCCGCTCACCCGAGCGCATATCTTCGACCACCATCTGTGATACATCGACCAGCCCCCCTTTGCCCTGCTTGCTGCTGGCGTGCTTGCGCTCCAGCCTGACCACGCGCAAACCCGTATCACTAATCTCCTCGCCTTCACCTACCGTCACCAAGGATCGCTCTCCGTAAAGAACCCGGACTTCCGCGGCCCCTTCTTCCACCCCCCTCAACACCACCGGGAGATGTTCCTCGCGGTAACTCCTCATCTGAAACTGTTCCGCCATTGCGCGAGAATCCATCGCCGCGCCAGCGATAACTTCCGCACTGTCCAGCCGGCGGGGTTTCCGGGCCCGCACCGGCAGACGAGCCATCATGGATCCCGCACTGCTGATCGAGCTCCCGGCCGGCCGCCAATCCGCCGGTTCCAGTGATTCACCATGGGATGACTTCTCAATCTCCTCCGCCACCGCGGCCACCGCCTCGATGATCCCTCCCCCGTCGGGCACAAAAGTCTCAAATTCCTCGAGCACCGCCACCGCATCCATCCCCTCCAGCCCGAATCCCTCAGCCACATCCGCGACCATCTCGCTCTTCTCACCGAACTCCGGCGGCTGGTTCAGATGCTCGCTCACCTCTGCATGATTGTTGGCCGCCGCCAGGTCCGCGGCGCTGGCATCCTCACGGTCCAGCGCATAGCGGTTGGCCCCGTTGGCCAGCAGCACCTTTACCGCATCGAGATGCCCGTTCATCGCCGCAATCATCAACGGCGTCTGGTGGTTGGGGCTGCGCGTGTTGACGTAGGCCCCGTGGTTCAGAATCAAATCGATCACCTCCGGGTCCCCCTCGAAAGCGGATATCAGCAGGGCGTCATCCAACAACTCCATCGACCGCGGCGCCAACACCTCCACGGCGCGCCCATGACCCTTGAATGCTGCCAGCGTCAGGGCACTCCAACCGTCCTCGTCTTTCGCGTAGGGATCTACCCCCTCCCGCAGAAGCACCCGGATCACCTCGAAATGCCCCCCCTGGGCAGCGAAAAGCAGCGGCGTCCGCCCGTTGGACCCGGCGAGGCCGGATTCGGCTCCACGCTCCAGAAGAAACTCCGCCACCCCGGCACGCCCGGTTTCCGCCGCGCGAATCAATGCCGTCGCCCCGTCCTCCGACTGGACGTCGACCCCCATCCCCGCGGTCAGGAACGCGTCCACGCCGGCGCGATCACCGCGGCCTGCGGCCGTGTGAAAGTCGTCGGGCGTGAAATCGTAATTCAAGTCATGGAGTGCCCGGATCGCGTGTTGCTGCGGATCCCGGCACCCCATGAGGACGATGGACAGACTGACAAGGCAAGAGAGGACCCACGGCCGGCGGTCGATCATGACGAATCCATCTATAATAAAATTTATGGTGTAATATGTTAACTATTTTGATTATAAAAGTCAACAAATATTATAGAAATCTTAACTATTCCTGGAAATACCTAAGGCCAGGCCTAGTCCATCGGGGAACACGCACCCCGGGACAGAGAAATCCAGCTCGCGAGCGCAGTGAGAAGATTCCGTAGGGACAAGCCCTCCCCGGGGGGCTTCTGCGCTTCCCGAACGAATCGGCAATGGCCTGTCTCGATGTCGAATCCGGGAGGGAACCCCGGCGCCTCCCGCCCTCCCTCGATCCTGCGCAGAACTGAAAAAGCGACCCGTAGGGGGATCGAACCCCTGTTGCCGGGATGAAAACCCGGTGTCCTAACCACTAGACGAACGGGTCGGAGCAGGCGTCCACATGGTGAACGCTGCTTAATTGCCTCAAATCCCGCCGGAAATCAAACAAAAGATTGCTTTGGCCCTTCGGCCCAAGTCCAGGGAGCCTGCCGCCCGTCCACGGGCGATGGTCCACGGTCCACGCTCCACGCTCCACGGTCGATGATTCGTAATCCGCATTCGCCCTCGCTCTTCGCCCCCCTCTACGTCATCCCGCTCCCCCCTCTACGTCATCATGCTGCCCCTCTATGTCATCCCAAGCGGAGTCGAGGGATCCCACTCTTCAGGGAGTGGCTTCGATTTTATGACAACGCTCGGAAGCGGCGCCAGCGCGCGTGGGTTTTCCATTGGAGAGCGCTTTTCCCACGGTTGAGGGATCCCTCGACTCCGCTCTGGATGACAGACCTTGAAGTGTGGAGCCGTCAACCCCTCGATCCGCCTGCCGATTAACGATTAACGATTAACGATGAACTAATAACGCTTAACGGCCCCGAAACCGCCCGAGCAGCTGCTCCACCGTCCTCCGTGACGCCCCCCGGTGCTGCGCGAGCACTTTCTGACCGGCGGCCGCCATCTCCCGTCCCCGCTCCGGATCACGCCAGTATTCCGCCAGCCTCGTCCACAACTCATCCGCGTCCCGAACCTGCACCACTCCTCCGGCCTCCCGGAGTTCCCGCACGATGCTTTCAAAATTTTCCATTCGCGGACCGACAAAGACCGGTTTCCCCGCTCCGATCGGTTCCACCGGGTTCTGCCCTCCCGCCGACAAAAAACTTTTCCCGATAATCACCGCATCCGCCAAGCAATACCAACTCGCCAACTCGCCAGTCGTATCGACCACCAGGCATCGTTCGTTGCCGCCCACAGCGTCTCTTCCTTCCCTCGCGTCCTCTTGCAACGTCGATCGCAACACAGGTTCGAGACCCAGCCCCTTCAGATCCTCAACCACCCCCCCGGCTCTCTCAAAATGCCGGGGCACCACGATCAGGAACAAACCGGGAACCTCCTCTCGAAGCTTCCGCCATACCTCGCCGATCAACTTCTCTTCCCCCGCATGCGTGCTCCCGGCCAGTAAGACAGGGCGCCGCTCCACCCCGGCAACATCCCGCAACAACCCGCGAAACACTTCCACCTGCCCCGCGTCGCCTACGGTCTCGATGTCGAACTTGATACTGCCCAACCACCGGATCCGATCCGGCGCCACTCCCAACCCGCTCCAACGCGAAGCGTCCTCCTCAAACTGCACCAGCACGGCGTCGAGAAGCGCGAACAGCGGCCGCACCAACGGAGCGAACCGCCGGAATCGCGACTCGGATCGGGGCGACAATCGCGCATTCACCAGCACCACCGGCATCCCCATGGCTTTCGCTTTGCAAACCAGGTTCGGCCAGATCTCGGCCTCCACCAGCACCAGCGCGCGGGGACGGATCTTGCGCAGGGCCCTCCCGGACGCCCACGGCAGGTCAATGGGATTGTACATCACTGTGACGCTACCCCCCCACTCCGGGTAAAGCCGCTCCGCCAGCGCATGTCCCGTGGAAGTCGTCGTCGAGAGCACGATCTTCCAAGTCCGGTCCTGCGACAGAATCGCGTCGATCAATTTTCTGGCGATAAAAACTTCGCCCACACTCACGGCATGGACCCAGAGGACACGACCGGTTTCCCGGTTCTCTCGCAATCGCTCGCCGACGTCCCAACGGTAAATCCCAAATCGCTGGAGAAAGTCGCGGCCGTAATTCCCTCGCCGGACCATCTTCACCACGAACCCGGGAAGCGCCAGGATCAAGGCGAACGGCAGGAGCAGATTGTATATCAGAAGAACCCCCTTCAGGCTCATTCCTTCCCTTCTTCCTTGCGTTTCAGGATCACAATCTCCGTATCTCCGTAAATCCGGGCGTCCACTTCTTGCCATGTTTCACCCGATGAAAGGCTCCCCGTCCCCTTCCTCCGCTCGAAAACCAACAGGGCGCCCGGCGCAGCAATCGCGGCCAGGTCGCCACCCGTAAGAATCCCACCCAAAATATCGTCGTCCTTCGCATCTTTCCTATAAGGCGGATCGGCAAAAATCAATTCATATGCTTCCAGGCGCCCACTCCGCTTTTCGCTCCCCAGATAACTCTCCACCCGGCGACACTCCACCTTCGCCCGGGACTTCAGGGAAGTGCGCTCGAGATTCTCTTCAATCACCGCGGCCGCACCCCGGTTGCTCTCCACGAAGACCCCCTCCCGTGCGCCCCGGCTGAGAGCTTCGATCCCCAGGGCACCTGAACCGGCGTAGAGATCCAGAACCCGCGCATCGCACACTCGCTCTCCCAATATGGAAAAAAGAGATTCCCGCACGCGATCGGAAGTCGGGCGACTCACCGTCCCGGGAACCTTCAGACGTATGCCCCCTGCCTCACCCGAAATCACCCGCATGGTTCCCCCTCAGTCGTTTGCGGCGCCGGACTCCCCGGGAGCAGCGCCCTCGCCCGGGTCCCCCGGCTTCCGCGCACCCGTGCCCTGCGCCGCCTCCTGCATCAATGCCGAAAAGATTTTCCTCAATTCTCGCACCCGCACGTCTCCCGGGGCCGCCTCCCAAAGGTTGAATGTCGGATCGGCCACCGAATTGCGCACCAGGTAATCGCGGAAATAGCGCTCCGAGGAGTCGTGCTGCCGGAATCCAAAAGCGTATTGCGCAGGCAGACGAGACTCCAGCGCCTGGATCGCGTGATAAATTCGGTCACTGATATAAAATCGTGAAGCCATACTCAGCGCTCCCGCGAAATCAATAAAGCCGCGTCCCGTCAGCGCGATCTCCGGACTGGCGACCCGCAACTCGTCGACCAGGATCTGCCCTTTGTTCACCGCGAAGGTAAAACCCATTTCATCGAAAGGCATTTCCTGATAGTGCTTCCCCTCGGTCTCAACGGCACTGGATCCCAATAACCCGCTCCTGCGCATTCTCGCTCCCTCCACTTGGCAGCGGCCCGCTGCCCGGTAACTCGAGGGCACTCTCAGGAATCCCTCGGCGCGTATCGCCGAGAAAATTTTCCCGGCGCTGAACTCCAATTCCAACCGGCTCCGCTCGGAAAACTCTTCCAGACTGATATCTTTACCGCGCGCCAACACGCGAAAAGGCAAGGCCGCACTGATGGGCGATGCCTGGATTTCCGCTTCGATCGTCCCGTCGGCACATTCTGCGGTGAAACCTTTGAAGTGAAGCACAAGACCGCCCGTTTCAATTTCGGACTTCAGAGAAGTCAGTTCGATACGATCAAACAAGACAGCCCTGGAGGCCGAAAACTTCCCCTTGTCAGGCGGCTCGCCTTCCAAATCGAATCGCCATTCCATGTCCTCAACCTCCAGAAGCGGACTTTCTCCTTCAAGGGTGACCACCCGAAACGCGCCGCCATCTAAAACGACGTCTCCGAAGTGAATCTTGCGTCCGTTGTACACGATCACCAGTGCGCTCTTGCCGGCACCCGCCTTTTGCACCGGGCCCGCGGGCCCAGTGCCTCCCTGTGCCTGCGTGGTGCCGCTTTCAGTCGCGCCGGCGGTCGCTTTGCCGAGCCCGGCGGTGCCTCCCGCCACGACCGCACTTCCGCCGGCCGGCGCAATCACTCCAATCGGAGACGCTGTCCCCACTCCAGTTCCCGGCTGCGCAACAACCGTTCCACCGGTCCCCGGCCGCCCGCCGGGCGCACCGGGCAAACTCGGTACCGGTAACCCAGGCGCAGCCCCTTCCGTTTCACCGCCTCCAGCCAACGGCGGCGCTGCCGGCACCACGCGCGGGGAGAAAATTCTGGGAAGCAGGAGTCGTCCGTCGGCCGCCCGCGCCACCGTGATCGCAGGCTCATCTATCGCGATTTCCCGGACCCGGACGCTCCCCAGCGGCAAGGTCCACCAGTTCACCTTGAGACGCATCTCTCTTCCGTAAAAAAACGGCGGGGGAGAGAGCTGCTCCTCATTCTCCCGGGGCAATTCCATGCGTAGGTCTCTCAGTCCGACCCCGCCCCAGGGAGTCACGCCGATTCTTTTAAATTCCAAGGGCGCGCCAATCAGAGCTTCAACCCGCCCGGATAGCCCGGCCCGCGCGCGCTCTGAATTCAAAAACAGGTTGAGCCCGATCCATCCAATCGCCCAAATCGCCAGCGGAACACCAAACGCAATCCAAACCCATTTCTTCTGGCGGGGGGCACTTTCCATGAAATTAGTTCGCTGATCGACACGACATCATTGCCGTGTCCCGCCATGTTCATCGCTCGCCGGCAATCGGCGCAGGGTCCGGCAACAGATCCCGCCGCACCCAAAACTGACGGTTGACATGCTCGCCGGAGAGAATTTCAACTTTTACAAGATCCAGCTCCTGCTGCAGCGTCGTGGCCGTCACTGCCTCCGGGATCTCCACGATTCCCGCCACGGCCGCACCCTTCCCTCCCGTGGCAAGCCGGAAATAGTAATCGCGCAGAGCTTCCGCCTTTGCGGCAAGGGGCACCGGGTTCGCGGATCCATCAATGGTGACGACGACACCAGGAGGATATATCGACGGGTCCGTATCCGCCTCGGCCAAATCAGCTCCAGCCAACAGAATACCCACACGCGCGCTGGTTACGAGGGCTCCTGCAAAGAATACCCATACCAAGGTGAGAACAAACGTGCGCAAGATGGCGCTACCCGGTGTCCTCTCTGAATCTTCAACCATACCGGTTCGTCACCTGCGGTTGGCTCCTTTCCCGATGTGCTCGCTGCCGTCCTCCAGGATTCGACGTTCATCCTTGGTCAGACTTTGAAATCCCTCTCGATTAATTTTATCCAATACGCGATCCACCTCGTCGGATAAATCATCCTCTTCCTTCGTCAGGATCTTGGCGTTGACCACTTTTCCCTTGCCAAATTTTTTCGACCATCGTTGCCGCTTGGTGTGAACCCGTTCACGTGCTTCACGCTCGGCACGCATCCGCCGCAATTCGCTCAATTTCACCGGTCCACCGCCGTATCCAAGCACCCGGACGTAATACCATCCGGCCAATGCGCCCACGATATGCGCCAGGTGGGCGATGTGCGTTCCCGCGCCGAAAATCGAGGCCACCAGGAACCAGATCACGGACACCCCCACCAGCCCCAGCGCCAGGTATTTCGCCCGCAGGCGGATGGGAATGACGAAATACAGGAGCATGAGCAATTCCAACTCCGGCATCAGGGTTGCAAATGCGCACACCAGCGCAAAGGCCCCCGCCGAGGCTCCAATCAGAGGATCGTTCGGCCCGCTGATCACCAGCTGCCCGAGGGCGCCGAGCACTCCTCCCAGAAAATAGACTCCGAGAAAATGCTTGGTCCCGAGAATCTTCAGCACATGTTTCCCGGCGAAATATACCAGGAACATGTTCCCAAGAATGTGCAGCACGTTTCCGTGCACGAACATATACGTGATCAGCCGGTGAACTTTTCCCTCAGCTAAAACCTCGCGGCTGACCGCTCCCATCTGAAGCGCCACCAACTGGTGAGATTCGGGATCGCGCACTTCCTCCCAGAGCAGACCGAAAAAGTACTGCAGAATAAAAACGGCGACGTTTATCCAGATAATAATCGTGACAGGAGAAGGCATTTGACGGAGTTGCTGTCCGTCGAAACCGCCGCCTGCACGCATGTAATCTCGATCACCCATAAGCTAAGTCTTGGGCAATTAAGCATAGGCCCCCACCCTTGTCGACAAACCAATGCCGGATCGCGAGGCCTCGAAAAAAAGACTTTCCGGCGCAAACACCTGCGGGTAATGCATGCGCGCTCAAAGCGCGCTGGGAAGATCCGGGCGGTCGCCTCGAGATTTACCCTTCTTCTTGTGCACCGGTTCGGTAATGACGTCCTTATACGTCATCCCACCGGGAATCATCGGCAAAACATGCTCGGTGTAGGGAACCATCACATCGAGGACGTAAGGCTCGTCGGAATCCAACATTCGATTGATGGCGTCATCTAGATCCGCTTTGTGAAGCACACGCTCGCACTTCACTCCGAAGCTCGCACACATCACCACGTAATCCGGATAGATGCTCTCCTCGGATCGATGCGTCGGATCGTACTCCACATGCGGATCCCCCAGGAAAGTGTGGGCCCGGTTACTGTCGTATTTCAGGTCCTCCCACTGGACCACCATGCCCAAATGCTGGTTATTGAGGATAACCGCTTTGGCGGCGATCTTGTGCGCCTTCGCCGTGGCCAGCTCCTGAATGTTCATCAGGAAGGAACCATCACCGTCAATATCGATGACTTCCTCATCGGGAAATGCGGCCTTGGCCCCGATCGCGGCCGGATAACCATACCCCATCGAGCCAAGCCCCGCCGAGGTAACGAAGCGGCGCGGCTTCTCGAAACTGTAATACTGTGCCGCCCACATCTGATGCTGCCCCACGCCGGTGGTGATCACCGCGTCTCCCTTCGTCAGTTCATAGAGACGCTTGACCACGTATTGAGGCTGAATCACGTCGTCGGTATCCTCGAAAGTGAGTGGATTCTGCTCTCTCCACTCGCCGATCTGGGCGAACCAATCCGGATAGGCGTCAAACCCGCTCGTGACCCGCTTATTGCCGGCTTTCTCCAAAAGTTTATTAAAACGCGCCAACGCCTCCCGGACATTCGCCAGAATCGGCAGCCGCACCACCTTGTTCTTGTTGATCTCCGAGTTGTCGATGTCGATATGCACGATGGTCCCGTGCTCGGCGAATTTTTCCACCTTGCCGGTAACGCGGTCGTCAAAGCGCACTCCCAACGCCAGCAGCAGGTCGGCCTCGTTCACCGCGTTATTCGCGTAAACCGTCCCATGCATGCCCAACCATCTCAGACTGAGCTCATGGCTTGAGGGGAAACCGCCGATCCCCATCAATGTCGTCGCCACTGGAATCTGGGTGCGTTCCACGAACTCGCGTAGCTCTGCACTCGCCTCTGAGGTGATAATCCCGCCCCCACAATAAATCATCGGGCGCTTGGCTTCTTTAATCAGACCAAGCACCTCGTTCAAGGCCACTTCATCCAGTTCCCGCTCGGGCGTGTACCCGCGCAAGGCGATCTTGTCCGGAAAAACCGGCTGCGCTTGCACTTCCTGCACGTCCTTGGGCATATCGATCACCACTGGCCCCGGACGGCCGGTGGCCGCAATGTGAAAGGCCTCCTTGACGATGCGAGGGATCTCGTTGACATCCGTCACCAGGTAACTGTGCTTGACCACCGGAAGCGTCATGCCGAAGAAATCCGTCTCCTGAAACGCGCCACGCCCAATCATGAATTGCGGAACCTGTCCCGATATCGCCACCAGCGGCGTCGAATCCAAAAAGGCGTCCGCGATCGCTGTTACCATGTTGGTCGCCCCCGGACCCGAGGTCCCCATGCACACCCCCGGCTTGCCCGTGACCCGGCCATAACCTTCCGCCGCAAAACCACCCCCCTGCTCATGCCGCGGCAGGACGGTCCTGATCTTCTTGGTCTTGGTGAGCGACTGGTGAATCGGCATGCTGGCGCCGCCCGGATACGCAAAAATGACCTCAACCCCTTCCCGCTCCAGGCACTCGACCAGGATGTCCGCCCCGCACTTCTTGGAGCCGCGCTCCGGGCCACGCGAAGAGGCAGACTTGGCCGCTGCCTTGCCTTTGCCCTGCCGTGAAAAGGTCGCTTTGGAACTCATGACTGCTTGTCTCTCAATTCAATTGCGTTGGTTTTTTCGTGAATTTGATATTTATACTCTCAGGAAGCTTAAATAGCAAGATTCCGGCCTTGGCACCCGCCCGCCGCCTTTTCCACCGCACCCATGATCACCAGGGACCAGATTGCCACCATCCTCGAAGAAATCGCGCTCCTCCTCGAACTCAAAGGAGAAAACCCCTTCAAAATCCGGGCTTACCGCACCGGCGCGGAGGTCGTCCAGACCCACAGCGAAGATCTCCTCGCCCTCGCCGGCGAGGAAGACCTTAAACCCCTCGAGGCCGTCAAAGGCATCGGCTCCGCCCTCGCCAAGAAATTCCACGAACTCGTTACCACCGGTAAGCTCGCGTTTTACGACGACCTCAAAGCGGAGTTTCCCGAGACGATCTTCGAACTCTTCGAGATTCAGGGACTCGGCCCCAAGAAAGTCAAAGCTCTCTATGAAGAACTCGGCATCGACTCCGCCGCATCCCTCAAAACGGCCTGCGAGAAAGGCGAGGTCGCCGGCCTCAGCGGCTTCGGCCAAAAGACCGAGAAAAAGATCCTCGAAGCCATCGCCTTCCAGGAGGCCAATGCCGACCAATTCCGAATGGGGCACGTCGCGCCACAGGTAGAAGAAATCCGCGACGCGTTGAAAGCGCATCCGCAAACCACTCGCGTGGAAGTGGCCGGCAGTTACCGGCGCGGAAAAGAAACCGTCCACGACCTCGATTTCCTTGTCGCCACCCCGAAACCCAAGGAGATCATGGACTTCTTCGTCTCCCAGCCTTTCGTCGAGAGCGTTATCAATCACGGCAGCACCAAGTCCAGCATCCGTCTCGAGGACGGCCTCCAATGCGACCTGCGCGCCGTCAGCCCGGAGGAATATCCCTGCGCCCTCGTCTACTTTACCGGGAGCAAGGAACATAACATCGCGCTCCGTTCCCTCGCACTCAAACAAGGGTACTCACTCAATGAATACAGCCTCTCGCCCGCCGAACCGAAGTCTCCCAAAACAAAGACCACGTCCCAAGCCTCCAATGTCACGCCGAAAAAGAAACCGCCCGCCATCCACGAAGAAGCGGACGTCTATAAAGCCCTCGGACTCGATTACATCGAACCCGAACTCCGGGAGAACGCCGGCGAAATCGAGGCCGCCGCAAACCATTCGCTCCCACGCCTCGTCGAAACCGGAAACCTTCACGGCACCTTCCACAATCACACCACCGCCAGCGACGGACAAAACTCCCTGCGTGAGATGGCGGACGCGGCCATGGAATTGGGCCTCGAGTACCTCGGCATCGCGGATCATAGCAAGAGCTCCTTCCAAGCCAACGGGCTCGACGAAAAACGTCTCCTCAAGCAGGTCGCCGAAATCCGCAAGCTCAACGATGAATTCGGAAAGAAATTCCGAATCTTTGCCGGCACCGAATGCGACATCCTCAAGGACGGCACTCTCGACTTCGACGAGGCAACCCTTGCCCAACTCGATTACAGCGTCGCTTCTGTGCACTCGTCCTTCACCCTCGGCGAAGCCGCCATGACCAAGCGCATCATTAAAGCCATCGAAAGCCCTTACATCACCATGCTCGGCCACCTCACGGGCCGGCTCCTCCTCAAACGGGAACCTTACGCCGTCGACATCCCCGCCGTCATCGATGCCGCCGCCGCAACCGGCACCATCATCGAACTCAACGCCAGCCCCTGGCGACTCGACATGGACTGGCGATGGTGGCGCTTGGCCGCCGAAAAAGGCGTGCGCTGCTCCATCAATCCCGACGCGCACCGCACCGCCGCGCTTCAGTTCCTCTACCTGGGAGTCAAATCCGCCCGCAAGGGCTGGCTCACGAAGAACGACGTCATCAATTGCCTCCCGCTCTCGAAAATCGAAACCGAACTCCAACGCAAACGCGCCTCCGCGAGTAAGTAGCGGCGGCAGGATGCCGCCGTTCCAAATTACACCGGCGGCAGGATGCCGCCGCTACTTTCTCTGAACCTTGCCTCTCCTCGCCCTCCAACTCGACCAATACGGCATCGATTACGGACGCCTGCTGGCGATCCTGGCCTCTTACCTGCTCGGCTCCGTCCCCTGCGGATTGCTCGCCGGAAAGCTGAAGGGCATCGACGTCCGGGACCACGGCAGCCGCAATATCGGCGCCACCAACGTCCTCCGCACCTGCGGCAAACCCCTCGGCCTCTCGGTCTTCGCGCTCGATGTCCTCAAGGGATTCCTGCCGGTCTACGCGGCCGCACAATTGGAATTCGACACGGGCATGCGCATTTCCGTCGCTTTCGCCGCCATCCTCGGCCACAATTTTCCCGTCTGGCTCAAGTTCAAGGGCGGCAAAGGCGTCGCCACTTCCGCGGGCGCCCTCCTCGCGCTCATTCCCATCCCATTGCTCGCCGCCCTCGTGGTCTGGATCCTCATCTTCTTCACGACCCGTTACGTCTCCCTCGCCTCGCTCGCCGGGGCCGTCACCGTGCCCGCCGCCCTCGCCGCCCTCTCCGCGCAACGCAACCATTGGGATCGCCCCCTGCTCGGCTTCACCCTCATCCTCTGCGCTCTCGTCTTCTACCGGCACCGCGCCAATATCGGGAGACTCCTCAAAGGCACGGAGAATCGGTTTGAGAGGTGAGCAGTTAATAGTTATTAGTTAATAGTTATTAGGCCCTGAAAATGGAGTCCTTCATTCACGCACAGTTCGCATAGAAGCACTGCTTCCGCATTCCGAGTACCCATTAACTAATAACTAATAACTAATAACTTTGCCCATGCCCATCTCCATCCTCGGCTCCGGTTCCTGGGGCACCGCCCTCGCTTACCTCCTCGCCCATTCAGCGGGCAATCCCGACGTCACCCTCTGGGGCCGAGATCGCGCACACGCCGCGGAGATGAACGCGAATCGCTACAACACCCGCTATCTCCCCGAAATCGAACTTCCACCCAACGTCTCCGCAACCGCCGACCTTGCAACCGCTGCTTCCGCTTCACTGATCCTCTTTGTGGTCCCCTCCGCCGCCACCCGGACGATGGCAGCCGATCTTAGATCCATCGGCACACTCGATACGGCCGTCTTTCTCTCCTGCGCCAAGGGCATCGAAAAGGAATCCGGCCTCCGCATGTCGGAAATCCTGCAGGAATCCTTCCCCGACAACCCGGTCGCCGTCCTCTCCGGACCCAATCATGCCGAAGAAGTCGCGCGGCGGATGGTAACCGCCGCCGTCATCGGTTGCCACGACGACAATGTCGCCGCGGATTTGCAGCGCATCTTCAGCCTTCCCTGGATGCGCACTTACACCTCGGATGACGTCGCCGGCATCGAAATCGGCGGCACTATCAAGAATGTCTTCGCCATCGCCTCCGGCATCGCCGAAGGCCTTGGACTCGGCGACAATGCGCGCGCCGCCCTCGTCACGCGAGGCCTCGCCGAAATGATCCGGGTGGGAGTCGCCCTCGGCGGGAAACCGGAAACCTTCCAGGGACTCAGCGGCGTCGGTGATCTCATCGTCACCTGTTACAGCGAACACAGCCGCAACCACCGGGTCGGACGGCTGCTCGGCCAGGGAAAGAATCTCGATGCCATCCTCAAAGAACTCGGGATGGTCGCCGAAGGCGTCCCCAATACTGCCAGCGTTTATGAGATTGCCCGAAAACACGATCTGCGGACCCCCATCACCGACCAGGTCTACGCCGTCCTTTACGAAAACAAACCGGCCGCCGACGCCCTCCAGGAACTCCTCACCCGCGACCCGCGGCCGGAGGCGGAAGCCTGAGGGGGCGCTCTGCGCGCAAGTTTCAAGGGTTCAGTTTCAAGAACGGAATCCAGATCGGCATCTGCCCGCTTGAAACTTAAAACCAAAAACTTGAAACTTCTCCGTCTAATTCACAACCCCATCAGTGCATTCGGAAAAATTCACCTGCCCCGCCTGCGGGGAAGAAATCCATCCCAACGCCAAGGCCTGCCCCCACTGCGGCGCCTGCGAAAAATCCGGGTGGAGCGACGATGCCGACTATGACGGGATCGACCTTCCCGACGGTGACGAAGATTTCGATTACGACGAGTTCGTCCAACGCGAGTTCGGGACGAAGGAATCCGGCATTCGCCCCCACGGCCTGTCTCCCTTCTGGTGGATCGTGGGAATCCTGCTGCTCCTCGCGTTCGCTCTTCTTTCCTTAAGAGCTTTCCGCTGATGCCGGCGTCAATGGAGATACGAAAGATCCCCCACGGTTCCGCTGCATACCGGGACACCGTCGCCCTCCGCGACCGCATCCTCCGCGCCCCGCTCGGCTTGAAATTCGACGAGAACGATTTGCAGCGCGAAGCTTCCGAGATCCACATCGCCTGTTATTGTGAAGGGGATTCGTTCCCAGTGGGATGCGCCATCCTCTGTCCCTCCGGCGAGGATGCCGCCGTCAAAATGCGCCAGCTTGCCATCGACGAGAACGCCCAGGGCCGGGGCATCGGCACGACACTCGTGGAATTCTGCGAGCAGGAAACCCGCGAGCTGGGAAAAGACCTCCTCTTCTGCCACGCGCGAATCCAAGCGGCGGTCTTCTATGAAAAACTCGGTTACCGGAAAACCGGCGAACCCTTCGAAGAAGTCGGCCTCCCCCACGTGCGCATGGAGAAAGAACTCTGAGGGCCTCGCAACCGCCTCAGCCGCGCTCGTCAAGAGCGTCGTCCGAACCAAATTGGAATAAAGGCAATGTAGCCGCGCTCGTAAGAGCGTGGAAGAGGGAACGTGCCTGTTGCAGTGAGACCGGCCCGATCAGAGAATGGGAGCGCGGGCGTCCACCTGCTTACGCAGGCGGCTACATCGTCTGCCGGTATTGTAGCCGCGCTCGTAAGAGCGTGGTGGAACCGCCCCGTCGCCGGCCGCGCTCCACCGTCTTACGACGGCGGCTACTTCGTCCCACGTCCAGGTGCAACCGCCTCAGCCGCCCCGATTCTTCTTCACCCACGCCACGATTTCTTCATCGTCCCCGTCCGCCTCCCATACCGCGCGCAAGAACTCCGTCGCATTCAACGAGTGCTCATCGAGAAAACCCCGATCGCCGCCGCACGAGAACATAATGTCGGGATCCAGTTCGCCACGAAGTTTCGCGCGCGCCTTCGCGATGATCCTCGGAAGCCATCTCATCCCCGCCAACTCTTGATTCCGCCCCGGTAATTCCGACTCCACCAGCACGCGTCCGCTCTTCTCTCCATTTTGTTCCTGCTGGAAATATTCTCTCCTCACCGCCGCGATTTTCAGCGCCGTCTCCGGCGAGGGCACGCCCTCGTCAGCGTAATCCTCCACAAAATCGAAGAACTCCCGCGGCTTATACCCGATCTCATCCAGAAACCGGCGTCCCTCTTCCGTGTAATACCCTTCAAAATCCTCGTCGCCGGAACGATACCGCTCCACGCAACGCGCAAAGAGTTCCTCAAAAGTCGCTTCCCAGGTGCCTGCCTTCATGCCTGCCTCTTACCCCCGAAAACCACCCGCGTCAACCGCCTCTCGCAGCGCGTTCCGAACCGCCGGCGTAGGACGGGTTGCCAACCCGTCCCCATGTGCCGCAGGCGTCCCGGCTGCGCTCAATTTCAGAATCGCAGGCGGGACGCCTGCGTCACACTCCCCCATCTCCCATCTTCCGTCTCCGCGGGCGCAGCCCGCTCAGAACATCGCCGGCTCCAACCCGAACTCCTCGCAGACATGCGCCAGGTAAGTCTCGTCGATTTCAAACCCGACGAACTGCGCTATGCCGAGATTCTGCGCCGCGACGGCCGCGTGCCCGATCCCCAGAAAGGGATCCAGCATCGTCATTGATTCGGGCGGCCGCCCGTGAATCTTGATGCACCATTCCGCCAGCTTCGCCGGAAAAGTCGCCGGGTGGGGGCGATCCTTGTCCCGGCTCACGATGGTCTTGTAAGGCACGAACCAGTTGTTGCCGCGGCAGCGCAGGTCCTTTCCCTCGTTGTGACCCCAGCGCGCGATATTGGTCTTGTCCTGGTAAGGCACCCCCAGCGCGAGCCGGTCGATCTTGACGTCGCCGTCTTTCGTCAGATGAAAAAGGTACTCGTGACAGTCGTTGACGTAGCGGTGCGAGTTGATGGGCTTGAAATGTCCCGCGCTCACCTGCTGGCCATCCCGCGTCTCCACCGTGATCGATTTGATCCAGTGAAAGGTGTTCTGCAGGACAAAGAGATCCGAGAACGCCAGCGCCAGCTGATGCGGCAGGAGCGGATTGGATGGAGAAGCGCCCACGTTCAGAAAAAAAGATCCATCGGGCTTGAGGATGCGTTTCAGCTCCGCGGCCCAATCCAGGGACCACTTCAGGTACGCGTCCCGGTCCTCGCCGTCGTCGTATTCTGCGTAATCGACACCCAGATTGTAGGGGGGCGAGGTCACGGCGAGGTCGACGGAGTCGGCGGGGAGCTGGCGCATCCCCTGGATGCAGTCCCCGTGGTGTAACTGGATCGGCTCAAGATCGGTCCGATAGGTCATGCGGTGGGCCTCGACGGAAAAGAGCAAACCATGGCGAGGGCTTGGAAAACAGAACAAATCCCGTTTTTAGCTTGCGGAGACCTCTTTTTGAGTCAAACATGTGTTTCAAACAGTCGTTTTAATGGCTTCCACCACGACCAGATCCAAACCCGGCCCCCGCCCGGCGGCCCCCACCGCCCCCGATTCCTCCACCCAGGAACGGCTCCTCGTTGCCGCCGAGCAACTCTTCGCCGACCAGGGCTTCGAGTCCGTCTCCCTCCGCCACCTCACCCAGGCCGCCGGCGTGAATCTCGCCGCCGTGAATTACCACTTCGGCTCCAAGGACGCCCTCATCGACGCCGTCATCGAACGCTTCGTCACTCCGGTCAACCAACAGCGCCTCGAAAACCTCGACGGCCTGGAGTCCGCGCACGGCGCCGGTAACCCCGTCCCCCTCCGCGATATCCTCACCGCCTTCTTTCAGCCTTTCCTCACGCGGGTGCACCGCAGCGAACTTTCCCAGCGCCTCTTCTTCAAACTCATGGGCCGCTGCATGAGCGATCCCGGATCGCGCCTCCCGGAATCCACCCTGCCCCTCTTCCGCGCGGTCGCCGGCCGCTTCGCCCAGGCCCTCCAGCTCGCCGTCCCTCACCTCCCCCAGGAAATCATCTTCTGGCGGCTCCACTTCACCTTCGGCGTCCTCGCCCAGACGCTGATGCACAATGAAGCCATGGAACAAATCACCGAAGGCCGCGCCGGAAAACCTTCGCCCGACGAAATCCTCGCGCACATCATCGATTACTGCGCCGCAGGTTTCGCCGCGCCCCACAGCGCATCCGACACGAAAGTATGACGACCCGCGCACGCGACTTTTGCTGGAGTGCAGGCTTTCCGGGGCTCCGAAAGCTTCATGAAGGAAGCAGCCTGTCTCTATACCTCTGCGCCCTCCTCCTCACTTCCTGCACCACGCCCTCGCCCGAATCGCGCACCGGCGAACTCGAACTCGATGTGCCTTCCACGTGGACCGCTTCCTCCAACAAAGACGCACCCGTCGACAACGCCTGGATCGATCGCTTTGGCGACCGCAAACTCAGCGCCCTGGTCGATGAAGCGATGGCCAATAACCTCAACCTCAAGTCCGCCGAAGCCCGCATCGCGATCGCCGAGGCCAACGCGAAACTCGCAGGCGCCGACCGCAAACCCACCCTGGACGGCTCCCTGTCCGGCGGACGACAGAAACAGAATTTCATCGGCTTTCCCTTCGGGGGAGGCGCCGACTCCGCGCCCGACGCCGTCTCCTCCTCCCTCAGCAATCGCTTCGGCACTTCCCTCGATATCAACTGGGAACTCGATGTCTGGGGTCGCGTCCGCGCCGGGGAATCCGCCGCCCTGGCCCAGCTCGATGCCACCGCCGCCGATTACGACGCCGCCCGCACCTCGCTCGCCGCCCAGACCGCCAAAACCTGGTTCGCCCTCATCGAAGCCAGGGAACAACAGGCGCTTGCCAACGAGACGCTCAAGATATTTCAAGACACCGAAACCGTCATCCGCGACCGCTTCGAATCCGGCCAGGCGGACGGCAGCGGCACGGGCGCGCAACTGCGACTCGCCATGTCGGACGTCGCCACCGCCGAAGCCGCTGTCGAACAAACCGGCGAACGCCTCGCCACCACGGTGCGCCAACTGGAGACGCTGCTGGGCCGTTACCCGGAAGGCTTGCTCAAGGGCACCGCCACTCTCCCCTCGCCCCCCAGCAGGCCGCCATCCGGCCTGCCCTCCGAACTCCTGCTGCGCCGACCCGATTTC
This sequence comes from Verrucomicrobiales bacterium, assembly GCA_024638765.1. Classification (GTDB taxonomy): domain Bacteria; phylum Verrucomicrobiota; class Verrucomicrobiia; order Verrucomicrobiales; family DEV007; genus JAHEJT01. Next base: position 59,409 of record JAHEJT010000001.1, read on the forward strand.
GTGGCAGCGGAACGACGCTTCGCTTCCTCGGGCGCGAAACGCAAGGAAGCCGTCCTTTCCTTTTTCCCGCGATTCGCCCTCACGGGCAGCAGCGGCACCTCCAGCGAAGATCTCGAAAATATCGTTAACAGCGATTTCGGTGTCTGGAGTCTCGCCGGAAACGTCGTCCAGCCCATCCTCAGCGCCGGCCGCCTCACCGCCGGACTCGCCCTACGCGATGCCGAAGAACGGGATGCCCTCTCTCAATTCCAAAACACCGTCCTCCAGGGATTCTCGGAAGTGGAAATCGCTCTCGCCGTCGAAGGTTACCTCTCCCGAAGTGAAGCCGCCCTCTCCAAGGCCGCCAGCCTGGCGGGAGACGCCGACCAACAGGCGCGCGACGATTACCGCGACGGCGTTGGCGATATTCTCACCGTCCTCGCCGCCCAGAACCAGTTCGTGACCGTCCGCTCCCAACTCATCACCGCGCGCCGCCTCCGCCTCGACAATCGTATCAATCTGCACCTCGCCCTCGGCGGGGACTTCCGGCCGCGAGGCAAGACCCCTCCCGCCTCGAAAAAAGAATCGTAATCATGAACAAACTGAGCAAGTTCGGTCTCGGCGTGCTGATCCTCGCCTCGGCGCTGATCGTCGCCATCCTCCTCTTCATCTTCAAGCCGGAAGCGAAAAAAACGCCTCCCCAACAGATCATCCCCACGGTCGAGGTGCAGGCAGCGCGCCCCGTCGAAATCGAACTGACCATTCCCTCCCAGGGCATCATCGAGCCCATCACCAAGACCCAGGCGGCAGCTGAAGTCGCGGGGCGCGTCATCTCGGTCTCACCCAAATTCGAAGCCGGCGAAAGTTTTCGACAAGAGGAAGTGCTCCTGGAGATCGATCCCGCCGATTACAAAGCGGCCCTCGCCACCGCCGAGGCATCGCTGGCCGACGCCAGGCTCAACCTGGAACTCGAAAAAGCCAAGGCCGACCAGGCCGCGCGCGACTGGCAAAAGCTGGGTTCCGACAAACCGCCCACCGACCTGGTCCTGCGCAAACCCCACCTCCTCAGCGCCCAGGCGCACGTGGACTCGGCGCTGGCCGGGGTCGAAAAAGCGCGCAATGATCTCGAGCGCACCAAGCTCCGCGCCCCTTACAACGGAAGGATCAAATCCACTTCGACTGATCTAGGATCTTACGCCACCCCGGGTGCTCCTCTAGCGGAACTCTACGCCACCGATACCCTGGAAATTCGATTGCCGGTGTCCCTTGGGGATTATGCCTTCGTCGGAAAAATCGATAACGAAGGAAACAAGCACCCCCGCGTCGTGCTCTACACCGAGGTCGCCGGGGAACGCTACGATTGGGATGCCAAGGTAGTCCGCACCGAAGGCCAGGTCGATCGCGCCAGCCGCTCCATTTACCTCGTCGCGCGAATGGACACCGCCGCCATCGCGGAGAAATATGGCAACGTCGCCGTGGACGTCCTCGCACCCGGTCTCTTCGTCAAAGCGGACGTCCAGGGCAGCACCCTGCGCGATGTCTTCAGAGTCCCCCGCAAGGCATTTTACCAGCCGGACACCGTCGTCATGATCGATGTCGAAGACCGCCTCTTCTTCCGGCCGGTCACGGTCCTCCGCAGCGATGGCAAAGACCTCCTGGTGTCCTCGGATTACCTGGAAACTCCCGACGGCCCCCACGGAATCGCACCCGGCGATCGCATCTGCCTCACCGCCCTCGATACTGTCGTGGAAGGCATGAAGGTCAATATCCTCGAATCCGAGAAACTGCCCGGCGACGGAGAAATCACCGCCCTCGACCCACCGCAATCCTGAATCAAATTGGAATAAAGACAATGTAGCCGCGCTCAGCCTGCCCGTCGAAGCCTTGGCGAAGACGGGTCAGAGCGTGGTCCGCATACCCGCCCCCAACCAACCGTCCACCGTCTTACGACGGCGGCTACACCCAAAAATCCCCCGCCCACCCCATGGAAAACATCATCTACTGGTTCGCGAAAAACCACGTCGCCGCCAATTTCATGATGGCGATCATCCTGGTCATGGGCTTCTCCACCTGGGGAAAACTTAAAAAGGAAATTTTTCCCGAGACTGCAATCGATGCCGTCCTCATCAACGTCCCCTTCCCAAACGCCAGCCCGGAGGAAGTGGAAAAAGGAATCGTCTTGCCCATCGAAGAAGCCATCGAAGATCTCGAGGGCATCGAACGGATCACCTCGACCGCAGCCCAGGGCATGGGCGCCGTAACCGTAGAAGCCGCGAGCGGCCACGATGTCCGTGATCTCATGGACGACGTCAAAACCCGCGTCGACGCCATCGACAATTTCGCGGAGGAAGCGGAGGAACCGGTCCTCGAAGAACTCATCATCAAGGCCAATGTCCTCAGCGTCGCCGTCTCCGCCGATACCGACGAAGCCACCCTGCGCCGCCTCGCGGAACGCGTCCGGGACGAATTGCTGCTCCTCGAAGACGTCAACCAGGTCGAAATCGGCGGCGCGCGTCCCTACGAAATCTCTATCGAAGTCTCGGAAGCCACCCTTCGCGAACTGGGCATCACCTTCGACCAGGTCGCCAATGCCGTGCGCGCTTCTTCTCTCGATCTCCCCGGCGGCTCGATTCGCACCGAGGGAGGCGAAGTCCTCATCCGCACGGAGGCCAAGCGTTACACGGCGGAGGAATTCGCAGAGATCACTGTCGTCACCCGGCCCGATGGCTCCCGTGTCAAGCTGCACGACGTCGCCGTCATTATCGACGGTTTTGAGGAGGTCGATCTCGACAACCGCTTCGACGGCAAACCCTCCATCCTTGTAAATGTTTACCGCACCGGCGATCAGGACACCCTCGAAGTCGCCGCCGCCGCCAAAGATTTCGTCTACCAGCAAGCGCCGCGCATCATGCCGGATGGCGTCAGCCTGGAGATCTGGAAGGACGACTCCCTCTTCCTCAAGGGGCGCATGGATCTCCTCAAAAAGAACGGCCTTCTCGGACTGACCCTCGTCTTCCTGGTCCTCGCCCTCTTCCTGCGCCCCAGCCTCGCATTCCTTGTCGCCATCGGTATCCCCGTCTCCTTTGCAGGCGCCCTCATGGTCATGCCCTGGACCGGCATCTCCATTAACATGATCTCCCTCTTCGCGTTTATCCTGGTCCTCGGAATCGTCGTGGACGACGCCATCGTCGTCAGCGAAAGCGTCTTCCGCCGGCTCCGCAAAGGCGAGGACCCCGCCCTCGCCGCGCCCGCGGGCACCCATGAGGTCGGCGTGGTCGTAACCTTCGGCGTGCTCACCACCGTGGTGGCGTTCACCCCCATGCTCGGCCTCAGCGGCGTCAGCGGAAAAATCTGGCCCAACATCCCCTGGATCGTCATCCCCACCCTCCTCTTCTCCCTGGTCCAGTCGAAACTCGTCCTTCCCGCCCACCTCTCTTACCTCCGCCCCAGTGATCCGGACCGCGCCGAGTCGAAATTCATCCGGTTCCAGCACAAGTTTTCTCACGGCCTGGAACGCTTCGTGGAATGGTTTTACCGGCCGCTCCTCCGGGTCGTCCTCCACAGCCGATACGTGGTCCTCTGTGCCTTCATCGGGGTCCTCGCTGTCACCTTCGCCATCGTGGGATCGGGACTCATCCGCTTCCAGTTCTTCCCGGAAGTCGAGGCCGACGTCGTCAGCGCCAAACTGGAGATGCCCAACGGCGTCCCCTTCGAAACCACGAAGCGGGCCGTCGCCCAGATCGAGGCGGCCGCCTTCAAACTCAACGATCTTTACAAGGACAAAGACGGAAACCCCATCATCTTCCACATGCTCGCCACTTCCGGCGCCCACCCCTTCCAGACCGGGTTCGTCGTCGGAGGTCCGCCCCAGGCCACTCACCTCGGCGAAATCACCCTCGAACTCCGTCCCTCCGCGAAACGCGACGTCACCGCCGTGGAAATAGCCACCAAATGGCGGGAACTCACCGGCCCCATCCCCGGCGCCGTGGAACTGGTCTTCCAAAGCCAGGCCGCCGGCGGCGGCAACGCCATCGACCTGGAAATATCCGGGCCCAATCTCGAGCGACTGGAAGCAGCCGCCGAAATCATCAAGGAAGGCCTCGCCGGATACACCGGCGTTATCGACATCGCCGACAGCAATCGCCGCGGCAAACGCGAGATCAAACTCGATATCCTCCCCGGCGGCGAAGCCCTTGGCCTGCGGCTCGGGGATGTCGCCCGCCAGGCACGACAGGGATTCTACGGCGAGGAAGCCCAGCGCATCCAGCGGGGGCGCGACGAAGTCAAAGTCATGGTCCGTTACCCCCGCGAAGAACGCGAAACCGTCGAAAATCTTAACAACACCAAAATCCGCACCTTCGACGGCACCGAGGTGCCCTTCGGGGAAGTCGCCGAAGCCCGCTTCGGACGTTCTTATGCCACGATCCGGCGGGCCGACCGGCGCCGCGCCATCACCATCAGCGCCGACGTGGACAAAACGAAAGCCAATGCGAGAGAAGTGGTCGCCTCGCTGGCTGCCGAGGTCTTTCCCGTGGTCAAACAAAGGTATCCCGAGATATCCTTCAACTTTCAGGGCGAACAAAAAGACCAGCGACAATCCATCCAGGAAATCGGCCAGGGCATGGTGGTCGCGCTGTTCGTGATCTACATCCTCATGGCCATCCCGCTGCATTCCTATATCCAGCCCATCATCGTCATGTCGGTGATTCCCTTCGGTCTCGTCGGCGCCGTCGTCGGCCACATCATCATGGGCATGCCGCTGAGCATCATGTCGATGTGCGGCATCGTCGCGCTCGCCGGCGTCGTGGTGAATGACAGCCTCGTCCTCGTCGATTACGTCAACCGCCACCGCGACGACGGTCACGGATTGATCAGCGCCGTCTGGGAAGCGGGTGCAGTGCGCTTCCGGCCCATCATTCTCACCTCGCTGACCACCTTCGCGGGACTGACCCCGATGCTCCTGGAAACGGATATGCAGGCGCGCTTCCTCATCCCCATGGCTGTCTCCCTCAGCTTCGGCATCCTCTTCGCAACCACCATCACGCTCCTCCTGGTCCCCTGCGTTTACCTCATCCTCGACGACATTCGCAAACTCGGCGGACGCCTCCTCCTCAAGCAGGCGCCCGACGCAGATACCGCCACGGCTTCATAGCGGAGAACGAAAGGAGAACGAACCTCCCAGCTCGTTCTGAACGAACCGGGAGGTTCGTTCTCCGGCGCGCCATCCCGCCGACGCCCCTCTGTCATCCCATCCCCCCGTGTGTCATCCCGAGCGGAGTCGAGGGATCCCTCTAACCACCCAAGATCTACGATCTGACATCGCAGCTTAGAATCTTCCCCGGCACCCTTGGACGATTGGAGAGACAAGGTCCAGCGATTGCCTCGCCTGCATCGTGAGATCCCTCGACTCCGCTCGGGATGACAAAAAGGTGGCCTTGGCAACCTGCTTAAACTATGAACCATTAACGCCGGCGCAAGCCGGCCACCTCATGCTCCCGAAACTCGAATCCCTCCTCACCAACGCCGGCCTCGCCGAAACCCTGGTCCCGTTGGCCTCACGCGCCATCGCATTCCTCCTCCTCCTTCTCGCCTCGTTTATTGCCTATTACCTCGTCAAGCGAGTCCTCCTTCGCGTCGTCGGGTCATTCGTGAAACGCACCCCGTGGACCTGGGACGACAAAATCCTCGAGAGCAAAGTCTTCGCCTGGAGCGCCAATCTCGTCCCCGCGCTCCTCGTCTATCTCCTCGCCCCCGCCGCCCTGGAAGGCTTCGAACAGGCCATCGGCGTCGTCCGTGGCGCCGCCAGGATCTACCTGATCATCATGGCGGTCCTCACCCTCGATTCGCTCATTAACGCCGGGCTTCTCATTTACAACGGGTTCCCCATTTCCCGGGAGGTCCCGCTCAAGATCTTCGCCCAGGTCGCCAAGATCATCCTTTACCTCATCGGTGTCATCGTCATTTTTTCAGCCCTCCTCGGCAAGAGCCCCACCGTTCTCCTCGGCAGCATGGGCGTCCTCGCGTCGGTCCTCATGCTGGTGTTCAAGGATTCCATTCTCGGCTTCGTCGCCGGCCTCCAGCTCTCCGGCAACAAAATGCTCTCCAAGGGCGACTGGATCGAAATGCCCAAGTACGGCGCCGACGGCAACGTCATCGACGTCGCCTTGACCACCGTCAAAGTCCGCAATTGGGACAACACCATCACTACCGTCCCCACCTACGCCCTTATCTCGGATTCTTTCAAAAACTGGCGCGGCATGTCGGAATCCGGCGGACGCCGCATCAAGCGGAGCATCCTCGTCGACATGAGCACCATCAGGCTGGCCACCCCGGAAATGCTGGAGCGCTTCTCGAAAATCCAGCACATCGCCGAGTACATTGCCGAAAAGAAAAAGGCGCTTGCCGAGTGGAACCTGGAGAAAGGTTTTTCCGGGGACGATACCGTCAACAGCCGCCGCCTCACCAACGTGGGCACCTTCCGCGCCTACATCGAAGCTTACCTGAAACACCATCCCCGGATCAGCCAGGATCTGACCCTGCTGGTGCGCCAACTGCAGCCCGCCGAGCACGGGCTCCCCATCGAGATCTACTGTTTTTCCAGCGACAAGAACTGGATCAATTACGAGGCCATCCAATCGGATATCTTCGATCACATCCTCGCCGTGGCCCCCGAGTTCGACCTCCGCATCTTCCAGAACCCCAGCGGAGCGGATTTTCGCGAACTAAAGTAGGACAGGCATCCTGCCTGTCCCCTGCCCAGAAGACAGGCAGGATGCCTCTCCTACTCTTTCCAGCAAATCCGCTTCGAGAGCATCGCTTTATCCCGGAAGATAAAATATCCCTCAAACCGCTTCCCCTCGATCATTTGCGGCAGCCAGTGCCGGTCGTCTTCCCACATCTCGTCAAAGGGAATCGCGTCCACCGGAAACCACAGCGGAATCGCCTCGTCCGTCTCCACCGGCACGCCTTGGTAATCGCCCGCCCGGAATACCGTGCAATGCATGCGCAGGCCGTCGATGAACTGAAAACAAAGCGTGCCCATCTCCTCCGGATCCAGCACCTGGATTCCGACCTCTTCCTCGACCTCGCGAAGCGCCGCCTCCTGCGCGGTCTCTCCCTCGTCCAGTTTCCCTCCCGGCCCATTGATGTTCCCGGCGCCCAGGCCGCGTTTTTTCCGGATCAGCAGAATCCGTCCCTCCCGGATCACGAACAACAGGTTGGCGTGGATCCCCGGTTCCCATGCCTCCCAATCGACCTCCTCCACACTCCGTGCAATCGTCGCCGTCATTTGAATCCGCCGCAATCCACGGCCTCACGGCCGCGGCTACTTTTTACCTTTTACCTCTGGCCTCCGTAGATCTAGCGAAGGAGGATCTCACCTTTAACTGGATTCGCTCCGCGAATCCAAGTACTCCTCCATCCCCGCGCACGTGCACACCAGGTTGCGATCCCCATACACATTGTCGATCCTCCCCACCGCGGGCCAGAACTTGTGTGCGCGCGTCCAATCCGCCGGGAAAGCAGCCGATTCCCGCCCGTAGGGACGATTCCAGTCGTCCGATGCAATCGCCTCCGCCGTGTGCGGCGCGTTCTTGAGCACGTTGTTCCGCGCATCCGATTCCCCGTTCATGATCGCGCGGATCTCACCGTGAATCGAGATCATGGCGTCGCAAAACCGGTCCAGCTCGGTGCGGGACTCGCTCTCCGTCGGCTCGATCATGAGCGTCCCCGGCACCGGCCACGACATGGTGGGCGCATGAAATCCGTAGTCGATGAGCCGTTTCGCGACGTCTTCCACGTCGATGCCGGCCTTTTCCTTGAATTGCCGTAAATCGATAATGCACTCGTGCGCCACCAGCCCGTTCTTCCCGCGATACAGCACCGGGTAAAATTTCTCCAGACGCTTCGCGATGTAATTCGCATTGAGAATGGCCAACTCGGTGGCCTCGGTCAGACCGCGGGCGCCCATCATGGCGATGTACATCCACGAGATGGTCAAGATACTGGCACTCCCCAGAGGAGCGGAGCAAACCGCCCCTTCCAGGTTTCCCTCCATGAGACCGTGCCCGGGAAGATATTCCGCCAGATGGGACGCCACCCCGATTGGCCCTACGCCGGGTCCCCCGCCCCCATGCGGAATGCAAAATGTCTTGTGCAAATTCAGATGACACACGTCCGCCCCGAAATCGCCGGGGCGACAGAGCCCGACCTGCGCGTTCATGTTGGCGCCGTCCATGTATACCTGCCCGCCGCACCGGTGCACGATGTCGCAGATTTCCCGGATACCTTCCTCGAAGACCCCATGCGTCGACGGGTAGGTCACCATGAGGGCACCCAACGCGTCCGCATGTTCCTGCGCCTTTGCCTCGAGATCCTCCAGGTCGATATTGCCCTCGCTATCGCAGGCCACCGGGATCACCCGGAACCCGGCCATCACCGCGCTCGCCGGATTGGTCCCGTGTGCGGAAGTGGGTATCAAACAAACGTCCCGGGCCGTGTCTCCACGCTCGCGGTGATAACGCCGGATCGCAAGCAGACCCGCGTACTCTCCCTGGGATCCCGCGTTGGGCTGGAGTGAAATCGCCGCGAATCCCGTAATCTCAGCCAGCCACGCTTCCAGATCCTGCGCCACCTGCGCGTATCCCCCGGCCTGGTCCGCGGGCGCGAAGGGATGCAGCGCCGCGGTCTCGGCCCAGCTCAAGGGCATCATCTCCGCGACGGCATTCAGCTTCATCGTGCAGGAACCCAGCGGAATCATCGACTGGTTCAACGCCAGATCCCTCCCTTCGAGCCGGTGCAGGTAACGCAACATCTCCGTCTCGGTGTGGTAAGAATTGAAAACCGGATGCGTGAGATACCCACTCGTCCTTTTAACCGACTCCGGAAGGCATTCTCCCGCGTCGGATTCCTCGGCAGACGCAAAGGCCACCCCGAATATTCCGGAGAGAAGGTCTACATCCTGCAAGGTTGTCGTTTCGTCCAGCGATATGCCGATCCGGCCATCGCTGAAGTAGCGAAAATTCACTCCCGCCTTTGACGCGGCCTCACGGATCCTTTCGAATTCTCCCGCGGCGGGTGATATCACCAGGGTATCAAAAAACGGGTCCTCCGCGACCCCGACACCCGAGTCCCGCAAGCGTTTCGCCAGGAGGCAGGTCAACCGGTGGACACGACGCGCGATCCGGCGCAATCCCCCGGGTCCATGGTAAACCGCATACATCGCCGCCATCACGGCCAACAAGACCTGCGCAGTGCAGATATTGCTCGTGGCTTTGTCCCTGCGGATGTGCTGTTCCCTCGTCTGTAGCGCGAGCCGGAAGGCCGGTTTCCCGGCCGCATCCACGGAAACCCCCACCAGGCGCCCGGGCAGTTTGCGTTTCAAGGCGTCCTTGGCTGCGATGAATCCCGCGTGCGGCCCCCCGAATCCCATCGGCACACCGAAGCGTTGTGCACTGCCCACCACGATGTCCGCTCCGAACTCGCCCGGAGGACGGAGCAACGTCAGCGCCAGCGGATCCGCGGCCACCACCAGCAAACCACCCGCGGCGTGGACCGCCTCGGCAAACGTCGAGTAATCACAGATAGCGCCATCCGTCCCGGGATACTGCACCAGGGCCCCGAGAAACTCGTCCTCGGGGAGATTCTCGAACCCTTTGTTCTCGTGATCTTCCACCCGCACCTCAATGCCGAGCGGCTCCGCCCTCGTCCGCACCACGTCGATGGTCTGCGGGTGACATCGCCCGGACACAAGAAAAATCCGACTCTTTGGGTTCGCCCCGGCGCACATTGCCATGGCTTCAGCCGCTGCGGTTCCCTCGTCGAGGAGCGACGCGTTGGCGACATCCATGGCAGCGAGATCGGTGATCAAGGTCTGAAAATTAAGCAACGCTTCCAGCCGTCCCTGCGCGATTTCCGCCTGGTAAGGCGTGTAAGCGGTGTACCAGCCGGGATTCTCAAGAATGTTCCGCTGGATCACCGGCGGCGTAACGCAGTCGTGGTAACCGGCGCCTATGAAGCTTCGACGCACTTCGTTCCGCGAAAGCATCGCCCGGATCTCCCCGAGCGCCGCGGCTTCGTCCAGCGGCGCGGGAAGCGCGAGTGCCCGGGTCAGGCGGATCCCGGATGGCACCGCCGCGTCGATGACTTTGTCCAGGCTTTCAAACCCCAACTCCCGGACCATACCCGACGCGGCCTCGGCATCCGATCCCAGGTGCCTCCTCGCAAAGGATTCAGGGCGAAGTTCCTCGGTCATATCCCGCGCGCCGTCCGGCCGGCCCTTGCCCTCTGCCGGCCTCGTCGGTGAAGTTGCTTTTCCCATTCTACAAAAGAACGCACCTGCGAGGCGCGCAGAAGCAAAAAATCAACCGATCCCACCGAGATAAGCTTCCGAGTCCTTGAGAGCCTCGGTTTCAGCCTGATCGGCGACCTTGATCTTGAAGATCCAGCCCTGCCCGTAAGGATCGCTGTTAATCATGGCGGGATCGGATTCCAGCGCGGTATTCACTTCGACGATCTCTCCGGCCACGGGGGCGTAAATGTCGCTGGCGGCTTTGACGGACTCCACCACCGCCACCGGATCCTTGGCCGCCACCACCCGTCCCGGCGCCGGCAGCTCCACGAAAACCACGTCGCTCAGCTCCGTCTGCGCGTGATCGGAGATGCCGACCTTCGCGGTCTCCTGACCCGCCTCGATCCATTCATGCGAATCGCAATATCTCAGGTTCTCCGGGGCTTCCATGGAGCGTATCTTTTGGCCAATCGAGCCCCGCTTGGGAAGGATTTTTTCCCTTGCCACCGCCCTCCCCCCATAACTCAAAGGATCGCCGCCGCTCCCGCCGTCCCGATTTTCACAAGCGCCTCTTAACCAGTGGTCAAAAACGGTTTTTTTACCACGGTCGCGGGAAAACGTTTCGCCCGCATTTCCACCTCCAGCGCGCTGCCTTTCGCCGAAAACTGCGTCGGCAGGTAAGCCATCCCGATTCCCACACCCAGAGACGGGGAGAGCGTGCCACTGCTCAACTCCCCAACCCGATCATCCCCCGCGTAAACCGCGTAATGAGGCCTCGGGGGCGGCCCCTTCTCCAACATCCGGATCGCCGTGAGCCGATCGAAGTCGCCCGCCTCCTTCTGCCGCAGGAGCGCCTCCCGGCCCATGAATTCCTCCTTCTCCAGATCCACGAAAAATCCGAGCCCCGCTTCGAGTGGTGTCCGGTCCGGCGAAAGATCGGAACCATTCAAGGGATATCCCATCTCGAGCCGCAAGGTATCGCGCGCCCCCAATCCACAGGGCGAAGCGCCACATTCGACAGCCTTGGTAAACCAGCCGGCCGTCTCCTCGGCCGGACAAAACAGCTCGAACCCATCCTCGCCCGTGTACCCGGTCCTGCAGACATAGGCCGGCGGCCCCGCAGACTCCAGGGAAGCGAGACCATTCCGCGGGGGTAACTCCCCGGCCGCCGATTCTGTCATGCGCCGAAAGAGGGCTTTCGATTCCGGCCCCTGGATCGCGAGGGCGCCATAAGATTCGCTTCGATTTGACAGACAGACCCCTTCCCCGGCGTGCCTTTCCAGCCAGTCCCAGGCCTCCGCGACGCACGCGGCATTCACCACCAGGAGATACTCGTCCCCGAGGATCCGGTAAAGGATCAGGTCATCGATGATACCGCCGTCCTCATTCAGGAGGAGAGTATATTGTCCCTGCCCGGTCCCGAGATCCTCCAGCTGATTCGTCAGCATGCGATTCAGCCACACGCCCGCCCCCGGACCGGAAACGAATATCTCGCCCATGTGCGAGATATCGAATACCCCCGCGGATTCACGCACCGCCTGGTGTTCCTTGATAATGCCGGAATACTGGATCGGCATAGTCCACCCAGCAAACTCCACCATCCTGGCCCCGCGCTCGAGATGCAAAGCATGCAGTGGAGACTCTTTCATTGTATGGTGGTGCTGAGTAACTCCGAGATTTCATCCCCTCTGGCCGAGAGAGAAGCCAGAGGTGCTGCCGCATCCTGCCGCAGATTCAATGCTATTCTGCGGCAGGATGCCGCAGCTACTTGTAATTCGCCGGGTGACCGGGTGAATGTCGGAAAATCACCCCTCAATGTCAATCGACCACTCGCCAGGCTCACTAATCAGCCCTCCACTTGGCTATGATTGTCATCCCGAGCAAAGTCGAGGGATCTCACGCTCGGTCCAGGAGAATCTATGCGCCGTGGAAACAATCGGATGCATTCGTAGGCGAACGCTGTAAATCACACTTTGCGCACCAAGAAATCAGGATTTTGCATCGAGAGATCCCTCGACTTCGCTCGGGATGACAAGTTAAGTAGTCGCATCTTGGATCTCGCTCCCCAGCCTGACACGATACCGCCCCTCGACCCCAGGAATGCCTCTACTCACCAAAGCAGAACACAAGTTCGGCCGTTTCGCGATTCCTGGCCTTCTCAGGATTATCGCCGGATTCCAGCTGCTTGTCTTCGTCCTCGCCCATATCAACCCTTCCTTTCTCGAGGTCCTCGCGCTGGACCCCGCCAGAGTGATGAAGGGGGAGGTCTGGCGCCTCGTCTCCTACGTGTTCATCCCCCGCACGCTCTCCTTCTGGATCATCATCCAGGTGATGTTCCTCTGGTTCATCAATGACGGACTAGAATCGGCCTGGGGCAGTTTCCGGCTCAACCTCTATTTCATCGGGAGCATGCTCACCCTGACCCTCGGGTGTTTCTTCCTGCCCGGCGTCATTCCTACGGGCGAGTTTCTCTATTACAGCGTGTTTCTGGCTTTCGCTATCATTTACCCGGAACAGACGATCATGTTCATGCTCGTCATCCCCATCAAGATCAAGTACCTGGCTTACCTTCTCGGCGGAATTCTGGTGCTATACTTTTTCCAGGACCATCGCATGGCGCTGACCATCACGTGCTCGCTGATTCCTTTCGCCTGCTACGCGCTGCCCAAGGCCATCAGGACTATCATGTTCCGCTCCCAGGTCGCCGAGAGACGCCATCGTTACGAACAACACTCCCTCCCGGCGAATGAAGCCTTCCATCGCTGCACGGCCTGCGGAAAAACCGAGGCCGATGATCCACACCTGGAATTCCGCGTCACCAGCGAAGGAGATGAACTCTGCGTCCCTTGCCTGGAACGACAGAAGACGGCAGGCTCCAAAGAAAACGCGACCGAGACGAAAAAAACGGAATAATTTCCGAGCTACGGTGGATCTATCATAAGATGAATTGAGAGACCACTGGAACCAAATCATTGTGAGGCTGAGAGAACGTATCCTCTCCCAGAACCAACAATTACAGTTTGTCTCGCCTTGAAACCCCTCACCTCAATCCTCTCCCCGGGGAGAGGAAGGAGAGAAACTTACCAACCTTCTTACAAATGGAGGGACTTCGAATCCCCTCTCCCCCGGGGAGAGGGTCAGGGTGAGGGCGATCCGGGTCGCGAAAATATTCCGACTAACCCGCGTCGAATTCCCGCAGTGCCTCCAGCTTCTTCGCCGCCGTCCCGCTGTCCACCAGCGCCCCCGCGCGCGAAAAACCGTCCTTGAGATCGGCCGCCTTGCCTGTAATCACCAGTCCCGCCGCCGCGTTCAATAATACCATGTCGCGCTTCGCACCCGTGATGCGTCCCTCCAGGATGCCCTCAAGAATCTCCCCGTTGACCTTCGCATCCCCACCCTGAAGCTCTTCCAAGGTCGCGGGGCCAATCTCTGAAAACTCCGCGGGATCGAATACCTCTTCACTGACGACCCCCTCCGCGTCCAACTTGGCGATGGTGGTCGGCCCCAGCGTCGACAATTCATCCATGCCACCGCCCTCGGCAGTGGTCCCATGCACCGCCCACCCCCCTTTGCGGCCAAGCGACGCAAGAATGGTGGCGAACACGCCCGTCAACGCTCCGTCAAACACACCGATCAATTGATATTCCGGGCGAACCGGATTCAGGAGCGGCCCGAGAATATTAAAAATAGTCCGGCATCCTTCTTTCGCAAGAAGCTGACGCACCGGCACTACGGCTTTAAACGCCGGATGATAAAGGGGCGCAAACAGAAACCCCATCCCGGTTTCCTGCACGCAACGCCCGAACTCTTCCGGCCCCAGGTCAATGCGGACTCCCAGGGTCTCGAGCACGTCCGCTCCACCACTCTTGGAAGTAATTCCACGATTTCCGTGTTTCACAACGCAAATGTCCGCAGCCGCCAGAATGAATATCGTCGTCGTCGATACATTAAAGAGATTGAGCTTGTCGCCTCCCGTGCCGCAGACGTCCAGGAGAGGACCGGCCAGCTGATCCCGATCAAGATCCGGTCGCACCGCACGCGCGAGGAAGGCCTCCACGAATCCGGAAATCTCAGCGGGACTTTCTCCCTTGCGCGCCAAGGCGCGCAGAAAGTCCGCCTTGGCGTCATCCCTTGTCCCGTCGGAAAGCAGGGCCGTCGCCGCGGCCCGAACCTCCGCCGGACCCAACTCTTTCCCCTCCCCCAATTGCGCCGTAAGTTCTTCCATACCGCCCTCCACGCCCAGAAATTTCAGTCCTCAAAGTATTGCTGGCACATTCTCAAAAGCCTAGTTTATTTCTAGAAGGCGCGGGCTGCCGGCCGCCCCTCCCCCCATGAATTTCGATAATCCAGAACAGGTTTGTCTCGAAGGCAGCCTCATCATCGCAGACCCATCGCTGCGCGAGGCCACCTTCCGTCGCAGCGTCCTCCTCCTCACGAACCACAGCCATAGCGAAGGCGCCCACGGGTACATATTGAACCGGCCGCTCGAAAAGACCGTGGGAGAACTTCTCCTCGACGCTGAATTCTCTTCCCTCGCCAGTCTCCCGGTCTTTATCGGTGGTCCCGTAAACTCGGAACAGCTCACCTTCAGCTCGATCCGCTGGAACCCTTCCGCGGAAGAACTGGACTATGAAATCCATCTCTCAGCCAAAGAAGCAACCCAACGGTTGCTCGAGGGATTCGACGTTCGCGCTTTCGTCGGGTATGCGGGGTGGTCGGAAGGCCAGCTGGAACACGAACTGAAACAACGCGCCTGGATCACTCATAAGGCGGAAGAATGCGTCCTCAATACCGATCACCTGGAAACCCTCTGGAGCGATATTCTCAAGAAAATGAGCCCCTGGCACCGGCTCCTAGCAGACGCTCCCGACGATCCCAGCTTGAACTGACGCCGCCTCTCACTGCGCCTCGCAGGCCGCCGCAGGCCGGGTTATCCGGCGCCAGAAATAATCGAGTTCCTGGATGATCAAGTTGACCACCTCACGCGGGTCGTGAGGCAGCGCCCCCGATTCCACTTCCGCAAACAACTCAGCCCCCGCGTAAAGCGCACCCGCAGTCTCCGGATCGATCTCGATCACATCCAGGGATACCCCTTTGCCAACTGCCGATTTTCGGAGATGTTCTACCGCGGTAACGCTGGATTCGCGCCAGGAAGGCGTCAGCGCCACCATCTTCACGTCCATTTCCCCTTGCTCCCAGCCATTCTCCGGCTCTTGACCGGCGGCGGCGCCCCGCCCGGCCGTCATCTCAAGGATTTCCGCCCAAAACTCCTCGTCCTCCGCCGGCGCGAACGCCAGGAAAATCTCGTCGCTGCCGGATACCCACCGCAGGGCCTTTCCGCCGCCACGCCCCGGCGACTCCAACTCCCGCTGCCGGATCATGGGAAAGACCGCGCCCACCGCCCGTGCAACCTCCCCGATCCGATCGAGACCCAGGGGTTCAGTGCCGGCTGATTCGGCGGCGGTCCCGCGCAGACGATTAAAATACGAGGGGAGGTCGTCACGGGTCTCCTCTGAAAGAATCTCCGCAAACTGTTCCAGCGTGCGCGGGCTCGGTGCCCCCGGCTTTTCCTCGCCGACGCCTCCTTCCTGCGAGGTGTCACTCTCCTCCGCATCTCCTTCGCGAAAGTCATCGCCCGTAATCATCCGGATGAGCTTGCGAAAACTCCCCATGGGTTTCGTCGCTTCTTCGAATTGCGTTCCCTTAAAAAGCGGAAGCTGTCTGGCGCCTCCGCTTTCCTCCTCCTCCACCGCCGGAGCAGTTTCCTCGGCCGAAACCAGTGGCTCGAGCTTTGGCAGCACCTCGTCATTGGACTCTTCTTCCTTGTCCGAAAGAATGGATTTTTCTTCGGGCTCATTGACTGGCTCTGCGGTTTTCGGGGAAGTCGACGCCTCCGTCTTCTCTTCTCCCGCCACATCGGAAGCCTGAGTCACGTCGCCTCCGAAAAGTGCGTCGAAGTCGGGCAGAGTCATCCCCGGCCACGATTCCTGCTCCGGGATGGGCGCCTCAGTGGCCCCGGGCTCGATCGGCTCCTCTTGAGAGTCAGCCAGACTAAAGGCCTCCCCCTCCACCGGTGCCAAGCCTTCCTGCTCCCGCTTCCGCGCGGCTTGATCCTCAGAGGGCGGCTCGCTCAAGGAGATAAATTCGACGTCCGCCAAGCTGGAAAGAGTTTTCTCCCCGCGCCCCGCTCCTTCATCTTCCAGACCGGGCCGGGATCCGGTCGCCGCCCCTTCTTCCCCATACCCGTAGTCCGCCGACTCAAAGCGCATCCAGCATTCTTTCGCGAATCGGATCACGTCGCGGGGGGACCGCTGGGCGCCCGCAACGCCGCTTCCAAAAAAACCGTCCAGATCGAGCAACGGCTGGAATCGGAACTTCACATCATCCGGAATGGCCGCTTGTTTGAAGCGTTCTTCGATAAGCAATTCCGCCTGCTCACGGGTGATCCCCCCCATGGTAACCACGGTGCCACTGAGACGATCCTGAAGCGCGCCCGGCAAGACGGATGAAAAACCCGACTCCCAAAGATCCTGGTTGACGCTGAGGATCGCCAGGCAACCGGGAGAGAAATCCGTAATATCCCGAACCAACAACGCAATCTTCCGGACTTCTTGTTCCTCGCCAAAAAATTCGTCCAAATCATCGAACAGGAGGACTACCGGTCTCCCGTCGGAGAGCATTCGGAGGAGAGTCCGGCACTTGGCACGGAAAGAAACCTCCCGGGATCCGCCGCGCCAGTCAGGCACATCAGAATCGAGAAATCGTCGCAGCAGCGTCTTGCGGTTGACTCCCTCTCGCGGACATTCCCGGCTGAAGGTGCACAGTTCCCGAAGCCAAAAGAGAGCTTGCTCATAAGAAATCGAATACCTCACCATTGCCTGCTTGCCGTAGGAAGCCAACAAGGATTCGAATACCTCACTAAACCATCTCACAGCCTCCGATTCGGGGTCGGCGAAATCGAATGTGCCGACAGAATCGGATTCGAGTCCGTGGATGACCTTTTCGGGATCAGCGCTGGGAATTTCTCCGGACCGGATCAACGTCGCTGTTAAGCCGCCGAAAACATTCCGGGCCAACTCTTCGAGCAACGAAATTTTACTCACAGGCCCTCGCGCTTCATCGCAGTTATTCAACAGTTCTGCCAGCAGTTCTTCCCAGCTTGGCTCACGCTCCCTCTGCAATCGGACCGGGAGAAAGCAATGCGACTTCTGGAACTCGTGCCCCAGACGGGAGAGCAAATAACTTTTCCCATAACCGGCCCGGGGAGCCTTCAGGAGCACCAGGTTGCCGCGCCCGCCCGATTCGAGCGACACATCGAGGAGTTCCGAGAGGCGCAATGCCAGGAATTCGAACTCCGTCTCGTGCAAGAGCGCCGCGCTGGAAAAATCCGGCGGCGCATCCTCCAGGACATCGCTGGAAAAAGGGTTACTGGACATAGTTGAGGCGGGAACCCGAGGCGCCGGAACGCCCTGAGATCAATGGCGGGAGTGAGGGACGAAGGAAAAGTTCTATACTATCTCAAATTAAGGTAGCAAATGAAAGTACAGTCTCTGCTATAATAGCAGCGAACTGCGCGGCAATTCCTCGCTTTCAATAAATCCAAATTGTCAGGATTGCTTCAGCAGTGCCCGCCACCGCCCGCATCCTCCCACAGCGGCAGCCAATTTGCTCCCCGCACCCCTCGCTTGAGCGCAGAATACTTCCCGGCGACGCTGGCACTGCTCCTCCTCTTGCACTATAGTTTCGCCTATATGGAACAAGCGCTCCAGATCCTTAGTCATCCCTTCACACTCGGCCTCCTCCTGGGCCTGCTCTTTTTCAGCCTCTCCCTTTACGCCCATATCAAAACGAAAATGGATTTTCGCCGCTATCGCCGGCACCTCAGCGATAAACTTGAACTGGAAGCTAAGCACCTCGAAACCCTGAAAAAGGAAAAAGAGCAACTCGCCACCGAAAACGAAAATCTCCGCATCAAAACGGTTCAGTCTGCCGAGATGCCCCAGAATAAACTGGAAAGGGAACTCGAGATTCTTGCCCGCGCTGAGAAGAACATGATGATCCAGGCGCCAGGTTTCGCGCCAGCCTGGGAGACCGCCAAGTCCCATGCTCTTGCCGAAATCACCGAGGAGGAACGCGGCAACACCCTTCCTAAGCGCATCTTCCGGAAATTCTTCGGCGCCACCTCCGACCGCGAGATCCCAACCGAGGCCCTGCCCTCTCCCAGCGATCGTGACGGCGACGAACAGCCCGCCGAAAGCCGGGCCAGCAACGGTTCCTGAGCGCCGCCGTCCGCCCGCGCCGGCCATCCCGAATCGTTCGAACAGAGCTCGCATCGCCCCCGGACTACCGATTCCCGAGTTCCATCTTCCATCCTCCCTTCTCTGTGCATCTCGACATCCCGGACGGCGAATTCGACGCCTACATCTTCGATTGTGACGGTACCCTCGTCGATTCGATGCCCTTGCACCATCGCGCCTGGACCGCGGCCTTCGAACATCAAGGCGCCCCCTTCGAATTTACCGAGGAAATCTTCTACGAACTCGCCGGCGTTCCCGATCTTCGCATCGTGGAGATTATGAACGAACGCTTTGACTCGCGCCTCGATGGCCATGCCGTCGGAGAGAAAAAACTCACGGTCTACATGGAGTCCCTCCACCAACTCCAACCCGTGGCTGCGGTCGCCGAATTCGCCCGCACTCTGGCCGGAAAAAAACCCATCGCGGTTGCCTCCGGCAGCCAGATGTCGACCGTCAAACCCTCGCTGGAACACACCGGTCTCATCGACATGTTTGACGTGATCATCACGGCGGAAATGGTGACTCACGGAAAACCCGCGCCCGACATCTTCCTCCTCGGCGCCGAGAAGCTCGGAGTCGATCCCGCAGGATGTCTCGTCTTCGAAGACGGTCAGTCCGGCATTCAGGCCGCCAAAGCCGCCGGCATGCAATCCGTCTTCGTGCCCAGCCGAAACACCGTAAGGCCCAGTTGACAGGAGGACACCGCCCCCGTCTCTGCCTCCCCCCACCCGTCCGGCCTCAAACCGCCCGCCGGCCTCCCCCCCGACTCGTCCGGCCTTCCCGCGCCTGTCCGGTCTCCCCCGACTCGTCCGGCATCGCTCAACACAAGCCAACGCGATTCCAATCCCGACGCCCCGGGACAACAGCCCATCAACCCATCAACCCACCAACCCACCAACCCTCC
>JAHEJT010000216.1 GCA_024638765.1 Verrucomicrobiales bacterium
AAGTTATCTCGGCAATGGGATTCCCCTCACCCTAACCCTCTCCCCAGAGGAGAGGGGGCGAAGTCCACGGCAATAATCCCGCCGCGACAGTTCTGAGACGGAAGGAAGCCCACGGCGACATACCCGAACTCGACAGGTCCGCTGTCTCCCCCTCTCCTTGGGCAGAGGGGACGAAGTCCACGGCAATAATCCCGCCGCGACAGTTCTGAGACGGAAGGAAGCCCACGGCGACATATCCGAACTCGACAGGTCCGCTGTCTCCCCCTCTCCTTGGGGAGAGGGCAGGGGTGAGGGAGCCTTGGGGGGCGTGGTCACGAATCACGTTTGTGGAAGCTTTATCCCGTTTTGCGGGCGCTGGAAAATCGCTTTGCCCAAGGTAACAGAGCGCGCTCCTGCCCAAGCAGGGACAATTTCCGCTACATTCGCACAGGGAGATAGGGTAAAACCGTCGGCGTGCAGAAGTTGATCCCCCTCCCCGCACTCCTGGCGGCCGTGGTTTTGGTGTCGGTGGCCGGAGAGTTGGCGGCGGACACCGGGTTTGACCTGTCGGCGGGAGAGCCGGACGATCCGCTTTACCCGCAGCAATGGCATCACGCCATCCTCCGCACTCCGGAGGTGTGGGACAGCGCCGGCCATGGGATCACGGGAGACGGCGTGCTCATTTCGGTGGTCGACGACGGGCTGGATACCGCGCATCAGGATTTCGTGGGCGCATTGAGCGCACCGCATTTGAACGTGGTGAATCCGGGAGATCAGGGAGCCACCAATCCGCAGCCATCTTTTTTTAACGGACACGGGACCGCCGGCGCGGGAGTGGCGGCGGCGCGCGGGGACAACGGCACGGGTGTGACCGGGGTGGCGCCGCGCGCGCAATTGACCGGGGTGCGGTTTATAGACGGCCCCGCCTCTTCCGAGGACACGGCCGCCGCGTTTTTGCATCGGGCGGGACCCGGCGTAGTGTCTATGAACAACTGGGCGCACACGGTTCCTTACCAGCCGCTAACCTCCCTGGTGGAGGACGCCCTGGCGCAGGGATCCGCGCTGGGGGTGATCTACGTATTCGCGGCGGGGAACTCGCGGCAGTTCGGCGATCGCGCGGATAAGGAGGTTTACAAATCGACGCGATTCACGATTCCGGTGGCCGCGGTCGGGGAGAACCTCGACCACCCCGCTTACAGTGAGGAGGGCGCCTGTCTCGTGATCGCCGCGCCCTCGAGTCCCGGTAACGTCGATGACATCGTGACCACGGATAACATGGGCGCGGGAGGCGCGGATTTCGGCGGGGCCTTCAGTATCCATCCCTCGGGGAATTACAGCGACGCTTTCGGCGGGAGTTCGGCGGCGGGGGCGGTGATGGCGGGAGTGGTGGCCCTGATGCTCGAGGCCAATCCGAATCTGACTTACCGGGAAATCAACGACGTCCTGATTCGGTCGGCCCGGAATACGGGGTTGGGGCCGGGCATCAGTTTTGAAACCAATGGCGGGGGGATTCCGTTCAGTTACCAGGTCGGGGCCGGAGTGGTCGACGCGTTCGCTGCCGTGAAGGAAGCGCTGGCAAGGAGTGAGAACTTACCGCTGGTCACTGCGGAAGCGCGGACCTTGAGTTTCGGCGCCATCGCCGACGGAGACGTCCTGGGCGTCGCCAAGGATTTCGATTTCAGCGCGGTATCCGGCCAGCGCGTCGAGCATGTCTGCGTCGATGTCGCATTCACGCATTCGCGGTTGGAAGACTTGCAGATCGAACTGACGGCGCCGAGCGGCATGATCAGCGTGCTCAACATTTCGGATGCGGCTGCGTCTCCCCCCTCGACTTCTTCCCGGTATTCCTTTTGCAGTGTGCGGCACTGGGGAGAGGACGCCGCCGGCGCCTGGACGGTGCGCATCGCGGACCGCGTCTTCAACACTCACAGTGGATCGATTGGAGACGTCACGGTGACGGTTTACGGGCACGCCCCCCCTGCCAACGCGTCCCCTGTGTTGACCAGTGCCGAGATCATCCCGGGCCCGATGGCGTATGCCGATGAAGACCTGCTCGTGCGCGGGGTGGCCTTCGATGATCCGGACGGAGACGAGGTTACCCCGCTGTTCCAGTGGGAAGTCAGCGGGGATTGCGTGACTTGGGAAGAGCTGGAGGGAGAAAGCGGAGCGCTCCTGGAGGCCGCGGTCACGTCGGGGGCAAACGCTTACCGGTGCCGGGTGAGCGGCCTGGACACCGCGGGCAACGTGAGCGCGGTGTTTTTGACGCCGTTCACTTTCGTGGAAAGCCGGCCGGTGACGGGGGCGACCGTCGGATTCTTTTACGAATACGACGCGGATCTGTGGCTTCAGGAAGACGGGGCCCCCGGGATGCACTATGTGCTCGCGCCCGCCACGGATCCGGCCGCGGCGGCGTGGTTATCGATCGATCCCGGCACGGGGATGCTGTCGGGGACCCCGCCTGTAACGGGAAGTTTCACGATTGAAGTCGCCAAGGCGGGTTTCCTGGAGAGCCGCGTGCAGGCTTACGTGCTGACGGTGGAGGCGACGGCGGCGAGTATGAGTTATGACGGAGACGGTGATGGATCGAGTTACCTGGCGGAGGTGGCGTTCCACGCGGACCCCGCCGAGCCGGACACGGCAGGGATTCCGACGCAGGGGGTGATATCGGAGGGAGAGGAAAGGTATTTGACGATCACGTTTACGCGGTTGAAAGGCGGGACACTCGACGCCGGGACGCTGAGGTACACGGTCGATGATCCGACTACCGCGGGCCAGATCCGGTACCGGGTCGAGTGCTCCGGCAATTTGAGGGACTGGGTTTCGGGGCCGGTGGTGGTCGAGGAACTCGCGGTGGTGGATGACCCGGGTGCGCCGGCGGAAGCGGAGCGGGTGACTCACCGGACCGTGGGATCGATTGGAGAGGGTGGCAAGTTCTTGAAGGTGGTGGTGGAGTATCTGCCGGCGCCAGGGGCGCCGGAATGACGAGTGGCGAGGGACGAGGGACGAGGGACGGGTTGGCCCGCCTTCGCAAGAGGCTACGGCGAGTTAGGCGAACCCTTCCTGCGCCGGGATGCGCCGCGCTTGCGCTAGAGCTTCGAGGCCAGGGATTGCACGAGGTCGCCGATGGCTTCGCCGGTTCTCGGGCCGAGGGTGTACGCGTGGGTCAGCCAGGTGGTGGTGAAGTCGCGCAGCGCCAGGGCGGGGGAGGCGACCACGAGCATCCCGACGATGATGAGGAGGTTCACGAGGTAAATCAGCGTCAGGGAGAAGAAAGTGCCGTTCTGGCGCAAGTCCGGCTGATTCTTGAGGATCATCCAGAGGGTGAAAGTGAGATGGAAGGTCCAGGTGAGTCCAATAAGGGCGAAGAGGATGCGGAACTGGACGTCGCCGAGATCGAAGAAAAGGCGGGCCACGGTGTAGGCGCCGATGCAGAGCACCGTGTAGAAGGGGACGAAGTAGGGGGAGAGAGAGATGAGGACATTGTTCTTGTCCGTGAGGATGTGTCCCCCTTCGGCGGTGACCTCGACGCGTTCGATCCGCGCGCCGCAGAGCAGCGCGAAGAGGGCATGGGTGCACTCGTGTCCGAGGACATAAAGAAAGAGCAGGGCGCGGCCGTTCATGCCGGCGAAAACGACAATCCACATGAGCGAACCCATGCCGAAGAACCAGAATTCAGGCGTGCGCCAGAATTGAGATTGGACGGTGACTTGCGCGAAGGAATGGAAGGCGGCTTCACTGCTGATCCAGCAGAGGGGCAGAAGAATGAGCCCGATGGCGAATTTGATCCAGGTGAGGGGGACGGAATCGGGCAGGGCGGGGAACTGGGGAAGGGATTCCGCGAGGAGAGATGCCCGAAGTTTGCGGGCGTTTTTCCGGGAGGCGCGCCGATTACGCGCGGGAGCGGCCAGCGCGGTCCATCCGGAGGCGCGCTCCAGGCTGAGGGGGTGGCGTTTGCGGAGCCGTCGGTTGCGAGCCATGGGTCAACGTAGGGGGGCGGTGTCGATACGTCTTGAGAGTCTTGGGAGGGTTGGTTGCGGGGGAAGGATACTCTTCGAAAGAAGTGCGATGTGGAGTGCGCCGGTTCGCCGGAGCTTTGGATAGGATTGAGGGCTGGCGGGGCGACTCTGCGCACTCCAAAGCGGTGCCAGGGCACCGCACTCCAAAGCGCCTGTGGCGAAAATTTCCGCTGATAAAGGCGGGGGCGCGGCAGTAGCGTGCATGAGCGTCACGGAAATGCAGGCCGGGAGAAAATTCAGGCGCGCCCCATGTATTTGAGCGTGCGCGAGTCGATCTTGATGACGTCGCCTTCCTTCACAAAGAGGGGGGCCTGAATGACTTTGCCCGTTTCAAGGGTCACGGACTTCTGCGGATTGTTGGCGGTGTCGCCTTTGAGGCCTTCCGGGGCCTGGGTGACTTTGAGTTCCACCGAAGGTGGCAATTCGGCGCTCACGGGTTTGCCTTCGATGAAGAGAATGTCGACCGGCATGTTCTCGGTGAGAAGATCTTTGGCCTCCTGAAGCAGATCTTCCGGAATGGAAATGGTTTCGTAGGTGTTGGGATCCATGAAGTGGAATCCGCTGGGGTCGGAATAGGAGAACTCCAGTTTCTGGCGGTCGGTGTTAACGAGATCGACTTTGTCGCCGGAGGCGAAGCGGATGTCCTTGGTCTTGCCGCTTTGAAAGGAGCGGACGGTGGCCATGATGAGGGCGTTCCCTTTGCCGGGGGTGCGATGCTCGACATTGAGGACGACCCCCATGTCTCCCTCGACACGGATGGCCTGACCTTTGCGAAGATTGGTGGCGACGACAGCCATAAGAAAGCTCTGCTAAATACTGAAATTATAGTGAATTTTGTTAATTAAGATATCTTAACCTCCTTTCGGGGGGGATCGCAACGGGAAACTGGGATTGAGGGGGATTTTTTTGGGTCGGACCGAAGCCAAAGGACGAAAGCGATGGAGCGAGGAATGTAACATTTTTTCATTCAATTGTATGAAAAAATGTTACATCGCCAGGCGCGCGGCGCGCGGCGCGCGGCGCGGGGCGAGTGGCGAGTGGCGGGTCGCGCGGGGCGCGGGGTGAGGACGAGGTCGAGCAGGAGGTCGAGCAGGAGGTCGAGGAGGAGTCGGAGTAGGAGGGGGATTAGAGGATGTGCATGCGCGAGAGATCCTGGGTGTCGACGAGACCGATGGCCTCGTGGCGGTCGTTGACGACGACGATATCATCGATGCGATGTTCCTCGAGGACATGCAGCACTTCGGCGGCGAGTTTACTCTCGGAAATGGTAATAGGATCGCGCGTCATGAAATCGATGACCTTTTTCTCCGCGATATGGCGGTCGTCCTGGTAAGCGCGCACAAAATCGCCGTGTGTGAAAATGCCTTCGAGTTTCCCCTGTGCGTCGACGATGACCACGGCGCCGGCGCGGCAGCGGGTCATTTCTTCGAGGGCCTTTTCCACGGTGGCATCCGCCGTGACGCGCGCCATCTGGGAGTCGGCCCGCATGATATCAGTGACCTTGGTGAGAAGGCTTCGCCCCAGGCTGCCGCCCGGGTGGAATTGGGCAAAATCTTCCGCTTTGAACCCGCGCGCTTCCAACAGCACCATGGCGATGGCGTCGCCGAGCACGAGCATTCCGGTGGTGCTGGAAGTGGGCGCGAGATTGAGGGGGCACGCTTCCCGTTCCACGTGGACGTTGAGAACGATGTCACTGTTCCGGGCGAGGGTCGAATCTTCGCCTCCCGTGACGGCGATGCAGGGAATGGAAAAGCGCTTGAGATAGGGCAGGATGTCGAGCAACTCCGAAGTTTCGCCGCTGTAACTGAAGATGATGGCCACGTCTTCTTCATCGACGATCCCGATGTCACCATGGAGCGCATTCTGGGAATTGATCACCACGCAGGTGGCGCCGGTGCTATTAAAGGTTGCGGCGACTTTGTGGGCGATGTTGAAGGATTTACCGACACCGAGGACCACGATCTTGCGGTTCCGCTCCACCGCGTCCCGGATCGTATCGATGGCGCGCACGAATTCGCCATCGACGCGCCCGAGCAGGCGCTGGAGTTCGTCGATTTCGATCTCGATGACTTTGCGTGCTTTCTCGAGATAATCCATGGGATGGTTTCTATTGGATGATAGACGGGGCGCAATCCTGGCTATAAATTCGCGGGGCAGCCGGGGATATGACGGGTCGCTTTAAGAAGATGGAGGTTAAAAAGGATAAGCCGGTGGTGGCGAGTTATTGTCCGACGTTTCTGAAGTCGGATATGCAGCATGTATACCGGCAGATCACGGGTTTGCAAGAGTTTGAGTCCGTGGTCCTGACGCAACGGCGGGAAAATGAAGACGCTTTTCCCTTCAAAAAGAAAAAGATCGCGATGCATGAGAAGCCGAAGACACGGTTCTTCCGCCGTCTCTGGTGCAAACAAATCAGGGGCCGCCCGGTGCGAATTTACGAGGGCGAGGTGTGCCCACTGCTGCACGCACTATTGCGTTTGGAAGCGGACTTGCTCCACATTTACTTCGGGCACATCGGTATTTATCTGCTCCCCTTGATCGAGGCGTGTCCGCGGCCCGTTATCGTATCCTTTCACGGGGCGGATGCCAGCGCGGAAATGGAGCGACCCGCGGCGGCCACCGCGCTTCGGGAGGTTTTCCGGCGGAGCACGCTGATCCTGGCCCGCTCCGAATCTCTGCGTCGCCGGCTGGCGGAGCTGGGTTGTCCTGAGGAGAAGATCCGGCTTTCGCGGACGGGCATCCCGCTGGAGCAGATTCCTATGGTCGAGCGCGAGCTGCCGGGGGAAGAGGGAGGCTGGCGGTTCCTGCAGGCCTGCCGCTTCATTGAGAAAAAGGGACTTCTCACGACCCTGGAAGCTTTCGCGGAGATCCGTAAGAGTAATCCCGACGCCCGTCTCTGCTTGGCCGGCGACGGCCCGCTGGCAGAGAAACTAAAGGCGCAGGCACAGTCCCTGGGGATCGGTGACCAGGTCGAGTTTCCCGGGTTTCTCAACCAGGAGACGTTGCGGAAACGCACGGCAGCCGCGCATTTTTTTTTCCATCCAAGCGTAACCGGAGCGGACGGGGATCGCGAAGGAGTTCCCAACGCCATGCTCGAGGCGATGGCGTCGGGACTCCCCATCCTGGCGACGCGTCATGGCGGCATTCCCGAGGCGGTGCCGGAGGAAGCCGGGAGTGTCCTCGTGGAAGAAGGCGACGCGCAGGCACTGGCCGCGGGAGCGCTGGAGCTGATGGCCAACGCTTCGGGGTACCGGGAGGCGGCGCGTGCCGCGCGGAGAAGCGTGGAAGAAAATTTCGAGAGAGGAGCTGTCATTGCGAAGCTCGAAAGTTTTTACCGGGAAGCGATGGAGTTGGGGGGGCAGCGGTAGGACGGGTTGGCAAGCCGGCGCAACTCATGCTGGGCGGCTCCTTTTTAGCCACTGGACTCCACCTTTTTACGAAGGCGGCTACTTTGTCTCCGCTGAAAATGTAGCCGCGCTCGTAAGAGCGTGGTCTGCGGCACTCATGCCGGGCGGCTCCTTTTTAGCCACTGGACTCCACCTTTTTACGAAGGCGGCTACTTTGTCTCCGCTGAAAATGTAGCCGCGCTCGTAAGAGCGTGGTCTGCGGCACTCATGCCGGGCGGCTCCT
>JAHEJT010000055.1 GCA_024638765.1 Verrucomicrobiales bacterium
AGCGCGGATGTGGGCGGGGGGAAGCGCGGATGTGGGCGGGGGGAAGCGCGGATGTGGAGTGCCGGGCGGCGCCCCGCGGTCCGGGCCTCCTCATCTCAGGCGGGGCCACCCGCCGCAACGGGCTCTAGAAGCGCCAGACGACGTCGAAATAGAAGCGGTCGTCGAAGACGCTCCTGTTGTCGCTGGTGACGGGGAACTCCCAGCCGAACCCGAGGTCGACGGTCTCGGTCTCGGGGACGCGGGCGCGAAGCCCGAGCGCAAAGGTCACGAGATGCTTGTTCTGCCTGGCATTGGAGGCGCCGAAATTGAAGAGATCGTTGCCCTCGAAGGTCACCAGCCCGGGGACGGCTCCTCCGACCTGGTTGTTGAAGCGGCGCCCGCCGTCGCCTTCGTCGAGGACGGCGAACCAGTTGACTTCGAAGGTCGGGAAAAGCCAATCGGTGAGCATGTAGCTGGTGTGGAAGCTGTTGTAGAACGACGTGCTGTCGGCATCGCTGTCGATGGGCAGCCGGAATCCCAATTGATCGGCGAACTGCCAGCGATCCCAGAGCTTGAGGACGCCGACGGAGGGAATAAGAATTCCGTCACCCTCTCCCTGGAAGACGTCTCGACTTCCGGAGGGAATTTCGTAGAGGAGCTGAAAGCTGGAGGCGAGTTTTTCCTCCGGCTTCAGGAGCCAGGCGTACTTGAGACCGGCGGTGATATTGGCCCAGCCCTCGGCGTCGCTCAGCGTGGAGTCGGGCCGGAAGCGGACGTAGCCGTCCTTGGCGGCGTTGATGGACCAGCGTTCGTTGAGGGCGATTTCCAGCTGGACCGCGTAGACTTCCACGTGCCCGTCCACCGGCACGTCACCGATGACCGTATTCATGGTGCTGGGCAGGCGGTGATAGGCGACGAAGGGATGCAGCTGGGTCTGTGGGATGGCGAGGTCGAAAAGCGTGGGATTGGAGATGGGGCGGCGCGAATCCTGGAAGGGATTGACCTGGGGGACCTCGGGAAAGGTGACTTGTTTGCCGGCAGCGGCGGGGTATCCGGAATCACCCGCCTTGAGCACGGGCAGGGTGCAGACGGCGAGAAGGAGCAAACTGGCCGATGCAGCGAGGAAGGCGGTGTGTGTGGGTTTTGTGTCCATGGAGTGATGATTCATTTTGATGCCGAATAATTTGCCCGAACCGGTCGGATCCCGCTGTGCATATCTTGTGCAAGAGTGGGGATTCTTTGTGGTTTCGGGAAGAAACAGGGGGAATGCGGGGAGGCGGCTTCGGGCGCGTCCCGCCGAAGCTTCTGCGAAGGCGGATAGAAGGTGGATCGCTGCAGAGAGAACGGATCCCGGACCACGCCCTGGTGCGCGCGGCGCTATTTCCTGCCGCCGTGTCAGTTGGCGCGCAGCTCAGGCCTTCTTCGGCTCGAGGGCGTCGAGTTCGGCCTGGTAGAGGTCGCCGGTCCGGCTGCGGAGGTCGTCGATGGAGATTTCACCGGCATCGACTTTGGCGAGGAGCGATTTCTGAGCTTCGTAATCCTTATTCGCGACGTCGGCCTTGGACTGGAGCATGCGCCAGGCCTTGCGGCGTTCCACGCAGAAGAGGACGACCTGCCGGCTGACGGCGATGTGCTTCTTCTTCCCGTCGATCTCCGCGACGATGTAGACCCCGAAGTCGGGGACATAGGCGCGGTGGGTTTCGTCGAAGACGCGCCGCTTGATGACGTCGTCCTGGCTGATGCACACGAGCATGTCGTCGAGGTAAAGAAAATCGGCGGCTTCACCTTCGGAGATGGCCTTGAGGTGCTTGCGGAAGCGGGCCTCGGTGGTGGCCCAGTGGGCGACGGTGTAATTGTATTTCGTCTTATCGCTGTAAGCGGCTTCCCACCAGTCGCGTCCGAGGGAGGGATTGCCCTTGAGATCGAAGCATTCGGCGCTGAGTTCGCCGCCCTGCGGATCGAAGACGAACTCCGGCATGCCGCGCGAGTCGCGGGCGAGCTTGGCCTGTTGGGCGGACATATCGTCGGCGACGCCGTGTTCGGGCTGGCAGGTGGTGTAACACTGGAAGAACGCGGTGCCGCGGTATTCGAGGCCGTCGAGCAGCGATTTGTAGAGCTTGGCGGCGTTGGCCATGGAGACCTGGGCGACGTAGGGCGAGCCGTGGCCGGCGGTCATGGCTTCGGCGACCGATTTTTTCTCGTGGAGCTTGCCCTGGGAGGCCTTGCCGAACTGGTTCATGTCGTAACCGCCGAGCATGGTGGAAGAATCCGAGTTCTGACCGCCGGTATTGGAGTAGACCTGGGTGTCGAGCATGAGGGCCTTCACATTGGGCCGGTTCTGGAGCATGACCTTGCTGAGGTTCTGGAAACCGATATCTCCGAGGGCGCCGTCGCCACCGATGATCCAGACCTTGGGGAGTTCCTTGATCTCCTGGTCGGTCATGATGTTCTCGGTGAGATGGGTGAGGTCCCAGTAATCTTGCGCCGTGAAGGCGGAATTCGGAATTCGGAATTCGGAATCTGCGGCTTCGCCGTTGTCTTTGGTCACAGGCAGGATGCCTGTGCTACTTTGCAGGAGTTTGGCGGCGAGGCGTTCTGGGGCCACGGAACGGCGGGCGTGGGTGAGCATGAGGGATTCGGCGAGGAGCCAGGAAATGGTGGCGCCGTCCTGGAAGAGTGAATTCATCCAGGGATAGGGATGGGGATTCGACGGGGGCGTCGAGCCGTAGACCGTGTTGCAGCCGGTGGACGCGCCCATGAACATGGTGGACATGCCGTTGGCGAGGCGCCCCTCGGTGGCCTGGAGCCGTTTGTGGTTGTATGCATCCTGATTGAGGACGGCGCCGAGACCATCGAGGACTTCCTGGTCGGAAATGTCGCCGTGCGTGGCGAGGCGGGCATCGGTGTCTTCCTCGGTTTCGCCGCCGAGGCCCATGACCACGTGGGCGAAGGCGCGTTTGAGGAGGTCGTAAGCTTCACCGTCGGCGGCCTTGAGCGCTTCGAGTTTTACGGCGCCCTCTTTTTGGAGCTGGGCGGCCTTTTCGTAAAGGCGGTCGGCTTTCTTGTGGTAGAGGGGACGCATGTAGGCCTCGGTCACGGAAGCGGCGGCGCGGAGGATGGATTTTTCACCGCATCCGGCGCAAGCGCCGTCGCCCGAGACGAGGGCCTCGTAATTGCGGCGCACCATGAGGTGATTGCGCAGGGCGGCGGGGCGGGAGTCCTCGGGGGCGTCATCGTTGTAGAGTCCGAGATATTTCTGCGGGGTATCCGGGAGCAAGCGGCTGAAGATCTGGGCGGAGGTGAGTTCCTGGTTGAGTTCCTCGGTGTCGGGCACCATGACGAGCGCGTTGTGGTCGCCGCATTCCTCCACGCATTCGCCGCAGCCTTTGCAGAGGTCGGAAACAAAAATCGAGAAGAGTCCGCCCTCGCCGGGGTTCTTCTTCTCGATCGATTTGAAAATCGCGGGAACTTTGGTGTAAGCGATGGGGACGACATCGAGGATTCCGAATAGCTGTGCTTTCGTTTCCGCGTCGACGTGTTCGAGGGCAAGTTCCTCGATATCGGCTTTGATGATGTCCTTGAAGGGGACGGCTTTCTTGGCTTCGACAGCCTCGTTCATTTTTTCGCGGGCGCGCAACTCGATGCCGGCGATGTGTTCGCCGAGTTCCTTGCGGGCCTCGACGTTGGTGACGTAATTATTAATCGCGGTGCGAAGGACGGTGTCCATATCCTGCGCGGTATTGGGCAGGGCGGTATCCGGGCAGGCGGTGATGCATTCCATGCACTGGGTGCAGTTTTCGGGAATGTATCGGGGTGTCTCGCGGCGTGCCACGTACTTGGAAGAAGTGGCCCCGGTGCCTGCGGCCATCACGCCCACGGAAGCAAGGGCGCCGGCGGGCTGATGGTACCCTTTGCCGGCGCGGAATTCGGAATCGAATTTGCCGAGCGATTGGACGGGGGCTTTTTCCTCTTGATCGGCGGGCGCGTCGTGAGTGGTGACGTTGTCGATATCGACGCCGGCGGTGGGCAGAATGGTGTAGTCATCGCCGACGGGGGCGATGGGATGCAGCCGCATCGAGGAACGGTCGGGATCTTCGATCTCGCCGTACTTGATTTCCTGCACTTTCTCGAAGCCATCGCGCATGACCTGCATGTTCGATTCGACGACGGCGTGGCCGAAGCGGCCGAATTTCTTTTCGTACTGGTGATGGATGACGTTGGTGTATTCCTCTTCGCCAATTTTGTGGTCCTTGAGGAAGGAGGAGACCTTGAAGAAAGCCCCGAGGAACGAGTTGCCCTGCATGCGCAGTTGGAGGTCGTGCCGGGTGGTGGCGGCCTTGGCGATCTCGAAGCCCGGCAGGATGAAGATGCGGATATTGTTTTCTTTAACGAACTCGCGGTACTTTTTCGGGATGCGTTCCCAGGCGGACTCGGGCGAATCGGAGGATTCCCAAACGAGGCAGCCGCCCTTGTTGACGCCGGCGAGCGGGTTGGTGTGGGTGAAAGCCTTGGGATCGCAGCAGAGCACCACGTCGACGTGGTTGAGCTCGCAGTTCACGCGGATGCGCTCGGGCGCGACGGTAAGGTAATAGTTGGTGGGCGCGCCTTTTTTCTCCGAACCGTACTTCGGGTTGGCCATGATGAAGAGTTTTTCGAGGAGGCGGCCTTCCTCGTCGTAGTGAGGATCGGCCTCGGAGAGGTGGTGGCCGAAGTCACCCATGATCTCGCCCATGTTCTTCCCGGTGGTGATCATGCCCCAGCCGCCGATGGAGTGGAACCGGACGGCGATGGCGCCGGAGGGAAGCAGCGAGGGGGTGTCCTTTGAAATGACCGCGTACGGGTGATCGATACCGAGGGTGAAGTAGGATTTGCCGTCATCGGCGGTCTTGCCGTCGGTGCGCGCGGTTTGCCCGGTGGCGAACTCGTAGGCGCCGAGGGTGTGCTCCGGGCGGAAGTCGCGCGACCCGATGCCGTAGGAACCGTTGAAGAGGCGCGGCATTTCGTCGGGGGAAAGGGCGGGCACGCTGCCTTTGCCCTGTTGATGCACTTCGAGGCCCTTATAGAGGGCGGTGCGGATGTCGCGGCCCAGCGGGTTGTCGCCCGCCATGCCTTCGTCGGTGCGCTCGATAATGATGACGTTCTTTTTGCCGCGCAGCGCGTCGATGACGGCGGCTTCCGGGAAAGGCCGGATGACGTTGACGTGGATGGAGCCGACCTTGGCGTTACGTTGCTCGCGCAGATAATCGCAGGCTTCCTCGATATTCTCCGCGGCGCAGCCGAGGGAGACGAAGACGGTATCGGCGTCTTCGGTGCGGTATTCATCGAGGAACCCGTAATGACGACCGGTGAGCCGGCCCCACTCCTGGTAAGCTTCCGAGAGGAAACCGAGGATGTGTTCGTTCCAGTTGTCGCGCCGGGCGACGACACCGCTCATGTGGTGTTCCTGGTTCTGGACGGGCCCGAGGAGGATGGGGTTTTTGAGGTCCATCATGGCGGGGACGCGGCGCCGGGTGGGCCCGAAGAGTTCGCGCTGGGCATCGGTGGGGCAATCGATGAGGTCGTCCTTGGCGCCGAGGAATTCGCGGAGCAGATCGGCTTCCGGCATCAGGTACATGCGCTCGGAGTGTGTGGTGAGCATGCCGTCCTGGACGTTCATGCCGGGGTTGAGCGAGATCTCGTTGACCTTGCGCAGGATGACGCCCTGGTCGGCGGCCTGTTGCGCGTCCTTGGCGACCATGATGGTCCAGCCGGTATCGAGGGCGGCGTAGACATCGTCGTGACCGCAATGGACATTGAGGGCGTGCTTGGTGAGGGCGCGGGCGCCGACTTCGAGGACCATGGTCGAGCATTTGCCGGGCGCATGGTAATACTGTTCCATGGCGTAAGCGATGCCCTGGCCGGAGGTAAAGTTCACGACGCGGCGACCGGTGACGGCGAGGGCGGTGGCGCCGCCCTGGGCGGAGTGTTCGCCCTCGGTTTCAATGGCGATCTTCTGGTTGCCCCAGACGTCGAGTTGTCCCTCGGCGTAAGCGGCCTGGTAAAGTTCACCGCCCTCGGTGGAAGGGGTGATGGGGTAAAAGACGCCGCCCTCGGTGATCCGGGTTTCCACGTATTGGGCCACCAGCTGGTTGCCGTTGCAGGTGATGGGAATGCCGGGATATTTCGGCGAAGAGGGAGACCCCCCGGAAGGTTCCTGAGGTTGAGGGGACTGGGTTTCGGCTCCTTGGGTCTTCATATGAAATAGCTGTAAAGCGATGCGGGCTTCCGGCCGGAAGCTTGACGTCGAAGGGTCGTAAAGGCGGTGAAATTGGCTGGGGGGGAGGGGCGGACCCCCTGAAAAGCAGGAAAATTACCCCAAACCACACCATAGGCCGAACCGGGTTGGACTCAAGCTATTTAGAGGGGAGGACAGGCCGCAGAATGGCCCGATTCCCCTGATATTACGGGGATTCTGTGACGCCCGGAGGGGGACCCGCCGATCCCTGAGACGGCGCAGGGGCCAGCGATCAGCGAGGGCGCGCGGCCGGGCGCCGGCGGCCGGCGGCCGGCGGCGAGGACGGGCGGGGAGAGTGCGAGAAAGAGGACGCCGGAGGGCTCCGGGACGATGATGGTCTGGCTGCGGATTTCGCCACCGCCGGCAAAGGACGAGTGGATATTGAGGAAGAGGTTGTCGAGGAGTTGGGATTCCTGGGTGGGATCGAGGGTGGCGGAGCCGGTGAAGCGGCCGGTCATCGGGGTCGATCCGGGGATCAGCGAGCCGAATATGCCGACGGTGACGCTGCCGTTGGTATTGATCGCGGGGAAATTGACGGCGCCGATGTGGAATTGGGCGTTGGAGACATTGCCGAAGAGATTGATAAAGCCGAAGTCGGATGCGAAGGCGATATCCCAGCTGAGAAGTTCAGAGACGTCGTCAAGTGTCATCCCGGTGCCGAATTCGCCCCCGGTGGCGTTGCCGGCCGCAGGGACGCGGACATTTGAAGCGGAGAGACCGAGAGCCTGATCCGGGGTATAGGGGTTGGCGTCGAGATTAAGGGCCAAGCCAGGCCCGGGTGAAAGGTCGATTGCGAAAACGACCCCGTGACTGTTCGATAGCCTGGCGAGCATGACGCCGGCGAATGCGGGCAATGCGACAAGCTTCTTGAGGGGAAGCATGGTTTTGGCTTTTTGGTCGGGAGAAAGGGGTAATTCGGGTCCGGAGCGATTCGGCGGGCAAGCTGATTTCAGGCTGATCTTTCTGGCGGATTTTTCAGTCTGGGTCGCCTTATTCCGATTGGCATCGGGATCGGGACCGGTCCATAGTGCGCAAGCCATGTCGGTGACGAATGAATCGGTCGCGGTTGAAGATTATCTCGAGAAGATTCTCGAGTTAATCGATGAGAAGGGTTACGCGCGCGTGGCGGACGTCGCGGAGGGACTGGGGATAGCGCAGCCGAGTGTTTCCAACATGATGCAGCGGCTGGATGACAAGGGACTGATTGATTACGAGAAATACCGCGGGATGACGCTGACGAAAGAGGGGGAGAAGGTCGCGCGGCGGATCATTAAACGTCACGGATTACTGGCGGAATTCCTGGAACTGCTGGGGATCGATAAGGAGACGGCTTACCACGACGTGGAAGGAATGGAACATCACATCAGTCCGCAGACGTTGCGCGCGATCGAGCAGATTATCGTGGAATTGAAGAACGAGGCGGCGATGCGGGAGCGGGTTCGCGAGGCCGCGGCCCGGCAGAGTGAAGAGAATTCTTGATCGTGGCGGGGGTAAATTCAGTCGGGCGCGATCAAGGGGTGCGGCGTGAAGTATCGCGGGTGGCGCGGAGATTCGTGATCGTGGTTTTGGCGGGAGTATTTCTGGTGTCGGGAGTGGGATGCACCTCTTACAAGGCGGTGCTCGAGGCGAGGGAACAATTGATCCTGGCGGAACCGGTGGGGGAGTATTATCTGGGCAGGCGTTATTACACGCATGGGACTCGGTTCTGGGGGTATTTGCGGCGTCCCCGGGAGTCATGGGACAGCGCCCGGCTGGTGATATTTAATGAACGGCTCAAGAGGCAGCCAGACCGGTTGCCGGAGAAGCCGGCGAGTGGCCCGGCACATGGGTTCGATCACAACTACGAATACCGGATTTACGGGTCCTACAGCGGGAGCAAGGTCTACGATCCCAACAGCAACTTCATTCTTCCGGAGTTTGTGCTGCAGGATTACGAGTTAGCGCGCAAGTCGCCGGGATTTCTCTTTCATCCGAAAGAGAAGTATCATCCCAAACGGCTTCCGCCGAGGCAGTGAGTGGGGAGAAGGAAGCGGGAGAACGAGCCTCTCCCGATTCTATCGGGAATCCAGAACGAGCCGGGAGGCTCGTTCTCCCGCTTAGCTCCGGATCGTGGACACAAAAAACCCCGGGTTTGCGCCCGGGGTTTTAAGTTGTGTTGAGGAGAGGGGGGGTGTCGGGGGTTAGAGGCGGGACCGGAAGCGGCGGCGCACCAGGATGAGGGAGGTGGCAATGCCGATGAGGAGCGCCGAGTTCGGTTCGGGGATGGGTTGGTGGGAGATGTCGAGCCAGCCCTGTCGGGGGTCGCAGTCGCCGCAGGGAAGGGCTTCGCCCCACCAGGCGTCGGGGGTGCCGGTGGTGTCGTCGAATTTCACGACGGCCTGGTCCCACCAGTGGAACCAGACACCGATTTCCTGTCCGAAGGCGATGCCGGTCCAATCGTTGAGAGGGGGATTGACGGTATCACCGAACATGTTGATTTGGGTGGCATCGATTTCGATGTCGTAGGTGCGGACATCGCCGACGTTGCTGACGCTGATGTTATTGAGCCAGGTCGTGTCGAGGTTGTTCTCGAGGGGGATGGGACCGCCTCCGGCGCCGCTAGGGTGATTCAAGTGGCTGGTGCTGTCGTTTTTTCCGTTGTAAACGAAAGCGGCGGCTTCCTCGTACTTGTTGACGTAGAGGATGGCGAGGTCGTCAGCGCCCTTGGGGTTGGGGCCCGGGGAGACGGCGAGAGTGAAGCCGTCGGTGAGCTGATCGAAAGTGACCGTCCAAGAGAAGATGTCCGTGGTGGGGTCGAAGGAGGCCTGGATGGAGAGGGGATTGCCTGCGCCGTTGGGGTCAGCGCCGATTCCGTCCCAGTTCCAGATGAGGGAGCTGGCGGAAGCTGGGGTGATCGCAGCGAGGGAAACCGCTCCCAAAGTGAGGAGAGAGAGCGAGATATTTTTTATAGATTTCATGTTTCCTTGGGGGGTATGGGGGACTTCGTGGGCTTACTGCGATCTACTTCATTTTTGAGAAGTTTCTCGCTATTGATACCCACTATAAATAATTTCCATAGAATCCGCAAGCGGTTTTTATAAATTTTCCGGTATTTTTCATTTTAGCCTCTCAGAAGCGATAAAACTGGCATTTATGCGCAGTGAGGCCACGCGGATTCTGCCCAGGATGGGGAGCGCGGGGTAGGGTCCTTCCGTGTTGGAGGGCGGGGGAGTGCCTGCGAAGTGGAGGGAATTTGGGGGGAAGCGTCGCAGCGCTCTGATATTCTACTTGTTATAATAATTATATTCAGTATAATATTGCTTCCAGCTTTCTCGTGCCTCCCGGTGAATGGGCGGGCCCCAAAGAGAGAGATCCGCCGACCGAACACCGAACCCAACCCGCGCGACTCACGATGCCCGAACCGCCGCAGTCAGGCGACGTCGCCCCGAGAACGTCCAGTTTGCGTTCCCGTCTCGAGGAGGTGCGCCCCTCGCTCGACGATTGGAATCCGACGATCGAGATGACCCAGCCGGTGGCACTCCCCGCCCGGCATGATTTGGAAGCTGCGCGGGCGGAACCCATGGGGGGCCACGTCGACGGCGCATTCCTGTTCGACAACATCCCCGGGATGATCTGGATCAAGGATGTGGAGAATCGCGTCTTGAAGATAAATCGCTGGGCAGCGAAGGCGATGGGGATTGCCGCGCAGGATATCGAGGGGCGTTCGGAGACGGAATTGCACCCGGATCGGGCCGATCAGTATTACGCGGACGATCTCAAAGTGATTCGATCGCGGAAACCGATTTACGGGATCGTTGAAAAATTCGAGACGGCGGGCGGGGAGGATCTCTGGGTATTGACGGACAAGATACCGATTCTCGACGCGGCCGGAGAGGTGAAGGGCATCGTGGTGATCGCCCGGGACATATCAAAGCAAAAGGAAGCGGAGCAAAAGCTTCTCGAGAGCCAGGATAGGCTCGAATTGGCGCTCTGGGGTGCGCAGATGGGATCCTGGGAGTGGGTATTGGACCGCGATCGCTTTTTTCTCGATGCGCGGGCGGCTTCGATTCTGGGTTTTGAATCCAAGAGCCGCGAGCTGACCACGGATCAATTCCGCGCGCTGGTGCATCCTGCGGATGTGGAAAGAGTGTTCCGAAATCTGGAGGGGCACCTCAACAACCTTCGCGATTTTTTTGATACCGAATGCCGGATTCGGCATGGACAAGAGCCCTGGTCCTGGATTCAACAAAAGGGGAGGATTGTAGAGAGAAGCGAAGACGGGCGCGCGATGCGGCTCAGCGGCACAGTGCTGGACGTTACGCGGCGCAAAGCGATGGAAGAAGAGCACGACGCTCTCGAGCGCCAGATGCAGCACGCCCAAAAACTCGAGAGTCTGGGTGTCCTTGCCGGGGGGATTGCTCACGATTTCAACAACCTGCTCACCGGAATCCTCAGCCAGACTGGAATTGCGCGCGTCGAACTGAAAATGCAGGAAGAGGGTGTTCTGGATCTAACGAGTTCGGGTGTGGACGAGCATTTCAATAAGATTGAATCGGCGGCGCGGCGCATGGCGGAATTAACGCGGCAGATGCTGGCCTATTCCGGGCGTGGAAAATTCGAGATCACGCACTTCGACGTGAACGAGGTGATCAACGAGATCGTTTACCTGTTGAAAGCGTCCATCAGCAAGAATGTGCGCTTCCAGCTGGAGCTCTCCGAGGACTCGCCCTGCATGGAGGGGGATGCCACTCAGGTGCACCAGGTGCTGCTCAACCTGGTGACCAATGCAAGTGACGCCATCGGTGAGGACAAAGGCACGATCACGATGCGGACGGGGTTTGAAACACTGGACCAGGAAGCCCTGGAGGCGGTGCCCTGGGGCCAGGAGTTAGTTCCCGGAAAATACATGTACGTAGAAGCCGAGGACGACGGCTGCGGGATGGATGAGGAGACGCAGCACCGGCTCTTCGAGCCGTTCTTCACTACGAAATTCGCGGGCCGGGGTCTGGGCCTGGCGGCAGTGCTTGGCATCGTGCGTTCGCACCGGGGATTGATCAAGGTAAAGACCGCGCCGGGGGCGGGGACCGTCTTCCGGGTTTACACGCCCGCGGCCAAAGCGCTTCCCGCCCGGGTGGAAGAAAAAGTCGTGGTGAGGGCCCGCCCCGTGGCGGATGGCGGCCGTTTCCTCATCATCGACGATGAGAAAGTAGTCCGGATGGTATGCGGGCAGGCGATTCGCACCCTGGGATTCGAGTATCACGAGGCAGACGATGGCCCGGTGGGAGTGGAAATTTTTGAGCGTATTCTGAGTGAGGGTGAGGAATCGTTGAGCGGGGTATTCCTGGATATGACGATGCCGCAAATGAGCGGCCGGGAGGTTTACGAAAGGATCCACCGCATTGATTCCCGGGTGCCGGTGTGTATCATGAGCGGTTATTCCGAAGAAGAGATCGCGGGACAGTTCGACAGGGATGGAAGCCTTATGTTTCTCTCCAAGCCTTTCCAGCTTGAAGACATCGAGCGCGTGATCTCGGTGATGCAGGAAGTGGCTTGAGGGCAGCTGCGGCATCTTGCCGCAGAATCTTACGTGGAACTGCGGCTGACTGCCACGCGGCAAGCGCTACCCAAGAGACGAAGTCAAACTGCAGAGCCGGCGCAGCCGGATAATGCCGCAGCTACTGCCGATGTCCTGCGAATAGGCTTGAATCCGTTCCAGCCTTCGGGTAGCACCCCGGTCGATGGCAGCGCAAAACGCAATCGGGATCATCGGGGGAAGCGGGCTTTACGACCTCGAGGGATTCGAAAACCGCGAGGAGTTGGAGGTGGCGACACCCTTCGGCGATCCCTCTGACAAGATAATCGGCGGCGAGTTCGCGGGACGCCGAATTTACTTTCTGCCGCGTCACGGGCGCGGGCACCGGATTCCTCCGCATGCGCTGAATCATCGCGCGAATATATATGCGCTGCGATCACTGGGAGTGCGCTGGATTATATCGGTGACGGCGGTCGGAAGTCTCCAGGAGCAATACCGGCCCCGCGACATTTTACTGCCAGACCAGTTTTTCGACCGGGCGAGCCGCCGGGAGGAGCACACCTTTTTCGAGGCCGGGATCGTGGCGCACATCGCCTTTGGCGAGCCATTGTCTCCGGGGCTGCGGGCATTGCTGGCGGAGGCGGTGCAAGCAGAGGGGCACACCGTGCACGAAACCGGCACCTATGTGAACATGGATGGCCCGGCCTTTTCGACGAGGGCGGAATCCGAGACACACCGGAAGCTGGGGTTCGATGTTATTGGAATGACGAACCTGCCGGAGGCCAAGCTGGCGCGCGAAGCGGAGATCGCGCTGGCGACGCTCGCGATGATCACGGATTACGACAGCTGGAAGGTCGAGGAAGAGCCGGTGACTGCGCAGGCGGTGATCGGTCATCTGATGGCGAACGCGGAGGCGGCGAAGAAGGTGGTCGCCGCGGTGATTCCGCGAATTCCGGAGGCCGCGGATTGGCCGGAGCACCGCAGCCTGGACGATGCCCTGGTGACGGAGCGCTCATTGTGGCCGCGGGAGGGGGTGGAAAAGCTCGAGGCGATCCTGGGCAGGTTTCTCCAAGATGGGTAGGAATCCGGGAGCTAAGGGCGGGATTGCAGCTTTGGGAATGGTTTGCGCGGGGATCTCCGCATGCAAGGAGGTGTGCGGGCGCCGGTCCCGGGAGAAGGGTGCTTGCCGTT
This sequence comes from Verrucomicrobiales bacterium, assembly GCA_024638765.1. Classification (GTDB taxonomy): domain Bacteria; phylum Verrucomicrobiota; class Verrucomicrobiia; order Verrucomicrobiales; family DEV007; genus JAHEJT01. The sequence continues at coordinate 12,957 of JAHEJT010000055.1, forward strand.
GCAGAGCCGGGGTTTATAGTGGGACGCCGGCTCCAACGCGGGGTTGGGCCACGACTTTTGCCATGACTAAGACGACGCGGATTTTTGTAGTTTTGATCGCTTTGCAGGGGTTTGGGTTTTCGGGTTGTCAGACCATGGCCGAGAAAGCCAAGGAGAGAAAAGCCCGCGAGGATGCGTCCCGCAGGGCGGCTATGGCTGCGCGGACTTCGCCCTATGGAATGGGATCGATCACGGGGACGCCGGGGCGGAATCCGGATGTTTATATTCCCCGCGGCAATGTGTCGGGGGCATCAGTGAGTTATTCGAAGGTAAATATTCGCGAACCTTACGTGGCGATGACTTTCGATGATGGTCCCCACCCGGTCCAGACGCCGAGGCTCCTGAACATTCTGGCTGAGCGGAACATCAAGGCGACCTTTTATGTTGTGGGGAGCAACGTCAGGAGTCATCCGGAGATATTGCGGCGCATGATTAACGAGGGGCACGAAATCGGCAACCACACCCGGACGCATGCATATCTGAATAAGCTCCCCGATTCCCAGGTGCGCGCCGAACTTAGTTCCTGCCACAGTTCCATCCTGGCGGCGACGGGGATACCGCCCAAGACGATGCGCCCCCCTTACGGGGCGATCACGAGCCGACAGAAATCCTGGATTTACGGCGAGTTTAAATACCCGAGTATTCTGTGGAGCGTGGATCCGCGTGACTGGCAGCGCCCGGGATCCGGGGTGGTGGCCGACCGAATTGTCTCGGGGACCACGAACGGCGCCATTATTCTGGCGCATGACATTCACAAGCCGACAATTGACGCGATGGAGCGTGCGCTCGATCGGTTGTTGGCGAAGGGCTTTCGTTTCGTGACGGTAACGCAATTGCTGGAGTTGGAACGGCGGGGAAATCTGCAGACCGGCGCGCAGGCCCAGTAACGCGAGTCCGGTGCATCCGCCCGCTTGCGGTTTTTCATAGGGTCATGATCGGTGAAGATTATTTTGAACTTCGGGCCAAGCTGGGCACGGCTCTTTACGCCCTGGCGCGGCTGGGAGAGACCTTGCGTCTCGATCCCGAGCGGGTCGCGCTGCTGGAGAATCTGATTACCGGGCTTAAGGAACCGCTCTTGTTCGTGGTGGCGGGAGAAGTGAACTCCGGCAAATCGACTTTTCTGAACGGATTGTTCGGGGAGGAGTTATGCGAGACAGCTGCGCTGCCAAAGACTTCGAAGATTCACTACTTCCGTTATGGAGATGAGCAGCGGGATGTCGATGTGAGCGACACGCTGGTCGAGTTACACCGGCCGTGCGCGTTTCTGAAAGATTTTCATATTGTAGACACGCCGGGGACCAACTCGATTGCGGAAAGCCACGAGGAGATCACCGAGCGATTCATCCCTATGGCCGACTTGGTGATTTTCGTCTTCTCGGTGACGAATCCATGGGGGGCGGCGAACTGGAGGTTGCTGGAGCGGATTCATCACAAGTGGTTCAAGAACATCGCTTTCGTTTTGCAACAGTGTGATCTGAGGGCGGAAGAGGAGGTGCAAGCGATCGTGGAGCACATGCGGGTGACCGCCCAGCGCCGCCTGGGGACGAGTTTCCCGATCTTTTGCGTGTCGGCCAAGAAAGCCTTGCTCGCGAAGACAACCGGCGTCGACAAAGAGCGGCTTTGGGGCGAGAGCCGGTTTGAAGAACTGGAAGCGTTTACTTCCCAAGCGGTCGCCAACGCAGAGAGCCGCCAGCAGAGGATTAACAACACGGCGAAGACCGCGCAGGTGATCCTAGGAGACGTGAGAGTGAAAATGCGGGATGGGGTCGAGACGCTGCACGCGGACGGCCAGCTCCTCGAGAGGCTGGAGAGGGCCGTTTCCAAGCAGAAGATTTTGACCGGAGGCAAATTTCTCGGACTGTTTGAAGCCTTCGACAATGAATACATGACCTTGGGCATCGAGAGCGGCGAATACCTGGAGGGCAGGCTTACGATCGGCGCGTCGATACGATCCTTATTCCGGGAAGACGAGGCGCCGCGGCAGGTGCAGGAAAATTTTTCACGGAACCTGGGGTGGTCGATTCGCGAGCGCGTCGGGGGCGCGGCGGAGACCGTGCGGGTCGATTTGAAACGGTTGTGGCAGGGATTGAACACGCACATTGCAGAGAATTATGACTATGCGCTGCCGTCGGCGGATAAAGCCGGACTGGAGCACTTGCAGGCGGCCACCGAGGCGCTGGTGACCGACACCGAGAACCGGGTGGTGCAGGACCTTTCGGAATTGGGAATTGCGGCGGGCTTGCGCAAGGACTTTGCGGCGCGCCGGCGGATGATACGGGCGATATTGTTCCTGGCTTTGCTTGCGTCAGGATGCGCGGTGGGGACGGCGATTGCGGGGATGAGCCCGTATCACCTGGTTTGCATCGGGATGGCGGTGGTGTCGCTGTTGGCCGCCGGCGTTTACGCCAATCGAAATGCAGCCGACATCACGCAGAAATTGGGCAGTAAACTGGAGGAAAATCGTGAGTTGCTGGACCGCAATCTGCGCGGAGTATTCGATGCGGGAATTGACCAGGTCTTCCGCGAATTCCTGAAGTTGTTCCAACCATTGCGTGACTTGTGCCAGTCACACCGGGACAAGTACGAGCCGCAGATCGAACAGATCGAGCAACTGGCGCAAACCTTCAGGCATATTGAGCACGGTGTGCCGGGGGTTGAGGCCACTCGGGATGTGCTCGCGGAACGAATATAACTTCGCGAGGCAAGGAAGGACGACACGATCGTGGGAAGCAAGCAACGCGCATTTTTTTCCCGTCTTTCCAGCACGCTGGTCTTGTGGGGCATTGTCGCGGCGGCGGTCTATTTCTCCGTCCCCATGCTTTACCTGGTGCTGATCGAATTCCTGGCGCTGGTGAGCGTCTGGGAGTTCTTTCGTATCGTTGATCTGCCGGGAAAAGGTTCGCGGGGGATCGTGATGGTGCTGGTATCGGGCCTTTACCTGGCGCTTTTATTTTTCGCCGGGTACCCGGAAGGGCCTATTCCTGCCGACAAAATCATGATAATTGACGGCGGGTTCCTGTCCCTTCTCTTTATCGGATCGTTTCTCGCGGAATTTCGTTACACCCCGCAGCCGGGGAGCAGCGTGGCGCGGGTGACGGTAACCATGTTCGGGTTCTTGTGGATACCCTTCTTATTTGGGTTTGTGATCAAGCTTCTTTACCTGCCGGGCGGCTCCGGCTTGTTCACCGTTTTGTTCCTGGTGGTGGTGACGAAGTTCTCCGATATGGGCGCATACATCACGGGATCGCTGATCGGAAAACATCCCTTCATGCAGCATATCAGTCCAAAGAAAACGTGGGAAGGAATCGGCGGAGCCATGGTTTTCTCGCTGGCAAGCGGACTCGGGCTCGTGGCGATACTGGGAGGCAAGCTGCCGTTGATCGACTGGAAGCATGGGGCCATCCTGGGGATTTTATTGGGCTCGGCCGCGGTGGCGGGCGACTTGGCGGAATCGGTGGTGAAACGAAGCTGGGAGACCAAGGATTCCGGCCATGTGCTGCCGGGAATCGGCGGGACCCTGGACTTGATTGACAGCATCTGTTTCGGGGCGCCGGTATTGTATTTTTACCTCCGGTTTTTGGGGTGACGGTTATGAGTAGCTGCGGCTTCCAGCCGCAGAACCAAGCCAAGACTGCGGCAGGATGCCGCAGCTACTATTTTTGCGTTGGCTTATTTCCTTGGTCTGGGGAAGGGCATACGCTAAAGGGTCCGGTATGGCGTCGCGCCGTCGCAAAGTGGTGGTTCTCGGGTCGACAGGATCGATCGGGCAGAGTGCATTAAAAGTGGCGGGCGACATTCCCGATCGCATGGAGGTGGTGGGTCTGGCCGCACGCCGCAGCGTGGAAGCGCTGGCGGCGCAAATTTCCGGGACCGGGGTGCGGCGCGCGGCGCTGGCGGACGGCGATCATCTGGACGCCTTACGCAGTGCCGTGTCCTCGTCGGTCAAAGTTTCCGGGGGCGAAGAAGCCCTCGTGGAGCTGGCGACGCTGCCCGAGGCGGATATGGTGCTGATTGCGATCGTGGGGACGGCCGGCTTGCGTCCCGCGCTGGCGGCGATCGAGGCGGGCAAGGATATCGCGGTGGCAAGCAAGGAGATCCTGGTGATGGCCGGGGAGGCGGTCATGGAGGCGGCGCACCGCAAGGGCGTGCAGGTGCTCCCGGTGGACAGCGAGCACAACGCGATATTTCAATGTCTCGAGGGACGCGATCCGGGCGACGTCAAGCGACTGGTGTTGACGGCGAGCGGCGGGCCGTTTCGCGAGACGCCGGTGGACGCGCTTGCGCGGGTAACGGTGGAAGAGGCTTTGAAACATCCCACCTGGGACATGGGGCCGAAAATCACGATCGATTCCGCGACTCTCTTTAACAAGGGCCTGGAGATGATCGAGGCGCGCTGGTTGTTCGGGGTGGAGATGGATCGTGTCGACGTGGTGGTGCACCCCCAGAGCATCGTCCATTCCATGGTCGAGTTTGTGGATGGATCCGTGCTGGCGCAGCTGAGTCATTCCGACATGTGTTTTCCGATTCAATATGCGGTGACCTGGCCCGAGCGGGTCGCGAACACGCTTAAGCCGCTGAGTTTCGCCGAGGTGTCGCGATTGGATTTCGCAGAGCCGCGGTGGGATGATTTTCCGGCCTTGAATCTCGCGCGCGAGGCCGGCGAGAAGGGGGGCACTCTGCCAGCCGTGATGAATGCGGCTAATGAAGTGGCGGTGGCGGCGTTCCTGGAGGGCGGGATTTCCTTTCCCCGAATCTGGCAGTCGGTCGAAGGCGCCATGCACGCGCACGAGGTCGTCGAACATCCCTCGCTCGATGAAATTCTCGAAGCGGATCGCTGGGCGCGGGAGTTTGGGAGGGATGAAGGATGAAGGATGAAGGATGAAGGATGAAGGATGATGGATGAGGGATGAAGGATGAGGGATGAAGGATGAAGAATGAAGGATGAAGGATGGAGGATGAAGAGCCGGGAGGACAGCATCGGGTGGGAGTCAACGGCGGGGTTGATCGCAGGGAGTTTTTCGATACAGTTGCGGTTTGCAGTCTTCACGCGGCATGATGACAAAATCGATTGGGAGCGCCCTGATTCTGCTTATCGGCGCGCTCGGACTCTGGCTATGGCTGCGGCCGGCTGGCCCGGGGCCGAAGCACGTCTTGATCCTGAGCGTCGAGTCGCTGCGCTGGGATCACCTCGGCTTTGCCGGATACCCGCGGCCGACCTCGCCGCACATTGACAAACTCGTGGCTCGCGGCACCTGTTTCCGGCGCGCCTATGCGCAGGCGCCGTGGACCCGCCCATCGGTGGCGTCGACGTTCACCTCGACGTATCCGTCGACCCATAACGCGGCGGACGACGAGGGATTTGGCGTGTCCCCGAAGGAGCGAGGGCGCGGATTCCTCCAAAATGTGGAGAACACAAGTGTCATGGCGCAGCTTTCGGAATCGTTCACGACCTTGGCCGAGGTCTTCAGTTCCCGCGGCTATCGTTGCTTCGGCTGGTCGTGTAACCCACAGATCTCGCAATACCTCGGATTCGGGCAGGGGTTCAAGGAATATGAATCCACTGTCGATTCGGTCGTGGAGAGACTCCTGATCGAGACTTATGGCGGAAAGGACCGGATCCCGGACCAAGTGAAAGTCAAGAACCTCGAAAAGGCGAGGAGCGTGGCCGACGAGTGGTTCGAGGAGCGGGTGACCCAAATGTTCCGCCAGAAAGACCGGGCGCCGACGATGGTGTTTGTCCACTTCATGACGACCCACCTTCCCTACCTGCCGGCCAAGAAGGCGGAGAAAATGTTCGCGACCCTGTCTGACGGCGTTGCGATCACCGGAGTGAACGCGGGGCCGATCCAAGCAGGTGAGATCCGCCTGACCGATGCGGACATCGCATACAACATCAATCTCTATGACGCGACCATTAGGGAAACCGATGCGCGGGTGGGCCGGATCCTGCGCGCGCTGGAGGAGAGTGGACTCGCCGACGAAACGCTGGTCGTGCTGGCTGCGGACCATGGTGAGGAGTTTCACGATCACGGAAAGGTCGGCCATGGACACACCCTTTATGAAGAGTTGATCCGCGTGCCCTTGGTTTTGGCCGGCCCGGGTATCCCGGCCGGTAAGAGCGTTGCTGTGCCCGTGCAGAACATCGACCTGCTCCCGACGATTGCCGGCTTGCTGTGGGAAGAAGAGCTGCCGGGTGCGCAGGGCCGCGATTTGCGGAGACTCATGCGAGGCCGGTCTGCGCCGGAGTCCAGGGGGCTGGTGTTTTCTGAGAAAGGAAGGCGACCTGGAGCGCATTGCGCCGTTATCGACGGGACCTGGAAGCTGATCGTCGACGTGGCGAGCGAGGAGGTCGCGCTTTACGACTTGGTCAACGACCCCGGTGAAAAGACGAATCTTGCCGAAGCACCGGAACACCAGGGGCGAGTGGGCCGGCTCGCGACAGCCGTGAGCGAATATATCGCAGCGAATCTGTCGGAGAGCGCGAAGTACGACCGGGCACCCCCGGTGAACGTATCCGACGACCTGATCCGCCAGATGCGGGCGCTGGGGTATTTGAAGTAGGTGGAAACATGACGCGCAACTCAAGATATCCTGTGCATCGAGCGGCCGGTATTGGTCTGATTGCAGCTCTGGCGGCGGTCGCCTTGGGGATCTGGCTGTGGCAGCGGCCGGCGGGTCCGAGGCCGAAGCACGTCCTGATCCTGAGCGTCGAGTCGCTGCGCTGGGACCACCTCGGCTTTGCGGGTTATGCGCGGCCGACTTCGCCTAATATCGACGCACTCGTGGCTCGCGGCACCTGTTTCCGGCGAGCCTATGCGCAGGCGCCTTGGACCCGGCCCTCGGTGGCATCGACGTTTACCTCAACTTATCCTTCGACCCACAACGCCGCGAATGACGTGAAGTTCGATGCCCCCGAGGGGAAGGGGGAAGACGGGTCCAACGACGCGAGTGAGTATGTCATGACGGGGCTCGCCGATTCGTTCACGACCATGGCCGAGCTTTTCCGCGCGCACGGGTATCGTTGTTTTGGGTGGTCTTGTAACGGGCAGATTTCGCAGGAACTGGGGTTCGCCCAGGGGTTCGATGAATACGACGGGACCGGCGAATTGTTTCTGCAGAAGATGCTGATAGAAAAATACGGCTCGAAGGACCGGATACCGGCCGGTGTGACTTTTCGCGACGTGACCACGCGCGATTTCAGGGGAGTGGTGGACGAGCTGATCGTGGAGCGGCTGACCGGGTTGTTTAGGCAGAAGGACCGGGCGCCGACGATAGCGTTCGTGCACTTCATGAGCCCTCACTTTCCCTATCTGCCGGCCGAGGAATTCAGGAAGCCATTCACCACGGTGGCCGACGGCGTGCGTATCAGCGAAGCAAACCACGATAAGATCAGCAAGGGAGAGATCCGGCTGACCGATGCCGATATCGCGTACAACATCGATCTTTACGATGCGACTATTCGCGAGATCGATGCGCACGTGGGCCAGATTCTGGACTTATTGAATGACAGCGGGCACGCCGATGAAACGCTGGTGGTATTGATGGCAGACCATGGTGAAGAATTCTACGATCACGGGGCGGTTGGCCATGGGCACAGCATCTATGAAGAATTGATCCGCGTTCCGATGGTCCTGGCCGGTCCGGGTATACCCGCGGGGAAGAGCGTCTCGGTGCCTGTCCAGAATATCGATCTCCTTCCGACGCTCGCCGGCCTGCTCTGGGACGAAGAGCTGCCCTGGGCGCAGGGCCGCGATCTGAGGCGCCTTCTCGGAGACAATCCGCCGGCGTCGATGGGTCTCGTGTTCTCCGAGCACGGCATGTTACCCGGAGAGGTCTGCGCTGTCATCGACGGTCCCTGGAAACTTATCGCCAGGCAATCGAAGTCGGGAGATAGGGTTATTGGCTCGCTGTTCAATTTGTCCGCGGACCCGGGTGAAACGACAAATCTTTTTGGCGGCCCCGAGCACATGGAGCGGGTAAAAGGGCTCTGGGATGCGGTGTTGGCTTATGTAGCGGGGAACCTGAAAAAGGGCGCGAAGCACGAGCGGGCGGTGCCGGTGAGGGCTTCCAAAGCGCTGATGGACCAGTTGCGCGCGCTGGGATACGTCAAGTAGCGGTGCGCGGTGTGCAGGACGGTCACAGGAAGAATTCCCCGCAGAAATCATTCTCATGCGAATCCCGGAAAATAGAGCTTCCACGTTCATCGCAATCGGCGCGCTTGCGGTCCTGGTTGCGCTTGCGTGCGGGACCTGGTTGTGGCTGCGGCCGGCGGGTCCGAGGCCGAAGCACGTCCTGATCCTGAGCGTCGAGTCGCTGCGCTGGGATCACCTGGGCTTTGCGGGTTATGCGCGGCCGACCTCGCCGCACATGGACCGCCTGGTCTCCCGAGGCACTTATTTTCAGCGGGCCTACGCCCAGGCGCCCTGGACCCGTCCCTCGGTGGCGTCGACGTTCACCTCGACCTATCCGTCGACCCACAACGCCGCGAACGATGAAGGGTTTGGTATCCCCGGGGGGGGACAGAAAGGCAGGTTCCAGCAGCTCGGTGGAAATGCCATGGCGCCGCTTGCGGAATCATTCACGACATTGGCTGAAATCTTCGGCGCCCGCGGCTATCGCTGTTTCGGCTGGTCTTTTAACCCGCAGGTCTCACAGCACCTGGGATTCGGCCAGGGCTTCGAGGAGTACGACGCCGTTGCCGATTCATTATGGTTTTTGGCTGGGATACGGGCCAAAGTTTACGGCGGGAAGGACCCGGCGACCTCCGACTTGCCGTTAAACGTCGAGGAGTTGAGAGGGGTGATCGACGAGTTGATTGCTGAGAGGGTGACCGAGATGTTCCGGCAGAAGGACCGGGCGCCGACCATGGTGTTTCTTCACTTCATGAGCCCCCACCTGCCTTACATTCCGGGCAAGAAAACCAGAGAAATGTTTGCGACCGTGCCCGAGGGCATCTGGATCAATGGCCTGAACAGGGGAAAGATCAACGAAGGCGATATCACCCTTAGCGAGGCGGACCTCGCATTCAATGTCGATCTCTACGACGCAACGATTCGGGAAACCGATGACCGCGTGGGCCTGATCCTTCACGCCTTGGAGGAAAGTGGACTGGCCGATGAAACGCTCGTGGTCCTGGTCGCGGATCACGGCGAAGAATTTTACGATCACGGGGCGGTCGGCCATGGGCACACCCTCTATGAAGAACTGATCCACGTTCCGCTGGTCCTGGCCGGACCGGGCATCCCGGCGGGCAAGCGCCTCTCGGTGCCGGTGGAAAACATCGACCTTCTCCCGACCCTCGCCGGCTTGCTGTGGGAAGAGGAGTTGCCTTCCGCCCAGGGCCGCGACCTGCGGCGCCTCCTCCGGGGCGGTTCGGAGACGGCGTCCGGCGGCCTCGTGTTCTCGGAGCACGGCGCACGGCCTGGAGAGTTTTGCGCCGCCATTGATGGGCGCTGGAAGCTCATCGTCAACGTCGCAGGCGATACAGTCGAACTCTATGACTTGTCCAGCGACCCGGGAGAACAGACGAATCTTGCCAAAGACCCGGGACAGCACGCGCGCGTGCAGCGGCTCCTGGCAGCCGTGAATGCCTATGTCACGGCGAACATCGAGGAGAGCGCAAATTACGAACTGGCGCCCGGCGTCGAGACTCCCGAAGCCTTGCTCCGCCAGCTGCGAGCGCTGGGATACATCAAGTAGTGGTGTGAGGCGTGCATGACCGGCACCGGCAGAATTCCTCGAAGAAATCATTCCCATGCGGCTCACGGAAAGTAGATATTCCAAATTGATCGCGATCGGCGCGCTTGCCGTCCTGATTGCGTTGGGGTGCGGGATTTGGCTGTGGCTGCGGCCCGCGGGCCCGAGGCCGAAGCACGTCCTGATCCTGAGCATCGAGTCGCTGCGCTGGGACCACCTCGGCTTTGCGGGATACGCGCGGCCGACCTCGCCCAATATCGACAAGCTCGTGGCTCGTGGGACGTGTTTCCGGCGGGCGTATGCACAGGCGCCCTGGACTCGTCCGTCGGTGGCGTCGACGTTCACCTCGACCTATCCGTCGACCCACAACGCCGCGAACGATCGGCAGTTCGGGATGGCCTTGAAGGAGAGGCCGGGCGGCATCGGATTCAATGAGAGCGGCGTTCTAGCGCCACTCGTGGAATCCTTCGTGACTATGGCGGAGATGTTCACCGAGCACGGTTTCGACTGCTTCGGCTGGTCATCCAATCCGCAGATCACGAAGAAGCTGGGATTCGGGCAGGGCTTCGAGGAGTACGACGCCACGGGCGAGTCGTTCCTGGAGCGAATTCTCGTCAAGAAGTACGGCTCGAAGGACCGGATTCCCCCCGGGCTGAATATTCACAACGTGCGCATTCTCAACTTCAGAGGCGTGATTGACGAAATGCTCGTGGACCGGCTGAAGGAGTTGTATTCCCGGACGGACCGCGGGCCGACGATGGTATTCGTCCACTTCATGAGTCCTCACCTTCCCTATCTCCCCGTGAAGAAGGTGTTCGTGAGCGGGCCCGAAGGCGTCGCGATCGACGGCCCAAACCTCGCAGAGATTAACCGAGGCGACGTCCGTCTGAGCGAAGCGGACATCGCCTACAATATCGATCTCTATGATGCGACGATCCGGGAGACCGATACGCGGGTGGGCCGGATCCTGAGGGTCCTCGAGGAAAGTGGAGTGGCTGACGAAACGCTCGTCGTGCTGGCTGCGGACCACGGTGAAGAATTTTATGACCACGGAAAAGTCGGTCATGGTCACACCGTCTATGAAGAGTTGATCCGCGTCCCGCTCGTTTTGGCCGGCCCGGGGATCCCCCCCGGAGAGAGTGTCTCCGTGCCCGTGCAGAACATCGATCTGCTCCCGACGATGGCCGGCTTGCTGTGGGATGAGAAACTGCCCGGCGGACAGGGCCGCGACTTGAGGCATCTCCTCGGGCCACAGCGCGAGGGCGCATCCGCGGACCCGGTTTTTTCGGAGCACGGGGGTCGGCCCGGATCACTTTGCGCCGTGATCGACGGATCGTGGAAGCTCATCGCCAGGATGCCGGGCGAGGAGATTGAGCTCTACGACCTGGCCGGCGACCCGGGTGAAAAGACGGATCTCTCCGGTGATCCGGCACAGCAGGGGCGGGTGGCCCGGCTCGCGGCGCTCGTGGGCGATTTTGTCGCGGCCAACCTGAAGGAGAGCGCGAAGTACGAGCGGTCGGGCCCAGTGAAGGTTTCCGACGACCTGCTCCGCCAGATGCGGGCGCTGGGGTATCTGAAGTAGTGCGCATGTCTGCGGGGGGCGCGTTGCCCGCGCTTGTAAGGGGCGGCGCTTTTCTTGAGAATCGGCGGCATGTCGCGAGAGGGCGAAGCAGGGGCGGAGGATGACAGAGTCCCGGCAGGCGGATGGCGCGTGTGCGTGCGGCGGATTCTTTTCGGCCGCGGCAGACTGCTGGGGGCCGGTTGGGGGCCGGACAGCCCCGGGCGCAGCGAATGGGGAGTGGCGCGGAATGGATTCGTGCGGGGTATGGGGTTGATTTACCTGGTCGCGATTCTTTCCTGGTGGGTGCAGCTGGAGGGACTGGTGGGCCCGCGGGGTATTCTTCCGGCGGACCAGTTTCTCAGCCAGGTCGAGGCCGGCAGCGAAAACCGGTGGGAGGCGCTCTGGAGAGTGCCGACGTGGTGTTGGATTGACGGCAGCGGGGTCCTCTTGCCCTGGCTGTGCGGGGCGGGCGCGGTGTTTGCGGTCGCGGTTGTTTGCGGACTTCTCCCGGGACCGCTGCTGCTGCTGTTGTGGAGCATTTACTTGTCGCTGGCCACGACGGGCGGGGTGTTTATGAATTTCCAATGGGACGCGCTTCTTCTGGAAGCGGGTTTGTTGGCGGCATTGCTGGCCCCCTGGTCCCTACGGTTGCGCCGGGCGGATCTCGAGGTCTCGCGCTGGGCGCTGTTCCTTTGTCATTGGCTCTTGTTCCGCCTGATGTTTTTTTCAGGGTTCGTCAAGCTGGCCAGCGGGGATCCGACCTGGCGCGACGGGACGGCGTTGCAGGTGCATTACGAGACCCAACCGCTTCCCCATGCGATTGCGTGGTTCGTGCATCAGCTTCCGGATTGGGCGCATTGGTTTTCGGTGAAAACCATGTTCGGGATCGAGTTGGCGCTGCCGTTCTTGATTTTCCTGGGACGGATCCCGCGTCTGCTGGCGTGCCTCGGGTTTACGGGATTGAATCTCCTCATTATCGCGACGGGAAACTATACTTATTTCAATTACCTGACCCTGGTGCTTTGCGTGCTCTTGGTTGATGACTCGTTGTGGCCGCGGAGGTGGCGCGAAGTGAGGCCGGAAACAGACACGGCGGATATGCGCGCGGTCGCGCCGGTGATGGTGCCGGGACGGCGCCGGGCGGGGGGCGCGATCCGGCTGGTGTGCGGGGCCCTGGTATTCTTCGTGAGTCTCACGGTGGTTTTTAACCAGGTGTTCCGGGGAAAGCGGTCGCCACCGGAGTTCATGCGCGTCCCCGCCGAGATGGCGGCGCCGTTTCGGTCGGTGAACGGGTACGGGTTGTTCGCGCGCATGACGCAGACGCGGCCCGAGATTATTGTGGAGGGCAGCCGGGATGGGGTGGAATGGACGGCCTATGAGTTTCGCTGGAAACCGGGGGAGCTCGCGCGCCGTCCTCGGCTGATCGCGCCCCACCAGCCTCGGCTGGATTGGCAAATGTGGTTCGCAGCATTGCGAGGCGGGCACGACCCGAGGCGCGGCGGATGGTTTACGCTGTTCATGGTGCGACTGCTCGAAAGTTCCGAACCGGTCCTGGGGCTGATGGGGGAGAATCCTTTTCCTGAGGGGGGCCCCCGGTTTGTGCGGGCGCGGCTTTACCGTTACGAATTCACGGATATGGCGGCCCGGCGGGAGACGGGCCACTGGTGGGAGCGGGAGTATCTGGGTGAATACTGCCCCGAGATTTCGCTTAGGTGATAAGTGATGAGGCAGGCCGGAGGGGCAAAGAATGAGTTGAACTCAAGGGCTTCGGCTTTACTGTATGCAGGGATAATCTGGACAAGGATCATGGAACTTTTGCTGGGGATTTTACAGTTCTTCGGGATTTTATTTTTGGTGTTGATGGTGTTCAACGTGCTGATCCTGGTGCACGAATGGGGACACTATTTGGCGGCGCGCTGGCGGGGCCTTAGAGTTGACAAATTTCAGATCTGGTTCGGCAAACCGCTTTGGCGCAAGACGGTCGACGGTGTCCAGTACGGGCTTGGATCGATCCCGGCGGGAGGATTCGTGGCCTTGCCTCAGATGGCGCCGATGGGAGCGATCGAAGGCAACGCGGAGACGGAGGGGGGCGAACCGTTACCGCCGATCAGTCCGCTGGATAAGATCATCGTGGCGTTTGCCGGCCCGCTTTTCAGTTTCGGGTTGGCTGCGGTGTTTGCGTTGATCGTGTGGGTGGTGGGGCATCCGGTGAGCAAATCGGGAAACTCCACCGTGATCGGATTCGTCTTGACTGATTCGCCGGCTGCCAAGGCGGGTTTACGTCCCG
>JAHEJT010000307.1 GCA_024638765.1 Verrucomicrobiales bacterium
CTTCTCGATCTATTCTGGATGCCCGTCGTCGAGCCTTACGCCATCAGCGAACCCTTCTCCACCGCAGGAAAAATCAATTTGAATTACCAGATCCTCCCCTTCACCCATATCCAACGCTCCACCGGCATCCGCGCCGTCTTGAAGTCGGAACAGATCACCGCCCTGCCGAACGCGGCCGCCGCGGACTACAAACTCTCCCAAGGGACCCGGCTGGAACAGGATATTCGCCATCCCATCCGCATCGAGGAAACACTCAAACAATTCAGGGCCCGCTTCGCCGAGGGCGGGATCTTCAAATCCGCTTCCGAAATCTGTGATCTCCACCTGATTCCACAGGACGCGAATTATCCCACCTCCCAGCTCTCCGGGGAGCCCGATGCCGTCGATCGCGCCATGCGCCTTTACTGGCGGGCAAATGCGCTCACCGGTGACAACTCCCGGGAACGGCCCTACGCGAACATCTATCCGCGGCTCACCACCAAGTCGAACGTCTTCCAGGTGCACTTCCGCGCCCAGGCAATCAGCAAGTCCGCCCTGACCGATCCCGAAACCTTTGAACCCGGACGCGACAGCGTGACTGCCGAGCACCGGGGCTCGACCATCGTGGAACGTTACCTCGATCCCAATGACCCCGGCCTCCCGGATTACCGCACCGCCCCCGACCCTTTCTCGGTCGACAACCTCGACCGCTTTTACCGATTCCGAATCCTCAGCACCCGGCGGATCGGCCGGTAAGAGACTCGAGCTCCGATTTCCAATTTCTGATTTGCGATTTCCGGTGTTCCCACTCCCGATCGACCATCCAGCCCCGATGGAATCGGGATTTCGCTTCGCTCAACATCCACCATCCCTCATCCCTATTAACTAATAACTATTAACTAATACCTATTCACGATGAACGGGGTGCGAAGCCGCCCCCCCAAAATAATTCTTGTATGGCCATTGTATTTGCATAGTATGGTATTGACAGGTCTCAAGAGGTCCGGATATCCCTGTCTATCCAACCCCGGCAGAATCTCTCTGACTTACAGGCAAAACCCACGGTTTCACCATGAAAAAGCACCGCGTTTCCACAGGCCCCAACCCCGCACAGCACTCTAGCAAAAAGCCGCGTAAGCGACTCTCCAACAAGGGCATCGCTCTGATCACGGTGCTCTCGCTGCTGGCCATCACCACCATCCTCGTCGCCGCGTTCTTCTCCCTCGCAAAGGTGGAACTGGTTTCCTCGAAAACCTACGCCGACGGCATCCGCTCCCGGCAACTCTCTGAGACCGCAGTCAATATCGCCATCAGCCAGATCAAGAAGGCCACGCTTCCCCCGGTCGCGGGAGGCGAGAGCAAATTCTTCTCCTGGACCTCTCAGCCCGGCGCCATCCGGAAATATGACGATGCAGGTAACTTCTTCGAAGCCTATAAACTCTTCTCCGACGATAACATGGTCGTCAGCGCCACGGACGGAGAGTCCGAACTGGAAGATCTCGTCGAAGACGCCCCGCCCGGCGACTGGAACCAGAGCGACAACATCATCCAGTACGTGGACATGAATTCGCCCGTGGTGCGCACCTCTGCGAGCGGACAAATCGATGACGTCCTCTTCCCCATCGTCGATCCCCGCGCCGCTTCGAGCGCCGCAGGACGCCCTCCCGTGGAGGGGTTCTCCTACTCGGAAGCGCTCATCAATGGCGACACCCTGAGTGGAGTCAAGCCCGCCTCATCCGGAGGCTCGCCCGAAGACCTCAGGCTTCCCATGCCCGTCCAGTGGCTCTACGTCCTCGAGGACGGCACTCTTGGCACCCTGGACTCCTCCGGCGACTTCAGCGGCGAGTCGGCGACTGGTTCATCCGTGTCCGCGGACGAAGATAATCCCATCGTCGGACGCATCGCTTTCTGGACCGATGACGAAAGCTCCAAGATCAACATTAATACCGCTTCGGAACCCACGCACTGGGCCATGCCCGTGGTCAGTTCCGAGCGCGACCGGCAGTACCTTCATGCAGCCTGTCCGCGGGGAATTTCAGCGTTATCCCGGCCATCCCGCCACCACCGCGCTCAGCCCCGTCCTCTTTCC
>JAHEJT010000056.1 GCA_024638765.1 Verrucomicrobiales bacterium
CAGATTCCGAACTGGAACCGGGTCTATTCGGCACTGCCGGATTTCGGGAAGAAGCTGACAGACGCGGTGGAGGCGGATATGGGGAGGTAGGGAGTGATTAGTAAGTAGTAAGTAGTAAGTGGTAAGTAGTAGTCGGTATTCAGTGGGCGGGCACAAGGAATTGGTTCTGTGTTCCTGAACCCCGAACCCTGATACCTGATACCTCCTGACCGCAAAGCGGTCAGGGTTTCGCGACTTTGTAATTGGGGAACTTGGCTTTCAGTTCCGCTTCCAGTTCCCCCGCTTTTTCATTGTCGCCGGCTTTTCTGAGCGCGTGGGCGGCCTTTTGCATGGCGAGCGGGGTGATTTCCGGATCGAGAAAGATCTGGCTGATGACAATGTATTCCCGGGCACCTTCCTCGAATTTCTGCTCTTCCATGGCGATATCGCCCAGCTGCATTCGGATAAGAGCGTTGACGCGGCCTTGTTTTTCGAGAGAGAGGGCTTCGGTGGCCGTCGCGGCGGCTTCGGAATACGATTTGAGGCCGAGTTGGGCCAGGGATTTGTCGAGCAGCGCTTTCGCCCGCGACGAAGGTTTGGTCTGGGAGGCGAGGTAATGATCCAATGCCTCGACAGCGCCCTGATGAAAACCGGTTTGAATGCGGGCCTTGCCGAGGTAATTCCAGATTTCGGGTGCGGTTTTCGAAGGCTCGGCGGGAGTGCTGGCCATGGCCAGGAAGCGTTCGGCGTCGGAGTAGTCCTCTTGCTTAAAGAGTTCGCTGCCAAGCCAGGAGAGCACTTGGGGATGAATCTCGCTCTCAGGTTTGGTATTGAGGAAGAAATTGACTTCCTTCAAGAGGTTCTTGCTGTCCTTGAGATGGTAGTGCGCGAGGATGATGCGCAGGGTCGCGCGCTCGTGATAGGTGCCGGCGTCCAGTTCGCGGGCATTGTCGAGGGGCTTGAGCGCGGCCTTATGGTCCTGGAGTTCGAATTTGCCGTACCCGATCCAGTAATTCGCTTCGGCGGCGCCCTTGGTATCTGGAAAATCTTTGAGCAGAGCCTCAAACGAGTGAATCATCTCCGCCATGCGCCGGCTCTGTCCGTGGATTAACGCGCTTTGCTGGTGTGCGAATTCGGCGGCGTCAGATTGCGGGAACTCGCTGGTAATCTTCGCGAGATCGACGAGGGCCGCGTTGGTGTCCTGGAGGGACTTGTAACTGGACGCGCGCTGCGCGAGCGCGGAGGCGGCCTTGGGATCCGAAGGGTTGAGGAGGAGAAACTCAGTGAGGACTTCGACGGCGCGGGCCGGATCCCCGCTCTCGCTCAACGACCATCCCCATTTGTAGAGGAGGGTGGGACGCAGTTCACTGGCAATGTTTTCCGGGCGCACCTGGGCGTATGCAGCGGAGGCGCGGGCATACTCTCCCCGCGCGAAGAGTGTTTCGGCCTTGAGCATTAAAGCCATATCGAGGTAAACGAGCTCCGGATCGACGGTGCGCTGCTGCTCCACGTAATAGTCGACGTAATCGGGAAGGCTTGGGTCCTTGAAGTCGTGGAAGCACAACAGTTTCCGGTATCCAGCTTCCTGTCCCTCCGGAGATTCGGCGAAATATTTTTCGATGATGCTGTAGATTTCGATGGCCTTGGGAAACTCCTGCTGGTGACGATGGGCATTGCCGACCATGAGCAGGAGATTGGCGCGGGATTCCTCCGGAAGGTCCCGGAGATCCTCTTTATACGCAGCGACGACGGCGTCGTATTTCTCCGCCTCGTAGAGGCTGCGCACGGCCCCATAATACGCGAGAGGCCTCCAGGTCTCCGCCCCCTCGATCGCGAGGGCTTTTTCGAAGAATTCGGCGGCCTGCGCGTGGTCGCCTTTCTCGCTGGTGAGCAGACCGGTCTTAAAGAGGGCTTCGGCTTTGATGGACGAGGTCTGCGCATCCTTCGCGAGGGCGGTGAATCGCTGTAAGGCTTCTTCCGGTTTCTCCCGCTGGGAAGCGATGCGGGCGAGGTAAAGCAGGGACGCTTCGCGATAAGGGTTTTCCTTTTCTTTGGAGTCGCCGAGGGCTTGGTAAGCTTTGGCGGCATCCTCCAGCTTTCCGAGCGCCTGGAGAGAGCGGGCCTTGTAAAAGGCGGCCGAAAGTTTGATTTCGCGTTCCGTGGAGCGGGCCTCAGCGATGAGGAAGTTTGTGGCGGCAGTTTTATAATCCTGCCGGTTGTAAGTGAGGGTGGCGAGCCGGTAAGCGGCGGCGGGCACGTATTCGCCCTTGGGGAAGTTTCTCAGCTGATTGCGATAACATTCCTCCGCCTGCTTGATATCTTTCTGATGAAGGTAGGATTCCCCGAGCCGGTACCAGGCCTCTTGCGCGCTGGGGTGGTCCGGGTGGTCGGCCAGGTATTGCAGATACTGACGGATAGCCAGGTCGTAATTCTCGTAACTGTAGAGGAGGGTGGCGTATTCCAGTTGCTCTTCGCGCGCGGCGCCGGCGCCGGAAGCAGGGGCGGACGGCGGGATCACGACTCCGGGTTTCGCGACCGGCATGGGATTCCTGGAGAGAGGCGAAGGGACGGGCGCTGCCGGTTCGACGGGTCTGGCCGGCCGGACCGGCTTCGCCGCAGGCGGAAGCGGGGGCGGAAGGGGCGGCGCGGGTTTAGGTTCCTCTTTTTTGCGAAAGAACGGGAAAATGCGGTTGGACCTGGATTTCTGGGCGTCGAGGTCGGGGGGGAGGATCGCACACATCATGAGGCCCAGGGAGATGCAGACGGCGGGCCTGCGAGCAAGGTGCCTGCGAAAGAGGCGCCGTTGGGGGCGGTTCATAGATCGGGTGGATTCCATCGAGGCGGCGAGGTCAGCCGGGTCGGTTTGTTGCAAAAGCAACATTCCATATCTTGGCCTTCTGGCAAACATCGAGGACGCGAATGATGTGGTCGTAAGCGGTTTCTTTGTCTCCCCGCAGGATTACGGCCTGATCCCGGTATACTTCGGCGATCGTCTTGAGCTTTCCAAGAAGTTCGTCTTCGGTAATGACCACGCTATTAATGACGATTTCGCCGTCCTTACGGACATTGACGATGATTTCCCCGACGGTGCGCTGCGGATCGGCGCCTTCCTCGGCTACGGGCACGCTGACATCGAGTTCGGTCTCAAAGCGCGCGTAATTCCAGGTGACAATAAAGAAAATGAGGAGCAGAAAGACCACATCGATCATGGGGGCCAGCTGCATCTCGGCCTTGGGAACGGTGGTGGTATTGCGGAACTTCATGCCGGTTAGGGAGTTCGCGGGATCGGGATTAAGGGTACGGGAAATATGGTTCCGGTCCGGATCAAATCCCTGACGGTTCGTCGCGTGTGCTGACGGGAAAATCCGCGGCAAGAGATTCGAGAGCTTCCCGTTGTTCGGCTGCGGACGTGCCGGGACGCGATGCGGGGCGTCTGTGTTGGGCCGAAAGGAGGGCCATGAGGTGGGTGGTGGCGGCTTCGAGTTCCGCGATGAGTCGCTGGACCTTGCCCCGGAAGAGCGCGTAAAAGATGAGCGAGGGGATGCCGATGACCAATCCGCTGGCGGTGGTGATGAGGGCCTGGGAGACTCCGGGGGCGAGTTCCATCTGTGCGGCGCCGACCCCGATGTTATTGAAGGCGCGAATCATTCCGATGACGGTTCCGAGAAGACCGACCATGGGAGCAATGGTCCCGATGTCAGCGAGGTAAGAGATACGTTGATTGAGCATGCTGGCCTGGCGGGTTCCCTCCGCCTCGGCGACCTCCCTCACTTCTTCGAGTCCGGAGGTGGGGTTCTTGGTGGCGAAGTCGAGGGTTTTGTAAGCGATGCGCGCGATGGCTTCGTTCTGCCGATTGCAGACCGCTATGAGCCCGAGATAATCCTGCTTCCGGATGAGGGCGTCGGCGGAGTTCATGAACTTATCGCTGACGACGGTGCCCTGGCGGATGGTCAGGAAATAGAACATGATGAGGACGACGGCGAGGAAGGAGAGTGCCGCCAGGGGGATCATGACGAGCTTGCCGCCCTTGAGGAGAAGGCCCAGGAAGGAGATGCTCTCGGCGGTGCCACCGGGAGGGGGAGCGCCGCCGGCCTGCTGGGCGAGCACGGCTCCCGCGGAGAGGAACAGCAGGATGAACAGGATCAGGTATGGTTTCATGTGTGGTTGTCTGAGGTGACACGGGGCCTGAGTAGGTGCGGTTGGTGCACGTGGCCAGGGTGCGCCGCCATGGTGCGTCAGCCCACGGAGGCGACCCGTATCGCGGTCAGTGTAACGGGAAGAGACCAGGTTGCAATCCCAGGATCGGGCTTTTTCCCCCGTGGGTTGGGGCCGCGCGGCTCTCCCGGGATGGCTTGGGAAATTGGTTTGTCATTCCGGCGGAGCCGTAGGAGATTTCCGAGAAGATGGCTTCGAGATCGCGCAGAGAAAAGCAGGATCTCCGCGGGAAGCTTCACGAGGTTCCCCATAAACCTGGTGTCTACCTGATGCGAGATCGATTGGGCCGCGTCATCTACGTCGGCAAAGCCCGGGACTTACGCAAGCGGTTGAGTCATTACTTCACGCCGTCGCGGCAGACACGAGGTGATCTGAAGACCAGGGCGTTGATCGACAGCATTTGGGATTTCGACGTCCACGAGGTAAAAAACGAAGCGGAGTCACTGCTTTTGGAGGGAAAGTTGATCAAAGAATATCGTCCCAAGTACAACGTCAGTTTCCGGGACGACAAACGCTTTCTGATGCTGCGGGTCCGCCTGGAGGATCCTTTCCCGCGCTTCGATCTCGTGCGACTTCGCAAAGAAGACGGGGCGAAGTATTTTGGTCCTTTTGCGCATTCCGGGGCCCTGCGGCGGACTCTCGAATGGGTCAACAAGGAGTTCGGTTTGCGCTCCTGCCGTCCGCTTCGCCCGGGTGAAAGCGATTACAAGCACTGTCATGACGACGTGATCCGCAATTGCAGCGCCCCGTGTATCGGCAAGATCACGCAGGAAGAATACCGCGAGCGCGTCGAGAAAGCTTGCGAGTTTCTCCAGGGCCAATCCAAGGAGCTGGTTGCCATGCTGGAAGCGGAAATGGAAAAAGCGGCGTCAAAGCTTAACTTTGAAAAGGCGGCCGAATTGCGCGACAGCATTGATTCTCTCAAGAAGACGCTCAAGCCGGCGCGTCGTTTCCGTCGGGGCCGGGGCGCCCCAAGCGCGCTCAGGCCGCTTGAAGATCTTGGGGAGCTGGGGGAGGTGCTGCACCTGCCGCATCCGCCTTACTTGATGGAGTGCTTTGATATCTCCAATATCTCCAACACGCATTGCGTCGCCTCGATGGTGCGCTTTAAAGACGGCGTGCCCGACAATGCGAATTACCGCCGTTACCGGATCAGGACGGTCGAAGGTCAGGACGATTTCGCGAGCATGGCCGAGGTGGTGCGGCGGCGTTACAGCCGGATTTTGCTCGAGGCGAGAAAACGATTTGGCGACGTCGACTCCGAAGAAACCCAGGAAAATCCGCTCGAAGCGATCAGGAGGCTGGAACGGGTTCGGGCGGGTGCGGAGGAGGGGGGAAGCAAGGGTGAAACGCGATACGTGACCCTTCCCGATCTCATCATTGTCGATGGGGGCAAGGGGCAACTGGGCGTCGCCATGACGGAACTGCAGCGACTGGGCCTGCACGAGATGCCGGTGATCGGACTGGCAAAGGAGCGCGAAGAGATTTTCCGTCCGGGAGTGCCGGAGCCCCTGGTGTTACCTCACGAGATGGGCGCCTTGAAGCTGCTGCAACGGATTCGGGATGAGGCGCACCGTTTCGCCAATGGGTACCATCAATTGCTAATGAAGCGCCGCATGGAAGAGAGTATTCTGGACGATTGCCCGGGGGTCAGCAGTTCCCGGAAAAAACTGCTGCTGGAGAAATTCGGATCCGTGGCCCGGCTGCGGAAAGCCGATCCTGTCGAAATTGCGAGCCTGGCGGGTATTGGCAAGGGATTGGCCGCGGAAATAGCCGAATTTCTGCGGACACGATAAAATTGATCGTTGCCGGGCGGAGATCTGGTGTAGGATGCTACCAGCCAGTGGGCGAATAGAGATTCCTTCGGGCGGGGGCAACGGGACCGTGCACCCCGGGGGGGGAGGAGAGCAAAGAGTGAGAAACGATTGGTCCAAGATCATTTGGTGCGCCATGGTTCTGGCGTTGCTTTCGGTATGCATTCCAGGCGTATCAATGCTGAGAGGGCAGGAGCTCGACGCCGGCGGCGAAGCGGGGAAGATGCTGGGTTCCACCTGGGAGACGCGGACGCAGGCGAGGACGCTGGTGCTGCTGGTGCCGCCTCCGCGGGGGCAGTTGGCCGACCGACATGGAAACGCATTGGCGTTGAACCGCGTGGTCTACAACCTGGCGATCAATTTTCCCTATTTCGAGGGCACTGACGACGCGACGGTCCTCTCCTACGCGCATCGGCGCGTGGACGTGGCCAACCGGGTGCTGGAGAAAGACTGGAGCCTGGAAGACGAAGTCATCCTGAAGCATTATGCCAACCGGCGTTGGCTGCCTTTGCCGTTTTCGGGCGTCTTGAGCGAGCCGGAGATGAAAACCCTGGAGCCCCTTCTGGACCAGGGGCTGATCATCCATCCCTCTTACCAGCGGTATTATCCGGAAGGAGCGGCGGCGGCGCACGTCGTGGGGTACGTGGGCAAGACACGTCCGCTGCCGACAGGGCCTATTGAGAGCGGTGACCCTCTATTTGTGGAGATGGAGGGGCGCGATGGATTGGAGCTGGCTTTCGACGAATACCTCTCCGGCACCCCCGGCAAGATCAACGTTCTTTTCGACGCCGACGGGACCAAATTAAGGGAGGAAATGGTGGAGCGTCCGATGCCGGGTCACAACGTGGTGATGACGATCGACCTGGGAATGCAACGCCAGGCCGAAAGGGTATTGCGGACCCGGGCAAGCCGCGGTGCCCTCGTCATGGTGGATGTATACAGCGGAGAAATCGTGGTGCTCGCGAGCTGGCCGCGATTCGATCCGAACGTTTTCGTTCCCTTTATCAGCAAGGAAACTTTCGACGGCTTGCAGAACGATCCCGACCTGCCGCTTTACGCCCGTGCTTTCCGCGGCCTTTATCCGCCGGCTTCGACCTTCAAAGTGCCGGTGGCGCTGGCGGCGCTGGAGAGCGGGACCATCGACGTAGACAGCGTTTTCGATTGTCCCAATGAGTATTTCATAGGGGACCGGATGTTTCACAACTGGAACAAGTATCCCGAAGGGCCCATGAACGTCGTCCAGGCGATCAAGCGGTCTTGTAACACGTGGTTTTATCAAGTGGGCGACCTGACGGGATCGCATCATATCTCGATTGTCGCGATGCGATTGGGCCTGGGAATGCCCACGGGAATTCCGGTGCGGGGGGAACCGAAGGGGTTCATGCCCACCGACGAGTGGTCGCTGAAGAATTTCGGGCATCGGATATTGGCTGGTGATCTGGCCAACATTTCGATCGGCCAGGGTCGAATACTTGCTTCACCGCTACAGATGGCGCAACTGATGGCGGGGGTGGCGCACGGTGAGAGCATCCCCAAAATGCGCCTCGTGAAGCAGGTGCAGACGGTGCATAACAAGGTGGTGAAGGCGTTCCCGGCTGAGCGCGGCACACCGCTCAATGTATCCGCTTCGAGCCGTAACCTGGTGGTGCAGGGGATGATTGGAGTGGTTAACGCAGCCGACGGCACTGGGAAAGGGGCGAGTCACAATTATCTGACGGTCGCGGGCAAGACGGGGACGGCGCAATGGGGGGCGACTGAGGATGATAAGAAGCTGGGCTGGTTTGCGGGTTTTGTTCCGGCAGATTATCCACGTTATGCGTTCGTGGCCTTGTATGAAGGCGATCCGGGTGAATACGTGACCGGCGGAAGGAAGGCGGCGCCGATCGTGGGAGCTTTCCTGGGAGAGGTATTCGGAAAGGAAGCGTCGGCCACGGTGGTGGCGGAAGCCAAGGCGCTGGCGCGGGAAGACCTGGGAGTCGCCGTGGCAAAGGCGGAGGTGCTGGCGGAACCGGTGAGCGATGTGCAACTGGTTTCACCGCAGGACCAGGAGAAAATGCAACGGAAAACGGAGGGACCGAAAATCCTGCGCTGGTGGAACCGCCTGCGGCGGTATCGCTAGGGTGTGGCGAGGGCGGCCAGTGGTGGCCGATGCGCTATCTCATCCGCCGAGAGGGCTGACGATAACCGCCTTCTTGGAGCCTCCTTGGCCGGGCTTCTTTTGATCCCAGCTGCGATTTTTGATCGAGCTTTCGCCTTCCCGAACGTCGGCCACAATATTTCCTTCCCCATCGAGAATGCGGATGAGCAGGCCCTGCAGGTTGTCTTTCGTCGTCCGTGTGGTGTAATCATAACGCACCTCGTCGAGCACGAACGACTCCGTATCGAACGATGCGGAATGATTGTATTTGAGTTCGGGGATCTCGACGGCACCCTCCTTCATTTCAATTTCCAGATTTGAGCGGATGTATTGGCCGTCGACCCGGTCTTCCTTGAAGGCCCGATACTTGGCCTTGAGACCGCTGACGGTTTCGCGGGTCCGGTTAGTGATGGTAACGCGATAAGCGTAGACGTCGTTCTTGTACTTTTTGTAGCCAACGTCCTGGAGATTCCGTTCCAATTTCTTTTTGTCGATGTCGATGTCGAAATGATAATCGATCTTTGGTGGGTTATCTTTGATCCACTTGCGGAGATATTCCTGGTCGGCGGCGCTGAACGCATCGATCCGCGTCTTTATGGTTCTCCCGTCCATACGCAGTTGCACCAGGTCTCCTTTGCCGGAGACGACTTCCGCGATGATCTCCTTTCCCGAAGTGTTGGTGAATTTACGCAGCTCGGCCGGCGCCGGAGGCGCGGCGAGGAGGAGGAAGAGGACGCCCAGGAAGAGGCCCCGGAGAAACAGGGAGCAGGAAGGAAACTCGGGGAGGCCGGGTGGGCGGCCCGCTGGCGGCGATTTCTCCATTAAGCCTACTATTGTGCTGCCGGGCGTGAAATGCAACCCAAGGACGAATTTCAATGAGTCAGGTCCGCGGAAGCGTTGGCCTTGAGGGGGTCACAACTGTCGCGTTGACTCCCGGGGGGCGGTGGTTTAGGCACAGTCATGGATGTCCAGGTCGCGACGCTCTGTGATTCAGCTGCGGATTACAATGGAAAGCTCTGTGTGCTCGGCGCCTTCGACACGATCTTTGCCAGGAGCTTTCCGGTGGTGCATCCGCAATGTGCCATTGCCTTGAGAATCTGCTTTCGCCCGGATGACGCGGCCGCCCTGCATTTTCGGATTTCCATTATCGACGCCGATGGGAAAGACGTAATTCCAGCCATTGAGCCGACGGTCGAAGTTAAAGTGCCGCCCGACACCGTTTTCATGACGCGCAACCTGGTGATGAATTTGCAGCGGCTTAAGTTCCAGCAGGCCGGACAATTTTCCGTGGATATCACTTGCGAGGGGAGGATGGTGGCGCGCATTCCAATGCGGGTCCTCGAGCTGGAGAACGCCAAGGGGTCGACCTAGGGACGGGTCCGGGTGAGATCCCGCTACTCAAAGAAGGTGTCAGCGTGCGAGTAAGGCGGGGCGCAGCAGCAGAGAAAACGCAGATCTGTGATTGCCGAGATCTGGTGCCAGGATCCGGGCGGAATGAGAATGGCATCGCCCGGGCCGACCTGTCGCTGTTCGCCGTCGACCTCCATCTCCGCGGTTCCCGTGAGGATGAAATAGAACTCCTCGCTTTTCCTGTGATAATGGCGCTGCGTGGCCCCGGCCACGGGGAGGGAAGCTTCCGCGAGGCTCTGGTTGCGGACGGGAGCGTTGGCGGCGTCGAGAATGCTGCGGATCGTGGAGCCGTCGCTGGTGGTAAAGGGTTTTTGATCTTCCAGGTTGAGAATGGTCATGGGATGTAGTTTATAGATGGCGTCCTCGAAACGACAGCCGGAACTCCCGCGGTGTCGAGGGCGCCTGACGCTTGGTATGATTTATGGAACCTGAATTGGACATAGGTGTCTCTTCGCAGCAAGGAACGCCTCCGCCCCGCAGGAAAGGGGGATGCGGGCGGCTGCTGCTCTTCGTTGTGTTATTCGGCCTGATGCTGCTGCCGGTGCTGGTTTATTTTACGGATGCACCGGGCAAAGTGAAACGCGGCCTCCTCGATATCATTCAAGCTTACAAGGAAGAGCCTGAGCCGGTTACCAAGACAGTGAAGGAGACCGTGGTGGTGGAGAAAATCTTGGAAATTCCTCCACCGCTGGAACCCTTGCCAAGTGATTATGTCACCGCCCGCACGATTGATACGGCCAGGCTTTACAACGGGTTCTCGCTGAAATCGGTTCTCGACATCGAGAAAGGAGCCAACGCTTCCCTGGAGCGAGGGAAGCCGGAGGGCTATGAGATCCAGTTACAGGTGAGCGTCAAGGTGCCTAAAGCGAGTCAGACGATTGAGGAATTTTCCAAGCTGAACCCCCATTTGCCGAAGTTGTTGCCCGATTTGCCGGCACTCCTGGAGACGAGCCGAGTATCCGGATTCTATCACAAGCTTTACGAGATCAAGGGCCGGAGGTTGCAGAAATATCTCACGCGCCTGGAAAGCCTGCCTACCCGGCACGACTATTATGACTGCGAATCGATCTTGGAATTGAAGCATCCGGAAACGGGAAAGCGGGCGCTGTTACTGCAGGGGGAGATGGACGTGGTATCCGACGGGACCGATGGAGATCGCATGGCCGCGCTCGACGATTACATTTCGAAGAGCGCCAATTTTCAGCCCTTCACGAGCTATGGCTGGCCCAAGCAGACAAGCCGGGCCAATCCTTTGCTGGCGCGTTGGGAAGAGAATTTGAAGAAGACGGAAGAAGAATACGCGGTCAAGGGTCTCAGCGCCGGACGCAACCGAGACCTGCGGGCGCGAATCGAGAAATTGAAGCGGGAAATTCGCGACCTCAAGGCGCGCAGCTTTCTCATTGGGCAGATGGATCCCTTCATGGTGTTGCCGCTTTCGCTTCTGGGATACGAAAAGATCAATTCCTACGGCCTGAAAATGGGCGATTACGCCGTCATCATTCATGAGGACAGGGTTTTCCCGGTGATTGTCGGTGACGCGGGCCCATCCTTTAAAATGGGCGAAGCCTCCCTTCGGATGGCCACGGCCTTGAGCGAAAAAGCGTCACCTTATAATCGGCCGGAGAGCAATTTGAAGGTGACTTACCTGGTGTTCCCCGGATCGGCCGACGCCGAGCGCGGGCCACCCGATTTCGATGCCTGGCACGCCCGGTGCCTGGAACTTTTGCAAGGCATTGGCGGTCTCGGTGAGGGAGTGGAGCTGCACCGATGGAAGGATTTGCTCAAGCCGGAGGAAAAAGAAGCGGAGCCCCCTGAGAGTGTGCCGGAGGCCTCGGCTGCCGAAGGAGAGGGCGCCGGCGGGGCGGCGACGACAGGCGGCACATCGGGATAGAGTCGAGGGAAATTCACTCATTTCCAAGGCGGCTTGATCACTCCTTAGGTGGAAGGGGTGCACGCGAATCGACACCGCCGAACCGGGGACTACCATCCTGCCTCCGCTTCGTGGGGAAACGGATCGTCGATCACGGGGTCCGGCTTGGCGGATCTTAACGTTTTTCGCGCCTGCCGCGTTCACGCAAGACGCTGTTGCGCCATGCGATGGCCTTTTTCAGGGCGATATCGTACCCGAGTTTGTCCACTGAAAACTTTCGGTTGACGGCCTTCCCAAGAGACGCGCGGACGGTCACGGTGATCGCTGCGCGGACCTTTCCCGACGGTGTCTTGGTCTCGGTATAAGACACGCCAAGGTGACCGGTATTCGAACGTGGTTTGCGCTCAATCTGCCACAGGGGTTTGGCGAGACTCGCCATTTCCTTGCGGAGTTTATTCCGGTGCTTGATGGCGGCCTTGAACGCCTTGCCTTTTCCGTTGAGAAGGCGATCGCTGAAAAGCTTGGTTTTCAGAACGCCGCCTCTGCGGATGTGGACCTGCCACCCGTGCGTCTTGGTGGAGTCAATGCGTTTAATATTGGGCACTGACTCGCTCTTCTTCTTTTTCCGGGTAGAGCCGTTGGCCCTGACGTTGTTTTTTCCCTGTCGGCTGGAGCGATTGTGGTTGTTGGTAGTTCTAGGCATTCAGCATCTGGGTTTTGATAAACCGTGACACCCGGCTTCCGAGAAGTTGGAGAAGAAAGGCGTTGATACGGTTCTCTAGGATCCTAGCTTTCTCTAAGAGACTCTAAATAAGCCAATTACACCAATACATGCGAGGGAATCCACTGATAAAATTCGCCCGCTTAGCTTGGAGTGCGAGGCTAACGCATCTCAACTAAGTACAACGTGGCCGAGAGGGGCTTTCTTTCGTTGTTCCCGCAGTAGTTCCCCCGGAGAACAGGATAGCACTCGGCTTAGCTTGCCGGCAAAACACTAACGCCTGATCCCGTCTTCATTCTTTCTCACCGCCAGGCCGGAATCGTTCGCCGAGGCCTTCCCCGCCGTGCAGCGCCCGGGCAGCCCCCAAAATCCTCCGCCGCAATGGTGCCGCGCGCGCCGCCAAGGCGCGCTGCTCACGTTCGTATTCGTGTCGCCCATCCGCCGATTCCACACAAATCGGTTCGAACCCAAGCGCCCGGAGGTCGTAGGGACTTGCCCGCATGTCCAGTTCACGACCCTCGGCCGCAAACAGGAAAGCGTCCGCTATCAGGTCGCTGCCGATCCACGGCGACATCTTGTAAGCCCACTTGTAGAGATCCATGTTGTTGTGAAGACAACCACCCTGTTCGAAACGAGCGCGAAGATGTCGGGCGGGACGCGCGGCATTCAACGGGCGGGCGGCTTTGGTAAAGAAACGGTAAGCATCGTAATGGGTGCAGGTTAGCGTCCCGGAACGGACGACATCCTCAATCTGCTCAGGAGAGAGACGAAGAGGGAAGGACTCGTGTCGAATTTCGCTTTCGGAAACTCCGTAGACCATGGCCCACTCGTGAAGTCCGCTGCAGCCGAATTGCGGCGGGCGCGATTCAATCGATGCCAGGAGATCGATGATCCAGCGAATGCGCTCTCGATCGGAATCCGGCATGGTGCGCGTATCCAGGTAAGCCCAGTCTTTCTCATGCGTGTAACGCGAATTGCGGTGATAAGGCGCGCCATCGGCGGCCCCGCATGTCCGCAGGGCGAATCCGGCGCCGGGATGCCAGGCCTCCAACTGGGACGGCCGGTAACTGTAATAAGTGAAAAGGAAGTCGTGCACCGGGTGGGAACTCCGGGTGCTCCGCCTCCCCCGGAGGGCCCGCGTCCAGGGCGAAACTCTTTCCAAATGCAATCGCGCGCGTTCCCTCCACTGTGGTTCTTCGAGGACTTCACGTGGCGGAGAGATTGAGGCATCCATGGCGTCAGCCCTGACGGGAGAGGGGAGGCTCCGGGGTTTGAGGTTTTAGAACCTCGCAAGCTTCCTTTAACATCATTGCCGATGAGCTCAAATGACGAAAGCGAAACAGCACCGCTTTACGGCGGGATCGAAGCGGGAGGAACCAAGTTCGTCTGTGCGGTTGGGACTGGGCCGGAGGACGTGCGCGCCGAAACGCGTATCCCCACGACCGAGCCCGGGGAGACCCTGGCCGCGGTCCGGGCTTTCTTTGAAGGCGCCGAAAACGAGCACGGGCGCATCGCCGCTCTCGGCGTCGGGTCTTTCGGGCCCGTCGATGTGTCCGATCCCTCATCCTCGCGCTTCGGTCAGATCTTGGCCACCCCGAAGCCCGGGTGGAGTGGATTTCCTCTCCTGCGACGGATTCTGGATATCATCGGGCGCGGAATTCCCGCGACCATCGATACCGACGTCAATGCGGCCGTTCTCGGGGAAAGGGAATGGGGCACGGGGCGTGGATTCGACGACCTCGTGTATATCACTGTGGGGACCGGTATCGGTGGAGGAGCCCTGGTTGCAGGCCGCCTTCTGCACGGGATTAATCACCCGGAAATGGGGCATCTCCGAATTCCTCATGACCCTGCGGTGGATCCCTTTTCGGGATGCTGCCCGTTTCATGGGGATTGCCTGGAGGGCCTGGCATCGGGCCCTGCACTCGAAAGGCGCTACGGGATAGCTGCGCGCGAACTCGGACCCGATCACGAGGCCTGGCAGCTCGAGGCCTCTTACCTGGCGGGTGCCGCTTGGAACATCACGCTGACTCTCTCTCCCGCGAAGATCATTTTCGGCGGCGGAGTCATGGAACAGCAACAGCTCCTTCCGTTGATTCGATCTCGATTTCGCCGGCTTTCGGGGGATTATCTCGAGGGGGCCAGGTTTCGCGAGGAGATCGATTCATATCTCGTGCCGCCGGGGCTGGGGGGACGGTCGGGGATTCTGGGGGCATTGGCGTTGGCGAAAAGAGAAAGGGAAGAGGAAACCCCGTCCGCAGGCAGTGAATGAATCTGTGAACAAGATGTGAGTGAGTGTGAACTCCTGTGAATAAACCCCGTAAGAAATATTCGTGATATAAAAAAATACGATGAACGGTTGCAGTGAAGCTATTTTTTTTGGTACAAATTTCCGTTCCACCGCGAATCATGGAGCCAGGGGCATCCATCCACGGAGGGGGCAGGTGAACTCAGGCGAAGCTGGGCACAGCAGAGTAAAACCAGATTCCTATTCTTAGAGTGAAGACAGCTTGCATGAATCCCGATCGAGCGACCCTCAGTTTCTTGAACGGATTTCCGGAGGCGGCGCGTGAAAAAGGGAAACTGATGCACGACCGCGGGTGCGTGACTCAGATATTCGGCAATCACCTTTTTATTCAGGCGCGCGTTGAAGACGAGGAAGTGCACCGGGCCAGTCTTCGTCTGCAGGGGAACGAGTGGATTGGAGACTGCAGTGCCGAAGATAAAGAGACGCGCGATGCCTGTCTTTACGCCAGCATGTTGGAAAGGATGGAGCGTGGGGAGAATCTGCCCGAATCGCCCAACGAGGTTGATGATCAGCGCTTGAGCGAACTCCTCGAGGAGAAGCTGGAACGGAATCTGGAGAAGGACGAGGAGCCTTTCCTGGAAAAGCTTGAGAAAAGATTCCGACGCTACGAGATGGAGCAGGAGATCTACGATCACGATCTCGTGCGACTCAACAGCAAGTGGGAAATCGCGGGATACGATCCCCTGAAGCTCTGGCCGGTGCCGCCTCGCGACATCATCGAGTTCTGGAATTACATCGCCTACGCCTTCCGGAAAAAGAATCTCAAGTATCCGGACTTCATGGCTCCGATCACGGACCTCGACGCGACCGAGCAGAAGATGGGCGCCTGGGAGAAAGAGCACGAGGTTCTGACCTGGCGTAACCAGGTGCAGCAGTATGTTTCGGCGCCCCCGGCAGAGGAGGTGGAGGCCGTCGAATTGCGCTTGGTCGTGACGACCAACGAGGCCAAGCTTCAATACCGCGTCGGGGAAGAAAAGGAGTTCCAGTTGCTGAGCCAGAAAGGCGACCTGAGCCGGCTCATGGAACGCTTTGAAGAAGGCGGGCTGCGCATGGATGCGGCGTCGGAGCTCATCTGGGGAGCCTTGGTCCAGAACTGGAATGTTACCGACGATTTGCGATTTCGATTTGAGTCCGAAGAAACCTGTCGCCTCTTTAATCGCCTCTTCCAGCAGGAGGAGCTCCAAGGTGAGTTGATCACGCTTGACGAGGAGCCCTTTGCGAGAGTGGAAGGGCCACTGCGCTGGGTGTGTGAAAACGTCGAAGGCGAGGGGGAGACGATTGCGCTCCAGCTGGTAACCGCCGAAGCGGAGCCGGTAACTCACTTGATGCGTGTGCTTCCCGGAGCGGAGGATCTCTATCTTTCGGATGAGGGAATTTTCCGGGGGCCGCACAGTTGGCTCGAGGATACCGAGATTTTGCCGCGCTATGAAATTCCGCGCGATGTCCTGGAATCCGAGAGCGGCGTGGAGTTTCTCGCCAAACTGGGGGTGGATTTGCCGGATTACCTGCGCAAGCGCGTGCAGGACGAAGTGCTCCAGGTGCATTTGCGCATGCGCCTGAGTTCGAATATCACCGCGGCACAGAGCGAGCACCTGCTTGTGGAAGTGACTGCCTCCGACATTCGCGGAACCCGCGAGGAAAAACTGGGGAAGGATGGCTGGACCATTGCTGGGCAGCACCCCGGCGGCCGTAACAAGATCATGCGGTATAATCGCAACATCTTGCACCGGTTCCCGCGCTGGCTTGAGCCGATGATGCTCGTTTACGACGCCAATCTCGCATCATTCAAAGCCCGAGTAACGCGAAACTTCCCGGAGCGATTCGCCGACTGGGCCAAAGAATTCCCGGAAGACGTAATCGTGGAAACCGATGAGGCCCTGGAATCATTGATGCGCGATCCGGTCAAAGCCTCGGTCAGCTTCGAGGTGGTGGAGAAAGAAATCGACTGGTTCGACCTCAAGGTGATCGTCAACGTCGAAGGCTTGGACCTGACGCAGGACGAAATTCGCTCGCTGGTATCTGCCCGCGGCGGCTTTGTCAGGATGAAGGAAGGCAACTGGCTGCGGCTGGAGATCGACATGGAAGACCGCCAGAAGGAAGCCGTCGAGCGGCTCGGCCTGGACCCCTTCGATCTCACGGGCGAATCCCATCGCATGCACGTGCTCCAGCTCGCGGAGCCTCTCGCCAAAGAGGTCTTTGATGCCAAGGCCTGGGATAACGTCTGCCAGCGCGCCGCCTCCATCAAGCTCCAGGTCCGCCCGCGACTGCCCAAGGCACTCGATGTCTCGCTTCGTCCCTATCAAATTGAAGGCTTTCACTATCTCGCCTATCTCTCCACCAATCATTTCGGCGGGATTCTCGCGGACGATATGGGCTTGGGGAAAACGGTCCAAGGCCTCGCCTGGCTGCTCTGGCTGCGATCACGCAATGGAGGGGAGGGAGCCGAAAAGCCTTCCCTGGTAGTCTGCCCCAAATCGGTGCTCGATGTCTGGGCCGGCGAAGTAGAAAAATTCGCGCCCGGTCTCCGCGTCCAGGTCCTCCGCAACAAAGTGGAACTCGACCTGGATCTTCTAGGGTCGGATATCGACCTCCTCGTGGTTAATTATTCCCAGCTGCGCGTGTGTGCGGAAAAGCTGACCACGGTTTCATGGCTGGCCATCATTCTTGACGAGGGACAACAGATCAAGAATCCCGATTCCAAGGCCGCCAAAGTCGCCCGTCAATTGCAGGGAGAAAATCGTCTCGTGTTGACGGGGACACCTATTGAGAACCGGTTGCTCGATATCTGGAGCCTGATGGCTTTTTCCATGCCGGGAGTGCTCGGGGACCGCAAATACTTCCGCGAGCATTTCGACCGGCGCAAGGATTCCGGGGCCCAGTTGCGGCTCGCGGCGCGACTGCGGCCGTTCCTTTTGCGGCGCACCAAGGGCCAGGTGGCCATGGACCTGCCGCCGCGGACCGAGGAAGACGTGCTCTGCCTCATGGAAGGCGTCCAGGAAGAGCTTTACAAGAATGAGCTGCGCCGGATCCAGGAGATCCTCCTGCAGGTGAAAACCGAGGATGCGCTCAGCAAAGATCGCTTCGTCATTTTGCAGGGCCTGATGCGGTTACGGCAGATTTGCTGTCATCCGGCGCTCATCGATCCCAAGCACATCGAGGAAGAGAGCGCAAAACTGACGGCGCTTTTCTACCTCCTGGACCAGCTTCGCGAGGAGGGGCACAAGGTGCTGGTCTTCAGTCAATTCGTCACCATGCTCAATATCATCCGGGATAAAATGGAATCCGAGGACCGCGCCTTCCATTATCTCACGGGTCAAACCAAGGATCGCCACTCGGTGATCGAGGGGTTTCAGACGAGCAAAGATCCATCCGTCTTTTTGCTCTCGTTGAAAGCCGGCGGGAGCGGGCTCAATCTTACCGCCGCCTCTTACGTGGTGCTTTATGATCCCTGGTGGAATCCCGCGGTGGAAAGCCAGGCTATCGACCGGACTCACCGCATCGGGCAGAAAAGCAATGTCATTGCCTATCGCCTCCTCATGCGCAGCAGTGTGGAAGAGAAAATCCGCACCTTGCAGGCGCAAAAACAGGAGATGACAGCCGGCGTGCTCGGGGAAGAAGGATTCACCCGGAATCTCCGGGTCAAGGATCTGCAGTACATCTTCAGCCTGGGAGGAAGCGAAGACGCCGAATCCGACGCCCTGGAGATTGCGACCGAGGAGATTTGACGGGGCCGGAGCGTCGCGGCAGAGGGCAACCGAAGTGGAAGACTTCGGAATCGCCGTGGGAACAAGCGGACCCGAGAAGCGGGACCCTTGACGGACCCCTAGACGCGAGACCCTTGACGGATCCCCAGACGCGAGAGCGCCCCCCCTCGATGGCGACAACCGCGCCCGCGGATTGGAACAAAAAATCGGACATATGTCCGATTTTTTGTTTTTTTTTTGAGCCGGAGGACTGGAGGGGTGCCGGGGTGCGCGGGATGCGAAGTGCCTTGATAGCCACGGCTTCGTTCTCGCATTCGGTTCGTCTGCGATCACGGGGATCTGGCCGGACCGAGGGCCCTTCGGGCAAGGATTTTCCTGCATGAGACATCGGCCGGACCGAGGGCGCTTCGGGCACGGATTTTCCTGCATGAAACATCGGCCGGACCGAGGGCGCTTCGGGCAAGGATTTTCATACATGAAACATGAACGAGGCTCAGGATCTCTCCAGATTCCCGCCGGCCCACGCGACGTCTCAGGCTCGTAACAAAATTTGGGACATATGTCCCAAATTTTGTTACGGAGATGGGCGCTGGCAGGGATTGGCTGAGTGGGTTTCGCGGGCGCCGGTGAGCAGGCGGGTGCTCAAGAAACTTTGGTGCAAAAGGCTTTGGCTCAGAAGGCTTTTGCCGCGAGATGGTTTTTTACCCGGCGATCGAGTTCGTAGAGATCGAAGCCACAGTGCCGGGGGGTCAGCTCCAGGGTGAGCAAGTGCATGATCTTGGGAAGGGGTGCCGGATCGCCCGGCTGCGGGTTCAGGCTCGCGTCGATCCGCGCTCGCAACTCCTCCGACGGGATGCGGGAAAACGAGCGGTAAAACTCGAAGAATTTCTCCCGGCCGATCTGATCCATGAGAAAGGCGACGGTTTCGGCTGCGAACTGGTATTCGAGGTTGAGATGAAATTTTGAACCGAATCGACTCCCGGGGAGAGCGCCCCGACTCAAGCCGGAGAGGCTGATGGCCTGGAGCGCGCCCGAGACACGCAACGCCTGCCGGCTCGCGGTGGATCGCTGGCCCGCGAGGCAGACGGCGGTGCCTTCCACCAGCCAAGTTGGGGTGTAGGGGCGCGTCACGTCGACCAGGGCGAGGTGGACCATCTCGTGGAGGAGCGTCTGGTCGCGCCCTGGAACCGGGCGGCCGGGGCCAGAGGAAAGGAGGAGCCCGTTATTGATATAGAGGGCGCGCTGCCGGACGGCAAATCCGCCTTCGACGACCTGGTAAGTGGAAGAGGTGGCCGCGCCGAAGCGGCCGGGATCCATAGCGGTGATTTTCTTGAAGTGATCCTCGCGGGGCACGAGAAATACCGGATAGCGATCGGCCAGTTGGAGATATTTCTCCCGCGTGAGTTTTTTGTAGGCGCGCTCAAGCTGTCGGCCGGTTTCGCCGGCGGACTCGGGCGACTCGAAACGGGGGTTGAAGAAGAGAAGGAAATGATCTGTGCTCGTCGATTCTGATAATCCCAGGAGCCAGAAAGGAGTCTGGCGTTCGAAGTCAAATTTGGTGATGTTCCAGTTCTGACCGGCGTGGGATACCAGGAAATCGCACCGCGCCGGGCTCTGGAAAGCATGCGAGGTGTCCCGGTCGGGAATTTCATATTCCATGATGACGGAGGCGTTTTCGATGCGGGTCCCCTGGGTGAGGATGAGAGTTTGCGGGCTGGTGAGGCGGAGCCGGAGATTACGGGCTGGCGAGGTGCGCATTAGCGCGAGGAAGGTGCTTTGCCGGGCCCGCGCTCCTGTTGAATCCGCGAAAGCGTTGAGATAGGCGTTGAAATTCCCCTCTTCGAGGTGGCGGTTTTGAGATTCCAGGAACTTCTTGAGTTGCTGGATGAAGGGTGTTTGCTGGGCAAAGGCGGTGGTAGAGGGGGAGGCGATGAGAAAGACGGCGCCGAGGAGGAGGGCGAGGGGTGGGGATTTCCGGGGGAAGGGCGGGGCTTCGCGCATGAGGGCGGAAGCTACGGCGGGGGAAGAGAGGTTGCAAGGGTGGCCCGGCGAGGCCGCCTCCGGGCGGAATACGCCGCAACGTTGACGACTGGTGGATTGTCTGGTTATTTAATGCCTGCCTGGGTGCGGAACTGAACCTTCCGTTTATCCATTGGCGCACAGATCCAAAAAATTTCGACTCACGGTGAGGTGGCTGAGTGGTCGAAAGCACAGCTTTGCTAAAGCTGCGTACCGGAAACGGTACCGAGGGTTCGAATCCCTCCCTCACCGCTCTTGCCCCGCTCCGCGGGGCGATCGCGGTTCGGGAGGAACCTCCCTTTATCCACAGCGCTGCGCGCGGTGGCTCTGCTGAAGTGCCTTCGGCTTCCAGGAAAGACCGCTAACGCGGTCACGCAGTCCGCTCTTGCCCCGCTCCGCGGGGCGATCGCGGTTCGGGAGGAGCCTCCCTTTATCCACAGCGCTGCGCGCGGTGGCTCTGCTGAAGTGCCTTCGGCTTCCAGGAAAGACCGCTAACGCGGTCACGCAGTCGGCCCTCGCGCGCTACTGTTGGGGTAAGAATCGAGCGAGTCCGGGCATGCTGGCGGTCTCACCGAGTGACAGTCCTTTCGCATTGCCGACCCTGACAGCAAAGCCGCGGTAATTTCTGTCAAACTTCCGTCTGATAAGGTTCGGACACGTCACCTGGAAATTGTAGATGCCATCTGCCTTGACGGTTTTCTTCTGGGTTTTGAAGCGCCCGTAGCGGGCCCTGTTGCCATCGTCGCCGAGCCAGACCACCATGAGCCTGAGCGTCCGGCCGCAGACGTCGCCCACCTCTACTTGGATATGCCGGAAGTCGTGTCCGCCGCCCGAATTCGATCGCCAGCGTATGGTCTTGGCTTCGAGGTCCACCGCCTTTTCTGAAGCTCTGCGCGCAGACAGGCTTGATCGGCCTTGCTGAAGGTGGCGATGGGGACTTTCGTGATTTTCATTCCGACCTTCAATCGAGCTTCCGTGTCCGTGACTTCAACCAGTGAGGCCACGATTTTTCGCCCGATTGATTGGTCCACTCACGGGGTGCGCCCGCCGGAAGGTGGGTGATCGAGAGCAGGAAGATGATGCCGGCGGCGATGGCGTTGGCTTTCATGACTCCCTTGATAAAATATAAGGGGCAAAGATGGCAATGCATTCAAGGGTGGGGTTGAGCCGTCGTGGTGTCGCGACCAAGCAGGGGCTGGCGGGCGCCTGACCTTGCCCCGGGGGTGGAGGAGCCAACGGTGGGGCGCGTTTATGAGAAAACCGGAGGCTGCCCGGATCCACGCTACATTGTCTTTACTCCAATTTGGTTCGGACCACGCTCTTACGAGCGCGGTTACATGTCGTGGGAGGGCGGGGACGATGCTGTGGCTCGTCCGGCCCGCCGAGCTCCCCGCAGCGGGACTACTGCGGGGAGCTGGTGTTTGCGTTCGATTCCGCACCGGTCGGAGAAAGGACCGGCGGGCCGATTTCCCAGGTGTGGCCGCTGGGCAGGCCGTCCCGATCATCGGGGAGAGAGTCGAGGACGATTGCCGCTGGGCTGAGCCTGAAATTCCTGGATGCTTTCATGTGGCTGGAGGAGGACAAGGGGTGGCTTCACGAAGGCTCCAATCACAAGACGATCCCGCCTCCGGCCTATGCAAAAAACGGTAAAAACCACCGTGGAACCGCTAAGATCAAGGACTTGCACCCATCAGCCGCCGGGTAAATTCGCGGGTTAGCCGGGAGGAACAGTATCTCCAAGGAAGGGGTGCTTTCCCGTTGACAGCCCGGAGGCATTCTGTGCGAAAATGACTTTCCCATGGGTGGTCCACAAACTAAGGACGAGGAAGTGCGCCGGGTGGAAGCCGCGCTTTCCGGGGACGAGGAGGCGGCCTGCGCCATCAGGAAGCCGGAGACGACCAAGAAGCTCGAGCAGATCCTCGTGGGCAGGGGGGCGACGCCGACCGAGGCGGTAGATATCGTTGCGGATGTGTGGAGTGATTGCTTTGACAGCCACGGTGGCCGCCGTCCTTTGCTGGCGCAGTATCACGGCAAAGGAAACCTGGAGGCATTTCTTTCGCGTGTCGCCTTGAACCGCTTGATCGATTTCAAGAGACGACAGCGATTTCGCGGCCAGTTACCCGGCAAGTACGGGCGCGCCGATGTCCGTGGTGGCGGGGATCCGTTCGATCAGTTGCCCGGGGAGAGCGGAGTGACCCCGGGTGAAGACCGGCTCATCGACCTCTTGCGTCAGGCACTGCTGACCAGTTTTTCGCACTGTGATCCCGAAGAACTGCTCATCTTGAAGCTGGTCGGCTTTGCAGGTGTCGGCCAGGAGCGAGTGGCCCGGATCTGGGGATGGAGTCAGAGCAAGGTCAGCAGGAACTTGTCTGCGACCATCGAATCGGTGCGGGCGGAAACCTTGCGTCACGTCCGGCGGGCTGATCCCTGGTTGGAACTGGAGTGGGACGATTTTATTAATCTATGTAAGAATTCTTCTGATTTTTTCGAGATGGACACAACTGATCGGGACTCTTCTGCATAAGGAGCCGATTCTTTTCGTCGTCTAGAGAGAGTTGGGGGCGGGAGTGGAAATCACCAGAGCACATGGAAGAATCTCTAAAAGTCATCGACCAATTCTTGCGCGACTTTGCGCCTGAAGTCGTCGGCTTGTCCTCGGAGGCCCTGACCCCGGAGATGGAAGAGAAAATCCGTTTGTTGAGCGATGGAAAACTGGGGGAGGAAGAGCGGCACTCTTTGTGCCGGGAATTATTGAGTAACCGCTCGGCATTCGAATACCTGGTGGAGCGTCTGAAGAGCGCGCGGGCCGGCGAAGAACATTGAGATTCGTTTGAGGGGGGGGATGGATACCGTTCAGAACAGTCTGAATCTTCTGGCCCCGCAGGAGCTCTCGGAGCTGGGATACCGGCTTCGCGATTCCCTGGCGCGGGCCGCCGACAGCATGTTGCCGGAGGGATTCTCCGAGCTTTACACGCCCCTGATGGCGTCCGTGCTCAAGCGCGGGTGTCAGTCTGCCAGGGCGGACGCGGTTGGAATCTGGCTGGCGGATTCCGAAGAAGATCAGTTGGCGCTGGTGTCTGGGCACGGCAGGCGGGTGGAGGAATCCGTCGGCGAATACAAACAACCGCTTTCTTCCGGTCTTATCAGCATGGTTTACGCGACGGGGCAGGCGTTTTGTGAGAACGGAATTCATGGTCGTCCGGGCCACAGCCCGGTCCTGGATGAATTGCTTGGGGTCAAGACGGAGGCCATGATTGCGGTGCCCTTTTATTTTGCGCAGCACATCCGGGGCGTGGTGTCCTGTGTGCAGCTTTCCGAACTGGAAGACAAGGAGACGCCGGCGCGAGGATTCAGTCAGAACGACCTCAGGGAGGTTGAATTGGCGACGGCCTCGGTGCAGAGGCTTCTGGATCTTCGCTTGATTGAACATCTGCTGGGTTGGGATGAGCAGTAATACGGCCGAAAGCGACGGCCGGTGGGTGGATCCGGAGGACGCCCGGCAGGCGTTGAAGGAAGGCACGGGGGAAGGGGTGCGCATCGGCGTTCTCGACAGCGGGATCGATGTCAGTCACCCCGGATTGAACGGGTTGGAGCTTCGTGACGATATTACGGTGTCGGTCGAGGGCGGGGCCATCCAGGTGTCGGAAGGGGATGGGCAGGATGTCTTCGGGCATGGCACCGCAGTGGCGGGCATTATTCGGACGCTCGCGCCGGACGCGGAGATCGGCAGCATCCGGATCCTGGGCAGCTTCAAAGAATCCCGGTCATCGGTGGTCCGCGCGGGGGTCAAAGAATGCATTTCCCGCGGGTACAACATTCTCAATTGCAGCTTCGGATGTCCGGGGCGATCAGAGTTCGTGATGAGCTATAAGTCGTGGGTTGATCAGGCTTATATTCGCAAGGTGCACGTGGTTTCCGCCTGCAACAACATCGATCAATCGACTCCGGAATGGCCTGCCCATTTTCCCACGGTGATAGCGGTGACGGGAATCGAAGGTGATCCCGAGGCCTTGTATTTCCGTGAGGGAGGGCTGGTGGAGTTCGGAGCGCAGGGTGAGGAATCCAAGGCGCTGTGGTTGCGGGGGGAGGTGCGCAGCGTCCTGGGGAGCAGTTTCGCGGCGGCGCGCGCCAGTGGACTGTTGGCCCGGTTACTGTCGGTTTAC
This sequence comes from Verrucomicrobiales bacterium, assembly GCA_024638765.1. Lineage (GTDB taxonomy): Bacteria > Verrucomicrobiota > Verrucomicrobiia > Verrucomicrobiales > DEV007 > JAHEJT01. The sequence continues at coordinate 24,341 of JAHEJT010000056.1, forward strand.
CCGAATTTGCCGCCAATGCTGGCGAAATCCCTCCTCAAAGAGGTAGGTGCTTCGTGGCCGGAGGAGGCGTAGGTGCCGGCTTCGCCGGCGGAGATGGGAGAAGTGAGGCCGGGAATTTCGGTTCCGTGGCAGGGACGCCTCGCCTTACTGGTTCTCGCGCGGCTGCAAATTGGCGACCGGCGGGATTTTCGTCACCGCCGGCCGCCACCGCCTACTAGTGCACTGTAACAGATGAAAATGAACCCCGGCGTGTTGACTTGGAGGGCGACGCTTCGTCGTCGCCGCGGTCATGACGAAGCATGACCCTCCATTTGGTGATCACAACTCAATGTTACACTGCACTAGATCCCGACGCATGGGACAGAAATCGTTTCAGACGTAGACCACCAGGGTGAACTCGATGTCGGCGTCGCCGTCTTCGGGGAGGAAAGAAGACTCGGCGGGGTCGGAATCGGAATTCACTCCGAGATCCATGCCGGGACGGGCCATGCGAGAGAGTGGCAGATCCTGGCGGGGCTCCAGGCGCACGCCCTGGGCAGCTTCCAGGGAAGGAAGCCCCACAATTTCGGGGTCTGCAAGAAGCTCGCCCAGGTCGATCTTCGGCTCGGATTCCTCCGGGTCCGATTTCGGCTGAAGCAGCATTCCGAGGCGCATCGGATGGCCGTCGGCCTCGGCCTGCGGAAGGGACGTGGAGTCATCATCTTGCTCGCAGGTGAGGCCGGCGAGTTCGTCGACAGAGCGGACGTCGAAGGAGATCTTGAGCACCAGAGGATCGTGATCTTTCTTTCCGTTGTTTTTCACATTCATACAGACGAGCCATAAGCGGCGCCTATGCAGAATTTTAAAATTTTCGAGGCGCGCAGGACGCGGATCGCGGAGCGATTGTTACCCTCCCGGCTCGTCATTTGCTTTCGGGTTGAAGTGGAGGCATTCTAATCATTGGTATGTGGCGATTCAGGTCGATTGCGGTGGGAGCTTGTTATGTGCTGGCGGGGTGCGCCACGGGGAGGTCGCCGGAGGAGGCCGCCGTTGTCTTGAATGATGCCATAGGTCCGGCCGAATACGCGGCGGTAGGCAAGGTAACGTTCGTGAATCGCGAGGCGGGGTTTGTCCTGTTGGGGGCCTTTGAGCAGCATCCCCTGGAAGCGGGAGACCGGCTGGTGGTGTTTTCGGATAAGATGGCGGGGCTTGAGACGGGGGAACTCCGGATCAGCGGAGAGCGGAAAGAGTATTTCCTGGTGGCGGATATTGTGTCGGGGGCTCCCGAGATTGATCACGGGGTATTTCTTGAGGTCCAGCCGGGGAGCGAAGAGACTCAGTTGGTAGATGATCGAAGAAGCACAGGCGCGCGCCGAAATCCTGGCAGGAGTGTCTTCCGGAAGCGTTGAATCATTGGCGCTGACGGAGGCGGGTGGCCGATTCCTGGCGGGCGATCACGTGGCGCAGGTGGCATCGCCGCCCTTTGATAACTCTGCGATGGATGGATTCGCGGTGCGGGCGGAAGACGCGGGGGAGGTGGGGAGGAAGCTGCGTGTGATTGGCGAGCAGCCGGCGGGGAAAGACCGGTGCCTGCGCATGGGAGAAGGTGAGGCGATCCGGATTTTTACTGGGGCGCCCCTCCCTGAAGGAGCGGACGCGGTGGTGATGCAGGAGGACGTCGACGTCGACGCGGGCGGGACGACGATTTGTATTCGCGGGCCGGTCGAGGAAGGCGAGTTCATTAGACGGGCCGGGGCGGACACGTGTGTCGGCCAGACGATCGCCCGGCGGGGGGAGCGGCTCACGCCGCAGAAGATCGGACTGCTTGCTTCCCAGGGGTTGGAGCAGGTGGAGGTGGGTGGGGCGCCGCGGGTCGCGGTGATCACGACGGGGGACGAACTGGTGGCTCCGGGGCAGGAGGCCTCCTTGGGTGCAGGGGAGATCTACGACAGCAACAGCGCCATGTTGCTTGCACTGCTGCGGCGATCTGGTGCGGGCGAGGCCCGGCACTGGCGCGCGGGAGACACCCGGGAGGCGTTAGGCGATGCAATCGGCGAGGCATTGGAGGAGATGGACATGGTCTTGCTGGCGGGTGGCGTTTCGGTGGGCGCGCGGGATTTAGTGAAAGAGGTCCTGGTGGAC
>JAHEJT010000057.1:0-15517 GCA_024638765.1 Verrucomicrobiales bacterium
GACCGGGGTGTTTGGGGGGGTTACCGGGTGGAGATGGGTTGGTGCCAGAGTTTCTTGTAAGCAAGACTGTCTTGTTCGGGAATTGCGGTGATGGCGAGTTTGAGGGCGAAAGCCATGGCGGCATCGTCAAGTTCCCGGTCGCGCCCGGCTTCTTCGCGGGGAGGCGTTTGCGTCGTCACGGGCACGGGAAACTCACGGGGCAGAGAGGTGATGGGGCGTTGGTGCGCGGCGTGCTGGGGGATGGGGGTGGGGAGAGGGGCCGAGGCGGCATGGGTCTCACGAAGGGAAGGGAGCGTCCGGACCGGTTGGGGGGACGGGGTGCTGGGGATGGGGTGACCGGTCCGGAGCCCATGGCCTGTGGAGGGCCGGGGACTTTGGGAGGGGGAAGACTTGCGACAGCCGCAGCGTTCGCCGCAATACATGCAGCGGAAGTTGGAACTGAAAAGGATCTCACCGCACATGCGAAGAAGGCGGCTGCCCAGGAAGGTCTTTACCTTCGGGTTCTTGGAGCAGTTTCTGGGGAGAAAAAGCGGGACGCGGCAGAGGACGCACTTGAGGTCCGGGGCCTGGGCAAAGCTGACGAGCATGAGGATGACGGAGACCGCGATCGTGATCAGGGCCGGAAGGAGGAGGGCCCGGTTGGCGAGGAGCGAGAGGGCGCCGAGGACGAGGGCGGCGTCCAGCGCGACGGTGCGGAGGATGGCCAGGAGGGCGGCGAGACGGAGCGACCACAGGTGGGGATAAGTCAGCTTCATTTGCATAAATAATACTATTATTAGAATCGACAGTCAATAATAATAATTATTATTTTGAGTAATGCTCCTTGGTTTAGGAGGTATGCGAATTATGCTTATTATGAGATCGCCTCGGAAAGCCCTTGTTTTCAGGGGAATTAGCGCAGGCGGGGAGGGCGGGGCCCCATGGAAATAAAAATATCCCGGTAGGCTTATTTCTCGTGCCTGCATTGCGAAATCGGGAAAATTCGCAGGAATGAGAAGCTGATTAGTCGGAAGTAGTCGGGAGACTAGAGACGCGAGACGGACGACTTACGATCTGTCATCCCGAGCGAAGTCGAGGGATCTCTCTCGATATCCAACCCCTCCTCTTATCCAGAAAACCAGCGCATCCATGTGACGCTTCCGACTCTTCTGCCAATCGAAGACTCAGCAAAAATGCGAGAGATCCCTCGACTTCGCTCGGGATGACAGAGCTGAGGGCGGGGGATGACGAGGAAGGGGCGGGGGATGACACTAGCGGGCGGGCTGACGATTCTCGTGCGGGCACGTCGGTAGTCGGCAGTAGGGAGCCGAAAGAGCCTTCGAACCTGAGAATCGGCCTCGTCCTCCTGCTTTGTCCACCCTCTCTCCGCCGTTGCCGGAAAGGCGGGCATCCGGTATGACCATGACCATGCCCGCGAATTCCGAAAACTTGGACGGACGCTTCGCTGTCTTCGAGACCGTGATGTCCGTGCGACCGGATGACATCGACATGAATCAGCACGTCCACAACAGCCGTTATCTCGATTACGTGCTCGCCGCGCGATTCGATCAGATGGAGCGCTGTTACGGCATGGCGATGGATGCCTTCCTGGAAAAGGGGTACAGCTGGTTCGTGCGCACGGCCCACATCGATCATAAGCGGCCACTGAATCTCGGCGACAAGATGGCGGTGCGCACGTGTGTGAAGGAAATCGGCCGCCGCGAGGTGACCATCGGCTTCGAGATCCTGATCGAACCCGGCCGGAAACTCAGCGCCGGCGGTTATTTCGGTTACATCCTCGTCGATCGCGACTCCGGCAAAGCGCGGACCATACCGGATGAAGTGCGCGCCGCGTATTCGGTTTAGAGCAAGAGTAGTCCCCACGCTCCGCGTGGGGACTACTCGGTCACTTCCCGATCTTGTAAAGATGCTTGTCGCCCCGAATGTAGAGCGCGCCGTCGGCGATGGCGTAAGAGGCCAGCGTCGCTTCACCGATGTCGTTCTCCGCGATCTCGCGAAAGGAGCCCGAGGCCTGGAGCACGACGCCTCTTCCGTCCTCGTCTTGAAAGTAGATCTTCCGGTCGGCATAGACAGGTGAAGCGGAATAGTTTCCGCGAATACGCTCCTGCCATCGCACTTTGCCCGTCTTCGCGTCGAGGCATGACGCGATTCCGCTGTCGGATACCATGTAAATCTGGTCTTCGACGAGAAGGAGAGACGGTGTGTGCGGCGCGGCCTTCTCGACCTCCCAAGCGACGTGCGTCTCGGTGACGTCGCCTTTCCCGTCCGGGCGAATGGCCATGACCTTGGGCTTGTTGAAACCGGTCGCCACGAACACGAGCCCGTGCCCGTAAACGGGTCGCGGCACGACGGAATAGCCTTCGTCGTAATCGACGCGCCAGATCTCTTTCCCGGTATCGGGATTATACGCGCAAACCGCCCCGCTGCCCGGGCTGACGACCTGCCGCGCGCCGTCGACCTGGATCAGAAGCGGCGTGCTGAAGGAGAACTTTCGCTCCACTTCGGTTTTCCTCGGTGTCTTCCAGAGGCGCTTGCCGGTGTTCTTGTCCAATGCAACAACGAATGGGTCATCGGCGGCGTCGCAGGAAAAGATGAGTTTGTTGTCGACGACGATCGGGCTGCCGCCGTTTCCGTGGACGGGTTTGTAATCGAACTCGCGATTCTTCCACAGGACCTTGCCGGATAGATCGAGGCAGGCGGTTCCCTGGTGACCGAAGTGCACGAAGATCCTGTCGCCCTCGATAACGGGCGTCGGGCTGGCATGACTGTTCTTCTTGTGGACGCGCGGCGCGTCCTTGCCGCCCTCCTGTGCGAAGACCTCAACATCCCAGAGGACTTCTCCTCCACTCTGATCAAGGCAGAGCGCGCGCAGCGATTGACCGGACTTGGGATCATCTTCGGTTTCAGAAACCGCGGTCGTGAGAAAGATTTTTCCGCGGGCCAGGGCCGGGGAGGACCACCCATTTCCCGTGAGAGGTGTTTTCCAGACGACGTTCCGGGTATCGCTCCACTTTTGGGGGAGATCGCGCTCCGTGGAGTGACCCTGTCCGCTGGGGCCGCGAAATTCGGGCCAGTCGCCGGCGGCATCGACGGGGCGGGCCAGGAATGGCGCCAGTGCCGCGAGAGCTCCGCAGAGCAGAATGGAATGCGTTTTTCTTTTCATGACTTCGATTTTGGGGAAAGACTCCCTTACAGCAAACGCGGATCAAGGGGAAGGGCTTTCAAGAATGGGCGAGATCGAGTCGAGATTGGGAAAGATTCTTCGGGAGGCCGAATTTGATCCCAAGCTGAAGGTATACTGGCTCCTGAGCGGATCGCTGATCTTCGTTATCACGATCATCGGGCTTCCGCTCTTGCCGTTCTGGCTGCTTCTTGGCCCCCTTTACTGTGGAAAGAAATTCAAAAGTCTCGAATCCAAGCTCACAGAGAAGGCCTTGATCGTGCGCGCCGGCGTTATGATCCGCGTGGAGCAGACGGTCCCGCTCGATCGAATCCAGGACCTGACGCTGACCGAGGGACCGTTGTTGAAGGCCTTCGGTCTCTGCTCGATCCGCGTGGAGACCGCCGGCGCCGTGACCACAGCGGGCGGCGGCGGCGCGGGTCTGGTCGGCGTGGTGGACGCGCGGGAATTCCGTAACGCCGTGCTCGATCAGCGCGAAGTGGTGGCGGGAAGCGGCGAAGCTTCCGGGGCTGCGCGGCTGCCCGCATCTGGGGCTGGGGCCGCGACTCTGCTTGCCGAGATTCGAGACAGCCTTTTGCGCATTGAGGAGCGCCTGAAAGAGCGTTGACCCGCAGGTGTACCTGGCCCGCGGGCCCGGTGGCACGTGGCTGACGCGGATGCTGGGACGGTTTGGGTTGCCCTGGCCGGGGCGGGGTGCTAGCGTTTTCTTCTACACCCTGTCAGCACATGAATAAGCGTTCTGCACTCCTGATTGCGGCGCTGACACTGGCTTTCGTCGGAGGATTGTTTCACCTCGCGCGCTCCACCGAACGGGCCATTATCACGTTGCAGAAACGCGGAGTGCCTTACCACGTCGATTCGGTTACCCAGTCGGCGCTGGAGGGCGATCTGCGGACACTGGAATTGTTGCGCCGGGCCAAAGCCCCGCTGGAGCGCCGCGACAGCACCGGGACGACTCCGCTGATTGCGGCCCTGCAGGCGGGTAAGGAGGAGCCCGCCCGTTTTCTTGCCCGCCATGTAGATGATCTGGAGGTGACCGATGCCGCGGGCATGACCGCCTTGAGTCACACCGTGCTTCTCGAGCAATGGGAATTCGCGGAAGCTTTGATCGGCCGCGGCGCTCTTATCGAGTTTTCATTCGGAGAAGGCCGGCCGGCGCTGGTGGAGGCGGCCGGAACGGGGCACCAGGAACTTTTGCAATTTCTTTTGCGTCATGGAGCGAACGGTGATGTGCGCGATCATCGCGGCTGGACTGCGCTGCTCAACGCGGTGGCGTTAGGCGATTCCGAAGCGGCGAGATCGCTTTTGCAGGCCGGAGCGAATCCGGATGCGCACGACCGCCGTGGCAACAGCCCGGTCCTGTTGGCCACGCGCAGAGAAGACCTCGCGATGCTGCGCGCGCTTTCGGAGGCGGGGGCAGATCTGCAACCCGATCATCCCGACGGAGTCACTCCCCTCGAGGTGGCGGTGGCGCGCAATGACACCGAGATCGCCCTGTTCCTCCTTGAAAACGGCGCGCTTCCCCAGGCCGATCCGGGGGACCTGCGCTTCCCGTTGCTGCTCACCGCGGTGCTCAACGCGAACGATCCGCTGACCAGGGCCCTGGTGAAAGCCGAGGCTCCCCTCGACGCGGCGGATCCATCGGGCCGGACGCCCTTGCTCGCGGCAGTAGAAGCCCGCAACGAATCGCTCTTTCACTTTCTTGCGGATTTGGGGGCGGATTGCGCCGGCTGCCTGCGCCCGGTGCTGGAATCGGAGAACGATTCGATGATCGACGTGGTGTTGGACGCAGGAGTCGATCTGGAAGAGGTGGACGGCCACGGGGAAACGGCGCTGGCGGCGATGGTGCGCCAGGGGAGGAGCGGCCTGGCGCGAAAACTGCTGGTGCACGGCGCTCGCGCGGACGTCCGGTGCGCGGAAGGACAGCCGGCTCTGGCGTGGGCCATCGCGCGGCAGGATTCCGAACTGATGGGCGCTCTCTTGGGGAACGAGGCCGATGTGAACGCGATCCTTCGCTCACCGGTGTCCTCCCAACTTCAAAATCTTTTCGGAGAGAGTCACGTGGCCTATTACCTGAAGCGCGATTCCGGGATCACCCCGTTGATGCTCGCGGCGGGGACGAATCAGAAACGGGTGGTTCAGGCTTTGATGGGGCGCGGGGCGCGGACATCGGTGTTCACCCGAAGGCACAAGACCTATCCGATCCATTTCGCGACGCAACTCGGCGACACGGGCATGATTCAGATGTTGTTGGGCCGCAACCCGGATCCGGCGAATCAGGACCGATGGATCACGATCGATCTCTCGCAGCAGCGCGCCTGGCTGTTTCGATCGGGAAAAGTCTACTCTTCCACCTCGATTTCCACCGGGAAAAGCGGCTACGAGACTCCAACCGGGGAGTATGTGATCACCAACAAGTACCGGGATTGGACCTCGACACTTTACGACTCGAAGATGCCTTACTTCATGCGCTTGAATTGCGGTGATTTTGGATTGCACGAAGGGCATGTGCCTAGTTACCCGGCGTCGCATGGTTGCGTGCGACTGCCGGCCGGAAAGGCAAGGAAGTTTTATGAGCTGGCGAAAGTCGGGGACCGCGTCACGATCAAGAGGTGAGGGATGCTGGCTTCGCCGGCGTTAATCGTTAATCGTTATCGGGGCTGAAGGTCGAGTGATGCCTGTCAATCGTTTGTCATCCCGGGCGGAGCATTGTCATCCTGAGCGGAGCATTGTCATCCCGAGCGGAGCATTGTCATCCCGAGCGGAGCAATGTCATCCCGAGGGCAGCATTGTCATCCCGAGCGGAGTCGAGGGATCTCACGTTTTCTTGAAAGGCAACCGCGTGACGAAACGCTCGGATCAACCCAGGCATTCCCTGGTTTCCTGAAAGACAGAAGACGTTGGTCTCATTGAGAGATCCCTCGACTCCGCTCGGGATGACACAAAAAGTGGGCGCGGGATGACACAAAGGGGGGTGGGATGCCAAAAGCGGGAGCACGGGATTCTTTATTTAAAAGCGCTTCCCCTGAAATCCCTTGAGTGGCGTGGGGGTTGGGGAAATAGTGGGGAGAACGGCCCGATGGCAGATTCACCTCCAGAAAATGATCCCGAAACTCCGGAAGAAGAACTTCCCTGGGATTCCGTTAAGAAAGCGGGCACCATCACGCCGGACTTTCATACCGGGTTTCCGTCGCAGCGCGCCGTCAAACTGAAGCTCGCCGCAACGGCAGGCGCGCTGGTCATCGTGGCGCTTTCGGGATTGGGAATCCTGGTGCTTCTGTCGCATCGCGGCAAACAATCTGACGAACGGCGCCAGGAAAAAATGCGCCAGGGGGGAGAGTCAGCCCCGGCAGCAAAATTCACTGAGGTCGATGTTCTCAACGATCCGAAGTACGAAGCCATGTACGTCGCGATCTCGAAAGGAAAGATTGATCGTAGTTTGAGTTTAGCCGAAACCCTGGAGCGAGAGTATCCCGGCAGCATCGAATTGGCGGTGCTGAAAGCCACCGCTTATTACCGCAAGCCTGATTGGGATACAGCTCGCGAAATTGTGACGGGAGTGATTCGGAAGACGCAGGATCACGCGTTAGCGCTCGGTCTTTACGGAATCCTGGTGCATGACAAAGGGCAAATCGAGGAATCGACGCTCGCCCTCGCGAAAGGGCTTTCCCTTGATGGGAGCATGATCGACGGCTGGTATTACCAGGGTGTCAATTACCATAAACTGGGACGGCATGCCGAAGCAGAGAAAGCCTTCCGCCAGGCACTGGCACTTCGGCCGACTTACACGCGCGCAAGTTGGGATCTGGCGCTCCTCTACGATGCCGTCGGTAAACCTGAGGCCGCCGAAAAAGTGATGGAGGAGGCTGTCAAGGTCGCGCCCGGGGACGCCTCCGCCCACCGGTATATTTCGATGCTCTATTGCCGTCACGGAAAATACTCGGCCGGAGAGGAGCATGGCCGTCGGGCCGTGGATATGGCGCCGTTCAATCCCGGCAATCACTCTTGGCTCGCGGAAGTTTTCGAGTTCCAGAGCAAGAGCGAGGAGGCCATCGCGGCAGCCGAGAAGGCTTACACGCTTGCCAGGGATGACCACAGACTGCAGCTCCAACTGGGACACCTCTATTCCAATGCCGAACGCTTTCCGGAATCGAATCTCCTTCTGAAACGGGTCGTGGAGCGTGAACCTGAAAACTTTTTCGCCCGGCTATTGCTGGGCCGGAACCAGGCGAACTTGCGGCGTTTCGCACAGGCGCGGGAGCACCTGGAGAAAGCCGTGGAGATCGAGCCGGAATCCCGGCACGCCTGGGAAATCCTGGTGCCGGTTTACGAAGGGCTCAACCAACCGGAGAAAGCCGCGAAAACCAGAGCCCAGTTGGAGGCATTGCCACTCGGGGAACCGGCGGTAACGATCGAGCGGACTCCGGTTCCCGAATCAGCGGGTCTTCTCCCGGCGAAACCTGCGCCCCAGGATAAGGAGTAAGCGCACGCCGCGGCCGGCGGGACTCAGGCCGCGGCACTCAGTTCCTCGCGGACGGCCTCCATGACGGCCTTGGTCTTCGCGATCCCATCCATTTCCTTGTGCTTTTGGCCTTCGTATTCGACACCGATGTATCCGTGGTATCCGGCGTCGAGAACGATGCGGAGCATCCGTTTGTAATTGATATCGACCTCGCGTCCAGGTCGAGTGTCGCTGGTGACAAACTTGCCCTTGCCGGTGTCCCAGTCCCATGACTTGGCGCTGACCGCCTTGGCAAAAGGCATCAGTTCGCGCACACCCTGATAAGGGTCGTATTTTTCGCCGGTCTTCCGATCGAGGATGAAGTTTCCGAAGTCCGGAAGAGTGCCGCAGCGCGGGTGAGCGACTTTCTTCATCACTGCAGCAAGCCATTTTCCGTTGGAGGAGAGGCCTCCGTGATTTTCCACGATTACGTTGAGCCCGAATTTGTCCCCTTTCTCCGAAAGCCGGTGCAATCCGTCGGCGGCGAGCTTGAGCTGTTCCTCGTATGTGCCTTTGCTGCCGGCATTGACGCGGATGGAGTGACACCCGAGATAGGCGGCGGCTTCCAGCCACTTGACATGATTCTCTACGGTCTCCGCGCGCTTGGCTTCGTCGGGATCGCCAATCTGTCCCTCGCGATCGATCATGATGATAAGGCTCTTGACCCCTTCGCCCTCGGCACGGGTTTTCATCTCTTTGAGGTAAGCCTTGTCCCGGGCCTTCTCGGCGAAGCACTGATTGACGTATTCGACGGCGTCGATGCCGAGCTCGCGGGCGGTCTTAGCGAAGTCCAGGTTATCGAGAGGAGCTTCATTCCAGTCTTTATCATTCTGAAAAATGCGGCGGTGGAGAGACCACTCGGCAAGCGAGATGCGGAATAAGGGATCCTTTGTTCTGGCGGCGCCGGCAGTCATGAGGGGCGTGATGGGGAGCATCGCTCCGGCGGCGCCGCGGGCGGCGGTCCGAAGGAAGCGGCGGCGGGTGGGGGAGGTAGCGGAGGACGACATCGGGAGGGGAGATGAGAGTTCAGGGAAGTACCCCGCCTTGGATTCGAACCAAGAACCAATGGCTTAAGAGGCCACTGCTCTACCGTTGAGCTAGCGAGGCGTTTTCTGACCGGGACACTAAGATTTGCAAGAAAGGCTAGGGAGTCAACGCTGGTTTTTGCGCCCGGGCCGTCCCGCCTTGGATTATCCCTGCCTTCGCAGGACTCGGGCAGCGCTCTGCGGTCAGGCTTCGCAGATCTTCTGGCTCTGGTGCGGAGCCTTGGAGTGCGATGGCTCGACACCGCTCTGGAGGCCGGGGATTTGACGCCGGGTGGCCCGCCAGGCGGCGACCGGCCCTGCGACTTCGAAAAGCGGTGCCCAGCCACCGCACTCCGAATCTGGCTTGCGGTTTCAGCCCGGATCCGAGCCTGCGGTTCCCCCCCCGGTGTGACAGTCCTGTTTCCGAAGATGGTTTGGCTTTTATGGGCGGGCGGGCATGATATATGCTCAATCCATGAGTTAGGTTTTCGATCACACGGATAGCAGCAGAATGGGAGAGCACGGGGAGAGAATCGCGGAGGTTCGGGGACTGATAGAGCGGGGGGACTGCGGCCAAGCGCTCGCGCAACTCGAGAGTATTCCCGAGGAGGAACGCGCGGAGACGCCGGGTTGGCGGGAGTTATGCCTCGAATGCCTGGGAGAACTCGGCGATTGGAAGCGGGGGAGGGAATTGGCGGATACCCTGCTGCACGACCGCCTCGGCGCCGCCTCGGTGGCAAAGTTTCGGTGCGCTTACGCCCGCCATCGTGGCCGGCTTGGCGACCGCAAAGGCGCGCTCTGGGAGTTGAGCGTCGCCCTGCAGACCGATGAAAGCATCCGGGAGAAGATCCTGGAAGACGATGATCTGAAAGACCTCCTGCTGCCGGGCTGACATCGCCCCGGCCGACACCGCCCCGGCTGGCATCACCCCGGCTGACACCGCCCGCCCCGGCAGTTTTCCCCGGATGACCTCCTCAATTAGTGTAACATTTTTTCATACAATTGTATGAAAAAATGTTACACTTCCGAGGAGTGATTGTTTTGTTGAGTCGGGTGCGGTCCGACGCGCGGGCAAGTCATTGCACCCCAAAGTAATGCCCTATCGCCCTCTCGGAGGCGGGTGGGGGGTTAGCTTTGCGCGGACCAGTGCGCGGCGAACTTTTCCCGGAGGAAAGAAACGCTCCCGGCAAGCTGATCCATGCCGTCGACGCCGTCCTCAATGCTGACCCAGTTGTCTTCGAAACCGGCGTCTTTGAGTATCGAGAAAATGGCGTCGTAATCGTTGAGTCCCTCGCCAATCTGGCCGTGCCGGAGCCTTTGGAGATATCCTTTACTTCCGGATTCCTCCCGCCGCAGGTCCTCAATCGTGCCTTCGGCCAGGTATCGGTCGCTGGCATGCATGGTGACGACACGGCCGGCGACGCGGCGCAGCAGTTCCAGAGGATCCTCACCGGCAAGGATGGTGTTGCTGGGATCGTAGTTTACCCCGAAATTCGGGTCGTCGATCTCGGCGACAAGATCGCAGAATATATCCATCTTCTGCGCGAACTCCGGGTATTCCCAGAAGTCGTCCTTGTAATGGTTCTCGATGACGAGGGTGATGCCGTGGGCTCGGGCCACAGGGAGACACTCCCGGATGCAATCGGCAGCGAAGCGGATGCCCTCCTCCCGGGACACTTCGGGTCGGCGTTGGCCGGATAGGACACGACAGTATTTCGCGCCGAGGGCCGCAGCCATGATAATCCATTCAGTCTCCTGCCGCACTTGATCCGCGCGGAATTTTTTTTCCGGATGCGTGAAATCGGGAGAACAACAGAGCATAGGAATGGTCATGCCCTTGCTTTCCACGAGCCGGCGGAGCGGAGCCCATTGGCCCTGGTCTTCCATCTCAAGAAACCCGCAATACCATTCCAGGCCGTCGAGATCCAGTTCCGCAGCTTGTTCCACCCACTCCCGCAAGCTCACCGTGCCGTCCTTGCAGAGGGCGGTCATGTAGAGTTTGGGAAAAGCGGAGAGGAGGGGCATTCGTCGAGTTTCAAGTTTGAAGAGTTAAGTTTCAAGTGGGGAACACGCTGATTCCGGACTGCTTGAAACTGAAAACTTGAAACTTCAAACTTCTCAGCTCTTGGGTGGATTTCGTCCGATCATGGGAAACTGTTCGAGTTCGATGACGGCGCCGCTGACGGGGCCGCAGGCGTCGGAAAGGAAGTAGAGGACGGCTTCGGCGATTTCTTCCGGTTTTAGAATTCGACCGCTGGGAGCGGATTCTTTAGGCAACTCGAACGCCCAATTTTCTGGCATGCCCTGGGAGATTTTTCTCTGGTTTTCGCCTTCGGAAAGGACCCAGCCGGGATTGATATGATTGACGCGGACGCCGTTCTCGCGGTGCAAGGTATCGCCGAGATTCCGGGAGAGGGTCATGAGTGCGCCTTTGGAGACGCTGTAGGGGACGAGGTTGGGTTCGCCGCAGTATGCGTTGACCGAGCCGATATTGACCACCGATCCTCCGGTGGTGGTGAGGTGCGGAAGGGCGGCCTTGATGAGCAGGAAAGGCGCGCGGACGTTCACGGCAATGATTTTGTCAAAGAGGGCGGCGTCAGTGGTCTTAATATTCGAAAATTGGACGATGCCTGCGTTGTTGACGAGGGCGTCGATCTTGCCGAAGGCCTCGAGGGCGGCGGCGACGAGCCGAGCCGGGGCCTCGGGATCCGCGAGATCATCGATGTGGAGTACGGCGCGATCCCCGAGTTCCGCCACAAGTTTTTTGCCGGCCTCTTCCTCAAGGCCGTGGACGAGAACCATGGCGCCTTCTTCGTGGACACGCCGGGCGACGGCGGCGCCGATGCCCATGGTGCTGCCGGTGACAATGATGGATTTATTTTTGAGTTTCATTTTAAACCGAAAAAGGCGCGAAAGGAATGCAGGTGCGAGCGTGAGCGAGTACCCCGGTACTCGCTCACGCTCGCACCTACAGGATTATTCTGGCACGAGAAGGGATTTGGCGATGAGGCCGGAGTGCATTTGTTCGAAGGCTTTTTCCCATTGCTCAAGGGGCCAGGTGCCGCCGATCAGGGGATTGAGGTTCAATTTGCCGGTGGCGAGCAGGGAAAGGACGCGTTCCCAGATCTCCCAGTAATGCGAGAAACTTCCCTGGAGGGTGACGTTTTTCTGGACGAGAGGATCCAGTGAGAAATCCAGCGGCTGGCGGCCCCAGCCGACCTTGGTGATCCAACCGGCGGGGCGAACCACATCGATGGCAAGACGCAGAGTCAGCGAGACTCCGGCAGCGTCGATTACAGTGTCGGCGCCGAGTCCATCATCTTCGCGCGCCCACTCGGTGGCGCTCTGGTTGCCGACGAGCTTTTCGCATCCGTACTCTTCGGCGATCTTGAGCCTGGGGCGGTCGTGTTCCAATCCGAGCACGGCGACGCGCGCGCCTTGCAGGCGCGCGATGGCGCCGCAGAGGATGCCGATGGGGCCGGGGCCGATGACGAGGACGCGGTTGCCGGGCTGGATGCGCGAATTCTTGACCACGGCGTTGTAAGCGACGCAGCAGGGCTCGGTGAGCGCGGCAATGCGCATGGGGAGATGATCCGGGACCCGGTGCAGACAACGCGCGGGCACGCGGACGAATCGCGTCATGGCGCCGTTGACGCCGTACCCGAATCCCTTGCGCTGTGGATCGAGATTGTAGAGACCTTTTCGAGTCATGGGGCTGCCGAGATCGATGACGGCGGCGGTCTCGCTGACGGCGCGATCTCCCTTATTCCATCCCGTGACGTTTTTTCCGATCTCGACTAGAGCGCCTCCGAATTCGTGGCCCAGCGTCACGGGGTAATTGACCGGCCAACTGTGTTGCGCGGTCCACTGATGGAGATCGCTGCCGCAGACGCCGACGGCTTCCACTTCGAGAAGGACCTCATCTTCGCCAATCTGCGGTGTCTCCACGTCGCGGAGTTCGACGGAGTGAGGATCGGGGGCGTAATTGACGACGGCCTGCATTAGAGGTTTCGGGTTTCAGTGTTCAGGTTTCAGGAGGAATACTTCGAATGTCAATAGCGGGACGACATTTCGCGCTGCGAAGAGGACGCTATTCCTGAACACTGAACACTGAACACTGACACCTACGCTTCGTCGTACGCGTGTACCTTATCACAAATCAGCTTTAACGAAGTCTCCAGGTCCCCATCGGCCGTCTTGAAGGCGTCGGCGTCGATGGTAAGGGGGGCGCCCAGGACGACAAGCGGGGCGCCGTATTCGGGACATTGGATGGCCTGCTCGATGGTGAGTCCGCCGACGGCCTGGACGGGGACGGAGACGGCTGCGACGACCTCGCGTAATTGGTCCAGGGGGCTGGGCATGGGGATGCCGCGCGCCGCGATCCCGCGTCGCTCGTCATACCCGATGTGATGCACAATATAATCGCAGCCTAAATCCTCGAGTCGTTTGGCGCCCTCGACCAGGTCCGGGCAGGCGAGATTATCGCCCATGACTTCGACGCCGTGATCTTTGCCTGCCTGGACGACGCACTTGATGGTTTCCTCGTGGGCCCGCGCCATCACGACGACCTGGGTGGCGCCGGCTTGAGCCATCATTTCGGCTTCCAGGTAACCGCCGTCCATGGTTTTCAGATCGGCGACAATGGGGGTTTCGGGAAAGCGTTCGCGAAGGGCGCGCACGCCGTGGAGGCCTTCGGCGAGGAGCAACGGTGTGCCCGCTTCCAGCCAGTCCACTCCCGCGCGCAGGGCGAGGGTGGCGGTATCGAGCCCTTCCTCGATGTTGGTGAGATCGAGGGAGATTTGGACGATGGGTTTCATTGAAGAGGATGCGTGGTAAATTTACGCTAGGGAGCGCGTGATTCTTTGGCAAGAGCGGGCTGGATCTTCAGGAAAGCGCGCATTGAGGGCACAAAAAGTTGTCCCTGACGCGGTTTGGCATTTAAGGTTTCCTATCATGCGCATACCTCTTCTCCCGCTTATCCTGGCGTACTGCCTGGTGGCGCAGGTTTGCGTCGCCGCCGATGGCGAGTTGCGCACGTGGACGGATGTGTCCGGCCGCACGGTGGAAGGCGTCCTGGTGGAGGCGGGAGAGAATGAGATCAAGTTGCGCGTGGCCTCGGGCAAGGTCTTTCCCATCCCGCTGGAAAACTTGAGTGCGGGCGACCGGGAATACCTCAAGGAATTGAAGGAGAACGCCCCGCCGGGCGAATGGCCGGACAAAGTGGAGGCACCCGATGACATCGAGGTCGATAAGGTAAAGGAGGACCGGGACAAGGAGGAATTCGTTTACCGGACTCCGCACTTTCAATTCGAGGCCCAGGAACGGCTTTCAGAGAGCGTGATAAAGGAGTTCTGCCGCATTTTCGAGGCGACCTTTGAGGTCGTAAAGCAAGTCCCGCTGGGACTGAAACCCCAGCCTCCGGAAGGCCATTTCAAGACGGAGTTATATCCATCGCGGGCGGCATATTTTGATGCCGGCGGGCCGACCAACAGCGGGGGCGTCTACATGGGCGGCGAGAAGAAGATCATGATCCCGCTGGCGAACCTGGGGGTGCGCAACACGGGGGTGCGTTACATCGTGGACCGAGATCACGACAACGGGACCTTGAAGCACGAGATTACGCACCAGGTCATGCACCGGTGGCTGGGAAAGACGCGGCCCTGGTTTATCGAGGGAATCGCGGATTACATGGAGGCCGCGGAATACCGGCAGGGGCGCTACAGCTTCAACCGCATCCGGGACGCGGTGCGGGAGTCGGCGACCGAGAGGACTTCGAAGGATGATGAGACGACCATGTTCAAGCTGGAACCGCTGATGGCGCTGACGCTCCCCCAGTGGAACATGGTCACCGCAGAAAATGTCCAAGCCGGCAGCATGAACTACAAGTCGTCGATGCTGCTGGTTTATTACTTCCTGCACCTCGACGGGGAGGGCGAGCGGGCGGGGATCCGGGGATATTTGACGGCGGTGGACAAGGGCCTGGGAGAGCGGGCGGCGATGGAGAAGTTTCTCCTGCGCGGCCGGAGTTTCGAAGAGCTGGAGGCGGATGTGGCGAAGGCGTGGAAGAGCGATCGATTGGAGGTGACTTTCGTGAGCCCGCCGTACGAGGTCGGGGAAACGGAGTGAGGGGGGGAGCGTTATTCGGAACTTGGAATGCGGAATGCGGAATGCGGCGGATTTTTCGCAAGCATTGTCATCCCGAGCGGAGTCGAGGGATCTCACGGTTTCTTGAAACACAATCGTGTAACGACACGCTCGGATTCATCACAGGTATTGGACCGTTATCCAGGCAACAGAACCCGCAGGCGGGTCAGAGAGATCCTTCGATGGATTCGACAAGCTCACCACAAGCTCCGCTCAGGATGACAGAAAGGGGAGGCGGGATGACACCCAGGGGAGGCGGGATGACCCAAGCAGGGGCGCCTTCCCACTAAGGGGGGCGTGGGATGACAGAAGGGAACGCGGTCTACAGTTCCGCGATGCACTCGATTTCGACGAGGGCGTCGAGGGGGAGGCGGGCGGCCTGCACCGTGGAACGGGCGGGTTTGTGCCCTTCGAACTCGGCTTCGTAAATTCCGTTCATGCGCGCGAAATCTTTCATATCGCTGAGGAAGACGGTGGTCTTCACCACGTTTTGAAGGGTGAGACCTTCGGTTCTAAGGACAGCCTTGATGTTCTCAAATACCTGGCTGGTCTGACCGTCGATATCGTGGGCGACGATTTGTTTCTCCGCGGGACAGATCGGCACCTGGCCGGAGCAGAAGAGAAAACCGCCAGCCTTGACGGCGTGTGAGTAAGGGCCCACTGCGG
>JAHEJT010000057.1:15617-26301 GCA_024638765.1 Verrucomicrobiales bacterium
GGATAGGGGACGAGCGGGTCATTCGTGCCATGCACGATGAGGAAGACGGCATCGTCTTTCGACACGTGCGTGATCGGCGATGCGCTCTTCGAGGTATCGATGTGCTTTTTGATCGGTCCCCCGACGAGTTTTGATTCCGGGGAATCGGGGGCGTTATGGTCCATGGTGCTCGGGTATTCGGGATAATCATTCATGGCGTGCAGTTCGCTCGGACCGAAGTAATCGATGACACAGGTGACGGCACTGCTTTCGGCGTCGAACTCGCCGAGATCGCCCTCGAGGCCCTCGACCTCGTGACTGACTCCGAGCATGGCGACGAGGTGTCCGCCGGCGGAGGTGCCCCACACGGCAATTTTTTCCGGGTCGAGGTTGTATTTTGCGGCGTTGCCGCGCAGCCAGCGGAGGGCGGCCTTGCAGTCGTGGATTTGGGAAGGCCAGTGGGCTTCGTTTGTGAGGCGATAGCCGATACTGGCGGCGGCATATTCTCCACTTTCGATGATGGGCAAGAGACGCCGTCCCGCGCTGTCCTTGGAACCGTTTCTCCATCCGCCGCCGTGAATGAACACGAGGAGGGGGAGGGGGTCGCCGGAGCGGTCTTTGGGAAGGTAGAGGTCGAGTGCCTGGCGAGGGTTGTCGGTTTCGGCGTAGGGGATATCCTTTTTTATCTCGATCGAATCGGGAAGGCGAGGGGTCGGGCGCTGGGCGAGGGCTTGAGGGGGAAAGACGGTGATGAGGGGAAGGAGATAGAGGAGGAGGCGTTTCATGGTGATAGGAACAAGCGTGGAGGGTTGCGCTTCGTCGCAACCGGTTTTTGGAATAGGGCCGGTAACCATGGTGCACTGTGGAATTGGAGCGATTGGACCCGGCCCGAGCGGCAACGACACTGCCAAAGCGCAGAGCGCATTGCAAGCAGCTGAAAGCAATCTGCAGAGCCCGCAAAGCGGGATAACGCGTTGCCCTCCATCTTTCGCTTGTTTCGGCGCTGTTCCAAGGGAAAACTCGGACAATGCGTTTCCTTGCTTTCCTTTTGGCTCTTTGTGTCGGCGAAGTTTTCGCGGAGAAAACGAACATCGTCTTCATCATCGCGGACGACATGGCCTGGGACGATTCGGGTGTTTACGGTAATCCAAAGGTGCGCACGCCGCACATCGACCGGTTGGCGGGGGAAGGGATGCGGTTCACCCGCGCGATCCTGACCTGCAGTTCGTGCAGTCCGAGCCGGGCCAGCATTATCACGGGGAGATACCCGCATAACACGGGCGCCGAGGAACTGCACTGGCCGCTGCCCGGGGACCAGACCACCTTTGTGGAGCTGCTGAAAGAATCCGGGTATTGGACGGCGGCGGCGGGCAAATGGCACCTCGGCGACGCGGTGCGGGACCGTTTCGATGAAATTCGCGAGGTGGACACTTCGGGATTCCAGTTGCCTGCGGGCGAGGCGGGGAAGACGGGGAAATTTGCCGAGACCGGAAAAGGAGACGAGAAGAGCGGGTGCCACGAGTGGGTGCCGTTGCTCAAAGCGCGGCCGAAAGAGAAGCCGTTCTTCCTCTGGCTGGCGGCATTGGATCCGCACCGGCCGTATGACGAGGGCATTCTCGAGAAACCGCATCTTGCCGAAGATGTGCGGGTAGCCCCTTATCATCTCGACACGCCGGAGGTGAGAAAAGATTACGCGTTGTATTACGATGAAATCACGCGCCTGGACCGGTTCGTGGGATTGGTGATGGCAGAACTGGATGCCCAGGGTGTCGCGGACGACACGCTGGTGCTTTTCATCAGCGACAACGGGCGACCGTTTCCGAGGGATAAGACGAGCGTTTACGATAGCGGGATTCGCACGCCCTGGATCGTGCGCTGGCCGGGGCACGTCGAAGCGGGGACGGTGACTGCCGCATTGGTCAGTGCCGTGGATATCGCGCCGTCGTTTCTCGAGGTGGCCGGGCTGGAGACGCCGGGTGCCTTCGAAGGGAGATCTTTTCTGCCGGTGCTGCGCAATCCCGCGTCAAAGGGCCGTAATTTCGCGTACGCGGAAAAGAACTGGCACGATTACGAAGATCACTCGCGCGCGGTGCGCTCGGCAAAGTTCAAATACATCCGGAATTATTACCACGATCTTCCCGGCACGCCGCCGGCGGACGCGGTGCGCAGCGAGTCGTTTCAGGCGATGCTGCGATTGAGTAAAGAAGGCAAACTGACCGACGCCCAGATGGCGTGTATTATTTCGCCGCGACCGGAGGAAGAGTTTTACGATGTGGAGGACGATCCCCACGAAGTGCGCAACCTGGCCGGTGATCCCGAATACGCCGAGGAGATTGAGGCGCATCGGAAGGCCTTGCTGAAGTGGGAGTCGACCACCGGGGACAGGGTTCCCGGCTTGCGGACCGCGGACGAGTTTGACCGGGAGAGAGGGACGCCGACGGCGGCGCGGGTGCGGCCGCGCTTGTCGAAGAAAGAGATGGTTGCCAAGGGACTGGCGGCGCCTTGAGGGTGAGAAAATGTGACGCAAGCGTTTGCTGGAGGGTCATGCTTTGTCATGACCGAGGCGCCGACGACGCGGCGCCCTCCAGTCCACTAAAAAAACTTCAGCAGGAACCCTGCGATCAAAACGAGGGCGAAACCCGTTAGCGAAATGATGGTGGTCATGGTGGTGAACGATTTGAGAGTGTCTTTCTCGCTCATGCCGAGGTAACGATTCACGATCCAGAAGCCGCTGTCGTTGACGTGGCTGGCGACGGTGGATCCAAACGCGATCGCCAGCGCGATGAGGGCGAGGTGTGAGCCCGCGGGTGGCGTCGGCATGGCCGCAAGGATTCCCGCCACCAGTCCGCCCGCGGTGATCATGGCGACGGTCGCCGATCCCTGGATGACGCGGATGAGCGCGGCGAGGAGATAGGCCATGACCAGGGGCGCCAGTTGCCACTCCACGAGTTTTTGGGCGAGGGCCTGGGCGGCGCCGCTGTCGCCGAGGATTTGTTTGAAGACGCCTCCGGCGCCGGTCACGAGGATGATGAGTCCGGCGGGACCGAGGGCGTTCGAGCTCATCTCCATGAGTTGAGAGGGTTTCCATCCGCGCATCAGGCCCAGGACCACCCAGGCGGAGAGAGTGGCGATGAGGAGGGCGATGAAAGGGTGCCCGAGGAATTGGACTGCGTCGCGCGTGGTCCATTTGAAGCGCCGGGGTGATTCGATGGCTTCGTCATCTGCAGCGGTGGCGCTTTGCACCTGGGCGGTTTCGACTTGTGGTGCGGCTGCTTCCTTGTCGGCCTGGTATTTGGCGACGCTGCCGCAGAGCATGAGCACCAGCGGGAGGCCGATGATGGTCATGATCATTCCGAAGCTCGGGAGGCCGAGCTTTTCTTCCTGTGCCTGGCTGGCGGCGGCGATGTCAGAGGCGAGGTGGACAGGGATTTCGGAGCCCACTTTTCCTGCGACCCATTTCCCGAAGAGCGTGCCGATGATGGCGGTGGGAACGCCGATGATGACGCCGAATAAGATGAGCAATCCGAGGTCGGCCTTCAGGTAACCGGCGACCGCGATGGGACCCGGGGTGGGCGGGACGCAGGCGTGGGTCACCACCATCCCGGCGAGCAGCGGGTAAGCAAAGTAGAGGAGCGGTTTTCCGGTGTCGCGTGACAATGCGTAAAGGATGGGCGCGAGGAGGACGAGGCCGACATCGAGGAACACGGGGATCGAAATGATGAACCCGGTGAGCATGAGGGCCCAGGGCGCGCGTTTCTGTCCGAAGGCGCGGAGCAAGGTCTGGGCGATGGCTTCGGTGCCGCCGGATGCCTCCAGGATTTTCCCGAGAATGGCGCCGAGGCCGATGACCGTGGCGATGAAGCCGAGGGCGTTGCCCATGCCCGTCTTAATGCTGTCGGTGATGGCGGGGAGATCCATCCCGGTAAAGATCCCGACGGCAATGCTGGCGATGAGCAGGGAGATAAAGGCGTGGACCCGGAACTTGAGGATGAGGACCAGCAGGAGGACGATGGACGCCAGGGTGGCGGTGAGGAGCAGGCTCATAGGTTTTTTTGGACAGGGGCCGGCTGCGCCGACGTCGATAGTGAGTAGTTAATAGTTAATAGTGGGAGAAGATGGAAGAGGGAAGAGGGAAGATGGAAGATGGAAGAAAGGGCTTTTTCTTCGCATGTCATCCCGAGCGGAGTCGAGGGATCTCTCAATAGGCCCGATGGTTTCTATTGTCAGAGACCAGACGAAACCATTGGGAGATCTGCGCACCCCTCAGCAAGCGGACCCCAGTGAAGGTCAGTGAGATCCCTCGACTTCGCTCGGGATGACAACTTGGGGTCGTGGGATTTGGCGGCGGCCTGGCGGGGACGTTTTTTGAGGTGGTCGGCGGGTGGTTGGGGACCCTTCGGCAAGCTCCCGCCTTCGCCATGGCTTCGGAACGGGCAGGCAGCGTCGCCCTACCTTGGTTTGCGGGACGTGATGGGGATGTGGAGAACGAGTCTTCAGACTCGTTTTGAACGAAGGTTCGTTCTCCGGCAGCCCTACCCAGCACCTCGGGAAAAGGCGTGCAGGAAGGCCTTGCGGAACTCGTAGAAGATGCGCCCGATGAGTCTGATATCTTCCGTGACGATGCCGGCCTCGCCGGTCATTTCCTGTTTGGGCGGGAGCAGTTTCCCGTAACTGGTTACCAGCGGCGATTCCAGTTCCACGGACACCAGGTTGGCGCCCTGCCTGGGGACGAGGGAGACGGACTGGACCCTGCCGGTGACGGAACCGAATTGCTTGTAGGGATATTCATTAAAGCGAATGCGCACTTTCTGTCCGACCTTCACTTTGCCGACGCCGCCCTGGGTGACGGGAATGCGGCCGAGGAGGGGCGATTTTTCGGGGACGATGATAAAGACCTCCTTGCCGCTGGCGACGTACTGCTGGTCGCTCCAGAATTCGTAGAAAGCCACGATGCCGTCAGTGGGGGCCCGCAGGACGTAGTCGTTCTCCCAGATCTCGATATCGGAGAGGAGTTTTTTGAGCGACTGACGGAGGGCGTCACCTTCCTTCCGGAGAGTTTCGCGCCGTTCGTATTCGAGGTCGCGGATTTCTTTCTCGTAGTTTGCGGCGGCGATTTGTTCGCCGAGGAAAGACTTCTGGACCTCGGCGTTCTGGCGCTGCTTGGCGAGGTAAGCGCTTTCCTGTTCCTGGAGGACGGCCAGGCTGATGGATTCGCGGCCGTGGAGGGTGACCATGCGCTCGTATTTCTGCCGGGCCAGCTCCAGTTCCTTGAGGCTGGCTTCGGCCTCGTGCTCCATGTTGACCACCTGTGCTTTTTTGCGTTCAAGCTGCGCGTTGAGGGTGGTGATGGTCACGGAGATATAATCTTCCGCGATGGTGTTGGCGTAGCGCAGGTAATTGCTGTGGAACGCGGAGTAAGATCCCTGGAGCCGGCCCAGGCTGGCTTCGGCGCCGAGCTCGAGAGTTTTGAAGTCCTCGTCTTTGAGGAAAAAGGGTTCGAGCTTTTGCAATTCCTCGACGAGGGCGAAGACGCGGTCCGAATCGGCGGGGCTCTTGATGAGCGCGAGCAGATCGCCTTTCTGGACCCGTTGGGATTCGGTGACGAAGAGTTTTTCCAGGTGTCCGTTCTGGCGCGCGACGACACCGACGGGAGGGTTGAGACCGGTTACCGTGATTTTTGCCTTGATGATATCGGGATAGCGGATGAGCCAGCTGAGGAGCAGCAGCACGAGGACCACGGTCCCGATGGCCATCATGCCGCGGCGGATGAGCCAGTTGGGGGTGCGCCCCATGATTTCGCGCACCTCGGCACAAAACGCCTGCTCGGGGGCGGCGGGCGCGGCCGTGACTTCGGCGGGGAACGCGGCCGGGGCCGGGGCCTCAGCTTGTGGCGGTGATGTCGGTCCGTGAGTCATGAAGTTGTTCCAGGAAACGTGTCTGCGCGGGTCTGCGTGAAATTCAGGCGGCCCCCAGTTCGAGTTGGTTGCGGACGAGGTCGTAGTAGGTGCCCTTGTGCCAGACCAGCTGGTCGTGCGTCCCCAGTTCCACGAGTTGGCCGGCGTCGAGGACCGCGATCTGGTCGGCGTTCATCACGGTGCTGAGACGATGGGCGATGATGACGACGGTGCGTCCTTGCATGAAGCGTCCGAGATTGTGCATGATGGCGTATTCGTTCTTGGCATCGAGCGAACTGGTGGCTTCATCGAGAAAGAGGTATTCGGGGTTCTTGTAAATGGCGCGGGCGAGGAGGATACGCTGCGCCTGGCCGCCGCTGATGCCTTGTCCGTCGTCACCGATGCGGGTCTCGAGGCCGAGAGGAAGTTTTCCGACGTAATCCTGGAGGCATGCCAGCTGGACGGCGCCCTGGAGGCGGGCGGGATCGGGCGTTTCGGCGCTGCAGGCGATATTGCGGCCGATGGTGTCCGAAAAAATGTAACCGTCCTGCATGACGACGCCGCAGCGGGCGCGCCAGCCGCGTCCGTCGAAGGAATTCAGCGGGGAGTTGCCCAGGTAAATGGCACCCTCGCGCGGCTGGTGGAGGTTGAGCAGGAGTTTGAGGAGCGTGGTCTTGCCGCTGCCGCTGGCGCCGACGATGGCGGTGACCTTGCCTTCCGGAATGGTGAGATTGATCTGGCGGAGGACATCCTCACGGCCCGCGCCCGGGTAACGGAAGGAAACGTTCTGCAGGGTCAGGGTGCGGGCAGCGGGAAAATGGTGGAGCTTTTGCTGCGTGTAATCCTCGTCTTCCTTGTGGTGGTAGACTTCCTGCATGCGTTCCAGGCTCATCTTGGCGTCCTGTGCCTGGTGGAGAAGGCCGGTGAGCTGGCGGATGGGCGAGCCCAGTTGCCCGATCATGTACTGGGTGGAGAGCATCATCCCGAGGGTCATATCCCCCTGGATCACGGCGCGCGCGGCCAGGAAGGTGATGAGGATATTGCGCAGCTGTCCGATGAAGAGGCTGCCGACCTGCTGGTATTGGCGGAGGGCGAGGCGCTGCATCGACAACTTGAACAAGCGCGCGCTGACGGCTTCCCATTCCCAGCGTTTTTCTTTCTCGATTCCCTGGATCTTGATTTCCTGGGCGGCCGAGATCATCTGGACGAGGTTATCCTGTTCCTTGCCGTCGAGTTCAAAGCGTTTGAAATCGAGGACGCGGCGTCGCTTCATGAAGAAAGCCAGCCACCCGACGTTGAGAGCGGCCATCACCAAGTAAACCAGGAGGATCTTGAGGCTGTAAAACGCGAGGACGGTCGCGAATACAAAGAAAGTCAGCACCGAGAAAGCCGCAGTCAGTGAGCTGGAGGTAAGAAAGCGGCGCACGCGATCGTGATCGTCGATGCGCTGCATGATATCGCCGGAGGTGCGGGTATCGAAGAACGAGAGCGGCAATTTAAGCATCTTGTTCAGGAAATCGGAGATCAGCGAGATGCTGATGCGTGAGCCCACGTGCAGCAGGATCCAGCTGCGGATCATGTCGACGAACGCAGAGCTGAAAGAGAGCATCAGCTGGGCCGCGAGCAGGACGTAAATGAAGTTCAGGTCCTGATTGCCGATGCCGTAGTCGACGACCGCCTGGGTAAGGAACGGGAAGATCAGTTCCAGGACCATTCCCACAAAGAGTCCGATCGCGAGCTGGATGAAGAGCTTCTTGTGCGTGAAGAGATACGAATAGAAGTAAGAGAGACCGCGCTTGTTTTGGTCTTTGTCTTTGTCTTCTCCCTTGTCCGCGACCTGGTGGAAGGCCGGGGTCGGCTCGAGCAGGAGGAGGACTCCCTCGTCGTTTTCATTCGCGCCGGGCTTGTGCGAGAGCCAGCCATCGAGAAAGTCCCTTTCCGAGAGGGCTACTTTCCCTCTTTCGGGATCGGCGATCCAGACCTTGCCGTCCTTGATCTCGTAGACCACCACGAAATGTTCCTGGCGCCAGTGCGCGATGCATGGCAGGGGCACTTCGTCGCGGAGGGTTTTGAAAGGAAGTTTAACCGCGAGTGAACGGAGACCGATGGTTTCCGCGCCCTCGGAGATCCCCAGCATGGAGACGCCGCCTTTTCCGATCGAGCAGAGTTCGCGCAGGTATTCGAGGGTGTATTCGCGTCCGTGATGGGCCGCGACCATCCGCAGGCACGCGGGACCGCAATCCATTCCGTCGAGCTGGCGGTAAACGTCAAATTTCATTAAGGGCGGGAAGTTGTGAAGTGAATGTCAGTGGGCGCGCGGGTTACCATTTCAGTCCGTGCCGTTGCAGGATGGATCCGTCGATTTGCTGCAGCAGGGTGTGCGCGGCGATGAGACGGAGCCGGGCTTCGAGCTCGATGGCGTCGGCAAGACTGGATGCTTCTTCGTCTTCCATGAGGTCGCGCACGGATACCAAACCTTCCTGGTATCGGCGGCGTTGCTCTTCGAACTTCCGGGCGTTGACATCCGCTGAATGCACCGCGGTCTCAAGTTGTTGTGCGCTGAAGTCGATGTCCCGGCTGGCCGCGAGGATGTCGCGGTAAAGCCTGCGCTCCCCTTGTTCTCTCGCGATTTTGCTTCGATCGAGTTCCACCTTGGCCTGGCGCAGCTGCGCGCGCTCCGCCTTCATGGTCCAGGGGATGCTGAAGCGGAGCAGCGCGCTCCAGTCGTATTCGCCGTCGCGGACGTTATCGAAGGCATCGCCGCTCAAAGCGGTCCGGCCACTGAGATCGAGATCGAGTTCCGGGAGCCGGTCGTTCTTTGCGCGGATGACGCGCTGCTGACGGTTTTTGACCTCGTTGCCGAGCAGGAGGACATCGGGATAAGAAGACATGGCCCGGCGGAAGCTCTCCTCGGCATCCGGCGTTTCTTCGGGGAAAGGGTAAGCTTCGATGGACTCGAACTTCAGTCCCGCCGAATCGATTCCCGGAGGCAGCCCCAGGATGAACCAGAGATTGTCGACCGCGTCTTCGAATTGCTTGCGGCTGCTGACCATGGTTTCGCGGGCTTTCGCCACGGCGGCATCCGCTTCGAGGACGTCGAGATTGGAAGCGTTACCGACCTCGTAAAGCGCGCGGACGTCTTCGAGAATCTTGAGGCTGCGCTCCAGGCTTTCCTGCCGGGCCCGGTAAAGTTCCTTGCCGATGGCCGCCAGCCAGTAACCGGTTTCCGAGCCGCGCAGGAATTCCAGGACCTGGGCCCGCAGGAGGATGTCCGATCGTGCGACCGAGAGCTTGGCCAACTCGATGCCGGCGCGATTGGCCTTGATGCTGCCTCCTTTGAGGAGGGGCTGACGCAGGCGCACGGTGGCGTCGGATTTCGCGAGCGGGGTGGTGGGATCGAACCCTCCGACCGAGGAACCGCTGCGGTTGTCCGAGGCCGAGCGGACTTCCGCGGCGACGATCGTGCCGGTGGAGAATTTTTTCTCGAGCCTGCCTTCTGCCTCGTCGAAGTTTTCCGCGATGCGTTCTCCTGCCAGAATGGACTCCTCTGCGATGCGGTCGGATTCGCGTCCCACGGATCCCGAGAGCTGCGGCTGGAATTCGCCGCGCGCGATGGAAATATTTTCGCCTGTGGCGGAGCGATCGAAGGCGGCAATTTTTACGTCCAGGCTGTGTTCCAGTCCGAAGAGCACGCAGTCGGGGAGAGCGATGGCGCCGTTGCGCAGTGGCACCGAAGTGCCCGCGATGGTTTTGGAAGTAAGGAAGTCGCTGCTGGCGACGAGAGTGCGCTCCTGTTTCGGCGACCAGGCATTGGTCCAGGCATCGCGCAAGTCGGCGGACACGGGGCGCGGGGAAGGGCTTGAGGGATCAGACCGGGAGGCTGATCGCGAGGGAGAAGAAGGTTCGTCTTCGAAGAGGAAAGGGGCCACGGCGCGGGCGTGGGGGTAGTCGGTCGGCGCGTCGAAATAGGGATCGTAGGCGCAAGCAGCGGGAAGCAGGAGCAGCAGGGCCAAGGGAGTGCGGGTGATGGGACGGCGGGGTGTCATGTCGGGAGGTGGGTATGGGGGGACGCAACCGCGGCGGCCCGGGAGGGGAGGAGGAGATCCTTCCGGGGAACGCGGAGAAGGCAGGAGGCGAGTGATTCGACCAGAGGTGCCATTCCGATGCTTATAGAAATTATATTAAATAAAATTACTATAAATATATTAAATAACAACACTCATTTAGCTTATTTTGGGGGTATTTCGCGGGGAATTTGGGTGCGAACGCCTCTTCGAGCCAGATCTGGGTGCTTACGGGCGGCTTGGTTGCGATTACATGCTCACAATTAAAGACTTATGGCAGAAGTGGGGTCAAATGACAATATTCCCTGCTGTCAGACCGTTCTCCCTTGGTGTCATCCCGAGCGGAGTCGAGGGATCTCTCTATGCAACCAGGGCCTTCTCATTTTCCAGAACCCAGCGAATGCCTGTGTTGATTCCGAGCGTTGGCTCCCGTGATCGACTATCAAGAAACCGTGAGATCCCTCGACTCCGCTCGGGATGACAACGTCTTGCTGGGAGTCAGGGACAAGAGGCATAAAAAAGCGGCCGCGCATTGCTGCGCGGCCGCTCCTGGGTGAAAGTTCTCTTAAATTCAGGCCTTTCCGGCTCTCAGACCCCGAAATCGTAGGGGTTTGTCGGGCAGCAACAAAGCCTGACGCGGCTCTTGCTGCGGCTCTTGCTCTTACTTCCCGAACCGCTCTTCGACCGGCTTTTGGAGCCCGATTTCGAGCGGGATTTGGAGCCGCTGCCGCTGCGGCTGCGGGACTT
>JAHEJT010000058.1 GCA_024638765.1 Verrucomicrobiales bacterium
GCAGAGACACCCCCGCGCCAGGACAGATTCCCCGGAGTCGCGGCGCCAGGATTTCCAGGACACTGGGATCCTGGAAATGATCCGGTTTGGTTTCCGGATGCGGGTAATACACGAGGCCGTCCTCCCATTTCTCTTCCGTCCCGTGGGCGATTGAAATACGGCAGCGGAAAAAGGAGAAATCTTCCGGAGGAACTCCCTCGCACCACTCGACGTCGCGCAGGGTCCGGAAAGCCTTGCGCGGGGTGAACCCGCGGGGACGGATGGTAACATTGATGGTCCCGGGATAAAAAGGGGAGAGATCGAGGCTGCGATCTCGAAAGAGCGGGATCTGGGCGGCCAGGGTCCCCCCGGGAAAGCGAGGGTCTGCGCTATGATCCGAAGCCACGCCGTGTCCCTCCACCACGACGCCGTCCACCGTAACCCAGGAGGTGTCCATAGCCAGGAGTATCGGCGGGATCATTGAGAAAGTCCGCAACAACTCGCGCGTGGCCGCGTTTTATTGTAAGAGCTTATGCTTTGCCGAAGTGCACCCGGTTTCCGCCATGAAAAACAATCTCCCTCGATTCGCCGCTATTCTCTCCATCCTCTGGTGTCTGCCCGCGCTCGCGGGGGACTGGCCGCAGTTCCGGGGCACGCACGGGACGGGAATCGCGGACGAGACGCGCGCGCCGTTGAATTGGGGCAAGGACGAGAACATCAAGTGGCGGGCACAACTCCCGGGACCGGCCAACGACAGTCCTATCGTTTCCAATGGAAAAGTCTTCATCACCTGCGCGGAAGATGAAGGAAGAAAGAGAAGTCTCTTCTGCTTCGACCGGGAGACCGGCAAGGAATTGTGGGTGCGCACGGTGGACTTCGGCAGAGTGATGCCGACTCACAAAACCCACCCTTACTGTGGATCCACGCCGGCGGCGAACGGCGAAAAGGTCGTGGTCTGGCACGGGTCGGCGGGACTCTTCTGTTACGACTTTTCCGGTGAAGAACTCTGGTCGAAAGACCTGGGAGAGTTTCGTCACATGTGGGGGTATGCGGCGTCGCCGGTAATTTGCGGTGACAAAGTGATCCAGCATTGCGGGCCGGGCAAGAGGGTCTATTTGACGGCGCTCGATCTAAATACGGGCGACACGTTGTGGGAGACGGACGAGCGCATTTACGGCGACGGGGAGAGGAACGCGGAGGGGCATTACACTGGTGCCTGGAGCACCCCGGTGATTACCGAAATCGATGGGGTTGACAGGATTCTCTGCGCGATGAATACCCGGGTGAGCGGGTACGATCCGGAGACCGGCAAGATTGTCTGGAGCTGTTACGGATTGAAGGGGCGCAAGGGCGAGCTGGCGTATTCGTCACCGGTGATCGCAGACGGCGTGTGTGTCCAGGTCGGGGGCTTCGGCGGCCCTTCCATCGGGTTTACGCTGGGCGGCCGGGGCGATATCACCGAGAAGCAGCGGTTGTGGCGCACGGAACCGAACCCGCAGAGCATCGGCTCGGGGGTTTACGCCGCCGGGCACGTCTTCCTTCCCGATGCCGGGCAGGGCACCATCCGGTGTCTGGATCCGAAGACGGGCGAGGAAACCTGGCGTGAAAAGAGCCGGGGGCCGAATCATTGGGGATCCATCGTGATGGCGGCGGGTCGACTATACGTCACGAATCAGAGCGGGGAGACCATTGTTTTTGCGCCCAATCCCGAAAGATTCGAAAAGCTGGCGGTGAATGCCCTTGGCGAAGAATCCAATTCGACCCCGGCGATTTCAGACGGCGAGATTTTTTTGCGGACTTTTGAGGCCCTCTATTGCGTGGCGGAAAAATAACCGGCCCGCCGGCCGCGGATCGGCTTGAGTCACGGTGAAGCGGCCTGCAATTCGTCGCCCTCGTCGAAGGGGGCGCCCAGGTGAATCCAGGAGATGACATCCATGACTTCCCGGGGGGTCAATTCCTCTTTGCCATCAGGCGGCATGACTTCGTCGGCGTCACGGGGCAGGGTAATTAGTTCGACGAGGTAACTTTCCATGGGACGATAGGGCACGACGGCGGGTAACTCGCTGTCCCCGCCGGCGAGCGCGTCCTCACGGGTATCGAGGCGATAATCGCCTTTTTGTTTTTCTTCCCCGTGACACTGGTAGCACTTTTGCTCGAAGAGCGGCTGGATCGTCTGGCTGTAAATCTCCGCCTGGGCGGAGTGCATGCCATCGCCGCCCTCCGCTTCCTCCTCACCGAGCCATCCCTTGACCCATTCCGGGGCGTTTTCCACCAGGTATTTGGATCCGTGCGTGAGGTTACCGCCCTGGTGGCCGGCGATGCCGATGAGGATCAGCGAGACGATGAGGAGGGTGCGGTAGACCGCCCTCAGGTAGGGCTTGCCGTTTCCGCGATAGGCCAGGACGTCGACCAGCGCCATCACGCAGGTTACCGCGGCCACTCCGATTCCGAAGGCGCGATGTTTCTCGATGGTCGCCTCGTCATAACCACCGCCGCTTGCGCGGAGAACTCCCAGGCCCGCAACCAGGACGGCGCTGGCGGCGCTGAGGATGATCACCAGGGTGACCGCTTTGCGAAGTTCCGTGCTGGGGCGCAGCAGGTAATAGAAATCGAGGATTCCCGCGAGCAGGACGAATCCGATGGGTAGATGGACTGTCACGGAGTGAAAAGGCGCGAGAAAGGCGCGCCAATCGAAAGAGGATGCCGCCACTTTGGCGCTCTCTGCGGCCGCGGCAGTGTCCAGGCAGCTGCAGGTCAGCAGAAGGACCGCGCTTGCGAGAATGAATGGGGCCGGCGCGGATTGCAGCGCAGGTGTCCGGTAATTATGTCTCATTCAGTCCAGATTTGTGCCTAGCCTACACGCTGAAAACGTGACTGCACGAATTCTCTTTCATAGAAAAACACCCCCGTCGGGATTGACGGAACAGCCCCGCTCGTATCAGCGTGGTCACGGATCCCTGCGAGGCCGCGCTCTTGCGAAAGCGCTTAGGAGACAACGCTCTTACCGGCGCGGCCACAGAAAAATTCATGAGTGACGAACCCGCCAGCCAGTCAGGCAAACCCATCGGGTTATTCATCGGGCTGGGCCTCTTCCTGGTTACCCTCTTCGGCTTGGATCTCAAGCCCGGGGATCCGGTGGTGACGCGCATGGCGGCGGTCGCCGTCCTCATGGGATTCTTCTGGATCACCGAAGCCGTACCCGTGGCCGCCACGGCGCTGCTGCCCCTGGTGCTGTTTCCGTTGCTGGGGATTCTTTCAGGCAAGGAGACGGCGCCGATATACATGAACTGGATCATCCTCCTCTTCGTCGGCGGATTCATGATCGCGCTGGCGATGGAGAAATGGATGCTGCACAAGCGGATCGCATTGACGATCATTCGCCGCATCGGCGGCGGGCCTTCGCGGCTGGTGCTCAGTTTCATGGTGGCCTCGGCGTTTCTCTCCATGTGGATCTCAAACACCGCCACCACCATCATGATGCTGGCGATCGGGCTCGCCATCATCGCGGAGACCGAGAGCGCATTCGGCGTGGAGCGCACCCACAAGCTCAACGTCGGGTTGCTCCTGGGAATCGCATACGGCAGCAGCATCGGAGGGATCGCGACCCTGGTGGGGACCCCGCCGAACCTCTCTTTTGTCCGTATTTTCGAGATCACTTTTCCCGGCGCCGGGAGCATCGGGTTCGGTCAATGGATTCTGATGGCCTTGCCATTGAGCCTGTTCCTGTTGGTATCGGTGTGGCTCCTGATCACCCGGGTCTTCTATCGCGTGCCCGCGGATCTGGCGCTCGATCCCCGGGTCGTGCACGAGGAATACGCCAAGCTCGGGCCGATGCGATTCGCGGAGAAAGCGGTGCTCACGGTGTTCGTGCTGACTGCCGTCCTCTGGGTTTTTCGCAAGGACCTGGTCCTGGGCGTCGTCACTGTGCCGGGTTGGGGAAAATTGCTTCCGTTCCCGGAATTGATCGACGACGGCACCATCGCCGTCGCCATGGCCCTGCTGCTCTTCTTGATTCCGTCCCGCGCCGGGGATGATTCCGGAAAGGGAGGCATGATTCTGTCTCTCGACGTGTTCGGAAAAATTCCCTGGCACATCGTGTTATTGTTTGGGGGAGGCTTCGCCCTCGCAAAGGGATTCCAGACCAGCGGGCTTTCGAATGTAATCGGCGAAAAATTCTCTGTATTGGAAGGCGCCGCGCCGCTCGGCATGATTGCGGCCATTACCGGCACGCTGACGTTTCTCACCGAGCTCACCTCCAACACCGCCACCACGGAGATGGTCCTGCCGATTCTGGCATCCGTGAGTCAGGCTATGCAGATCAATCCGATGCTCCTCATGATCCCGGCGACGCTCGCGGCTTCCTGCGCCTTCATGATGCCGGTGGCGACGCCTCCTAATGCCATCATCTTCGGGAGTGGCCGCATCAAGGTCATCGAGATGGCGAAGATTGGCTTTGTGATTAATCTCATCGCCATCACGGTGATCACGCTTGGGTTCTATTTTCTTGGCGCCGCGATGTTGTCGATCGATCCGGAAGTGTTCCCCGAGTGGGCGGAGTAAGCGATGTAGCGGAACTCGCCAAGAGTTCCGATGCTCGGCCCAGCTTGGGGACGGAACTTTTTGCGAGTTCCGCTACAGCAGAGGTATTCACTCCGACCCCTCCGGCGGCACGTAAAAATAGGGTGGGAACTTGGCGCCGCGGCTGCCGTCCTCGCGGCGAAGATTGAACTTGTTGCCGCGATCTTCCACCAAGGGAAGTTCCATGCCGTCGCTCTCCCGCAACAGGCGAAAAAGACGCTGGTTGAGATCCTGAATAATTTCCTGGTGATCCGGGCTGTTGATGAGGTTTCGGGATTCCGAAGGGTCTTCCAAAATGTCGTAGAGTTCGTCGATGTCCCAGATGCCGTGGTAACGGATGTACTTGTAGCGGTCGCCGCGCACGGCATGCATGGTCGGCGTCTGCGGGTAATTGCGTTCCCAGTAATACTCGTAAAGCAATCCGTCCCGCCAGGGGATGGATTCACCCAGGGCCAGCGGGAGAAAGCTTTGGCCGTCCATGTGATCCGGGATCTCCAGCCCCGCTGCATCGAGCAGGGTGGGGCCGATATCAATATTGGCGACGACCTGCGGCACCACGGTGCCATTTTCGATTTTCTTCGGCCAGTGCGCCAGCAGCGGGATGCGGATGGATTCTTCGTAAGCGTTGCGCTTGTCGATGAGGCCGTGTTCGCCGAAGAGAAAACCGTTGTCGCCGAGATAAAGGAGAAGGGTATTCTCGAGCCGGCCGTTTTTCTCCAGCCACCCTAGAATCCGCCCCAGGCTTTCGTCGACGGCGAGGAGAGTTTCGCAGTAGCGCCGGTAATACTGCGCCATGTCGAGATCGGTGTAATACGCGAACTCCACGCCGTGCCGGCTGTTGCGCTGGTTGCGGACCCAAAGGGGGACGTCCGCGTATTCTCCGCCTTTTTCCTCCCGGTCCATCCACGTCTCGGGCGCGGGGACCGGTTTGTCTTCATAGCGAAACGCGTGACGGTTCGCGGGAAGAAAATCCGCGTGGACGGCCTTGTGCGAGAGAAAGAGAAAGGACGGGTGCGTAGCCGCACTGGCATTGGCGCCTGCGGCGCTCTTTTTCCGTTGCCGATGAGAATCCTCGAGCCACTCAAGGGCGTAATCCGTGAGTTCGTCCGTAATGTATCCCTGCTGGGGGACGCGATCGCCGTTGACATTGAATCCTTCGTTGCTGGCCTGGGGGACGTATCGCCCCTGCACTTTGCGCTCGACGCCGTCCGGAAAGTAAACGCCCTGGCCTTTGAAACTTACCCAGTGATCGAAGCCCGGCTGCGGGTGATCGATGTTTCCTCCCATATGCCATTTCCCGACGAAGGCCGTCCGGTATCCGGTTTCCTGGAGATACTGCGGGAAGTAAACGAGATCCACCGGGAGGGGATTGTAATTATCGACCACGCGATGGTTGTGCGCATAGAGACCGGTGAGGATGGAAGCCCGGCTCGGGGAGCACAGGGAGGTCGTCACGAAAGCGTTCTGGAAATGGACGCCGTCGCGGGCAAGGCGGTCCATGTGCGGCGTTTCCAGGAAAGGATGTCCCATGAAACCCATGGCATCGAATCGCTGGTCGTCCGTGAGGATGACGATGATGTCGGGCTTTGTTTCCGCGGCCGGTGAGGCGTGCTGGAATTTGGTAAGGACGGTGATTAGAAAAAGGAGTTTCAGTACTTTCATGGGTGACCAAAGTTGAAGGCTGGGATAGGAACCTAGTGCACTGTAACATTGAGATATGAGCGCCGGCTGGAGGGTCATGCTTCGTCATGACCGCGGCGACGACGAAGCGTCGCCCTCCAAGTCAGACCGTAGGGGTGATCTTCCTTCGGTTACAGTGCACTAGAACGGAGGCTTATCACGTGAAAGTCAAGAATCTCCACCCCTGGGAAGTGACCTACCACCAAGCGGTGGCCATCCAGGAACGGCTTCAGAAAAAACTTCGCTCGAAGCCGCTGCGAAAAGATGTCGGCCTGGTCGCCGGGGCGGACATCTCTTATAACAGGAAAAGTCCGGATCTTTACGCCGCTGTCCTCGTGATGCGGTTGCCGGAACTCGAAATCGTCGAGACACAGTTGGTGAAAGCGAAGGCGACTTTCCCGTACATTCCCGGTTTGCTTTCTTTCCGCGAACTTCCCGCCGTCGTGCGGGCCTTTGAAAAACTGAAGACCGTGCCCGACGCCGTCCTCTGCGACGGGCAGGGAATCGCGCATCCGCGGGGATTTGGATTGGCGGCGCACCTGGGCCTCTTGCTGGATCTCCCCGCCGCAGGCTGCGCCAAGACGCTGTTGGTCGGGGAGTGCAAGCGCGTCGCCGATCGTCGCTGGTCAAAAGCCGACTTGATTTACAAAGACGCGGTAGTCGGAACAGTTTTGCGGACACGGGCGGGAGTCAAACCGGTTTACGTTTCTCCCGGACACAAGATCGACCTGGAGGGCAGCGTGGCCCTGGTGCGGCAGTGCGTCGGAAAATACCGTCTCCCTGAGCCGACACGCCAGGCGCACCTGATAGTAAATGAATTTCGGAGGGAGGGTGGTCCGCCACTCCGTGGAGGTCCGCAGTGATAACCGCCGCGGAGTGGCGGGCTACCTCAGCGTCCGCGCGAAGAACGCCTCCATCGCGGGTCCCGTTTTCTCGGTGTGCTGTATGAAGACGCCGTGACCGGCGGCGTCAATCCGGATGTAGGTGACGTCATCGGCGCCGGCTTTTTTCAGGGCCTCGACGAAGGCATCCCCCTGGCTGACATCGACAGTGCGATCCGCACTGCCATGGACGACGAGGAACGGTGGTGCGTCCGCCTCAACGTAGGTGATCGGGGAAGCTTTCTTTGCCCTGGCCGCCAACGATTTCCGGTCTCCTGCCAGGAGTCCACCGGGCCGCCCGAACCATTGAACGCCGTTTGGCCAATTGGGGAAATTGGTGGGTGTCGCCGCACAGCATACCGCCTGGAGCAGGCTCGGTTGATCCGGGTGTGGGCCGTCCCCCTCCAGTTTGGCGTCCGGTCCCGTCAGTCCCAGCATGGCGACGAGATGGGCGCCCGCGGAATTGCCGAAGCCTCCGATGCGATCCGGGTCCAGATGGTATTCCTCGGCGTGCGCCCGGAACCAGCGGACGGCGCACTTCACATCCTCGACACAGGCCGGAAAGGGAGCCTCATCGGTGAGACGGTAATTCACAGTGATGCAAACGTATCCCCTGGCGGCATACTCGAGTGCACCGCGAAGAAAATTACCGCGGCGCTTATCCCCGCCGCGCCAGCCGCCACCGTGGACGAAAACGATGCCCGGCCGCGTTTCTTTTCCGCGTGCCTCCGGCATGGCGAGATCCAGTTTCCAGGCCTCGTTGCCTTCGCGGTAAGCGATATCCGGAATCACTTTGACCCCGGACGGCGCCATCTTGAGGATCTGCTCGGTAGATGGCAAGGCCTCCTGCCTGCGCAGACCCTGGCGCTGAGAGGTGGTTTTCGGCTTTTCCGTTTCCGCTTCCTGCGCACGACCGATGGTGGTGGCAAGAATGATGCTGACAAGGGCAATTAACCCGAGCACCACGATAATCGTGATTTTTCGAGAGGTGGCGGTCATGTATCGGGGGATCAAACCCGCCCCGGGCTTGGAGGTTTCAATGCTATTACACGTTCTCATAGGGATGAATTTGACAAAGAAATTTGACAAAGATTGTGCGATCGTGTGGACGCGAAGATGGCTTCTGGTCAAAACCCTCTCAACGTTCCTATGCATTGGGGTCGAATATTTGGAGTGCAAAAACCCATCGAGTTCCTTAGAGCCGGGGCACTTTTCGCTCTTTTGTCGTGCGGCGCGGAAGCGGGCGCCCCTGCTTTTCGCAAGCATGTGCTCAATGCGGAATCAACTTTCAGTGCCTGCGCCGCGATCGATGTGAATGGAGACGGCCGTCTCGATGTGGTCTGCGGGGGATGGTGGTATCAGGCGCCGTCCTGGGAGCGGCATTTCGTGCGCGAGGTCGAGGCGATCCGGGGACGGTTCGACGGGTATTCGCATTTACCCTACGACGTGGACGGCGACGGTTACCTGGATCTCATAAACGTCAATTATCGCAGCCAATCGATTTACTGGGTGAGACATCCAGGGGAAGGACTGGATGCGGGAGCGCCCTGGAAGAAGCACACCATCGCCATTCCCGGAGCTATGGAGACGGGTTTTCTTGCGGACGTCGACGGTGACGGAGCGCTCGATATTCTTCCCAACGGCACGAAGTTCGCCGCCTGGTGGCAGTTCACCCGGGAAAAGCGCGACGACGGAAAATGGATGCGGCGGTTCGTGAAACGGGATCTGCCGCCGGAGGTGGCGGGTCACGGAGTCGGGTTCGGAGACATCGATGGCGATGGCCGTGGGGATATCGTGGGACCGAAGGGGGTGCTCTTCGCGCCGGAAGACCAGGTGGAGGGAAAATGGAGTTGGTCACCGGAATTCGAGTTGGAGCGCGACTGCAGCATTCCCATGCTGGTGCTGGATGCGGACGGGGATGGTGACGGCGACATCCTCTATGGGCGCGGCCACAACTACGGCGTTTACTGGCTCGAACAGCACACCGGCGGAAAGAGAGGCGCGCGCGAGTGGGAAAAGCATGTGATCGACGAAAGCTGGTCGCAGGCGCACGCTTTGTTGTGGGAGGACATCGACGGTGACGGACGGAACGATCTCATTGCCGGGAAGCGATACCTGGCGCACGAGGGAAAGGATCCCGGGGCTTACGATCCCCTGGTGCTCTACTGGTATGGTTTTGATGCTGAAACGCGCGCATGGAAGCGAAACACTATTTCCCACGAAGACGGCGTGGGATTCGGTCTCGATCCCAAAGCGGTAGACCTGGATGCCGACGGCGATATCGACCTGGTTTGTCCCGGTCGCAGCGGTCTCTATTGGATGGAAAACCAGGCGAAATAACCTCCGGGACCCAGAAATCGCCACCACCAGTCCGTAACATAAAATGGGACATATGTCCCATTTTATGTTACGGACTCACGGACTCACTCCCTCTCGCTCTGTCCTTTTGAATGGCGAGTTTTAGTGCCGATGTTTTCGGGTGCGGGGTCCGTCCTGGCGGCCGCGTGCCACGTGCCACCAGGGGGCACTGGAGTCACGGTCGCAGGGACATGTACCCCGAGAGGGGCGTACCCCGAGAGGGGCGCATTCAGCGGAGGCGGGACTTTGAATGCGCGCCAACGCCCGGTGCAGTTACCGCAGCGGCCAGAAAAAATGGAGTGCGGGCATAACGCAGAGGAATACAAAGAGCGCCAGGGGGACACCGAGCTTGAGGTAATCGATAAAGCGATAGCCGCCGGGTCCCATCACCAGCACGTTCACGGGGTGTGAGATCGGCGCGGTGAAACTCGCGGACGCCGCCATGGCGATCGCCATCATCACGGACTGGGGCGACATCCCCGTCTCGGTGGCCGCCTGGATGGCAATGGGGCCCATAATCAGGACAAGCGCCGTGGTGGGAATGATGGTGGTGCAGAGAGAGGTCAGGAGATAGAGGCCGATCACGAGGCTCCAGTCGCCGAAGGGCGCCAGGGCGCGTGCCACGCCTCCGGCAATCAATTTGGCGGCGCCCGTGGTTTGGAGAGCCGTGCCGAGAGGAATCATTCCAGCGATCAGGAACACCGCTTTCCACTCGATGGCGCGGTAAGCTGCTCGAATGGGCAGACAACCTGAGATCACCATGAGGGCGACACCGGCGACGGCGCATACGGAGATCGGCAGCCAGCCCAGAAGGACCGGCGCGATGACAGCAGCCATGATCAGCGTGGCCAGAAGCACCCTCCTCTGTGTCTCCGGGGTCGCTTCCTCGAGCGGGGCGGAGATGACAAGAAAATCCGGTTCCTTGGAGAAATCGCGCAATTTGTCGCGAGGTCCCGAGAGTAAAAGAGCGTCCCCGAATTCCAGCTTCATGTTGCGCAAGTGAGAGCGATAGGCACGGCCCTGGCGCCAGATCGCGATCACCTGGAGGCCGAAGCGATTTCGAAAGCCGATTTCTTTTAAGGTTTGGCCCACCAGGGTGCAGCGCGGAGAGAGACTGGCTTCGATGAGGTCGAGTTTTTCGGATTGGAGCGCCGCAGCGCCGCCTGCATCCACCGGCCTGAGAGACTGCAGGCCTTTGAGAGTGGTAAGACTTTCGACCCCGCCCTGGACCAGCATGCGGTCGCCGGCCTTGAGTTTTTCTTCGCCGCCCGGAAGTAAGATTCGCTGTCCCGGCCGCGCGATGCCGATGATACTCAGGCCGAGTCCTTCACTGAGTTGCGAGTCCGCAATGCTCATACCGTCGAGCGCGGATTCTTCCGGAACCTGGAGTTCGATGAGACGGTCGTTGGCGGTGTAAATTCCAGACAGCTTCTCGGTTGCGAGGAGATGGTAATCGGCAAAAAGAGGTTGGTTCCCGGTGCTTTCGAGCGCCGGCAGGGTACCCTCGAGAAGAATGCGATCGCCCTCCCGAAACGCTGTCTGTGGGATGTCTTCCCGGTGGAGGACACCGTCTCGGCGGATTCCCAGGATGGTAACTCCGAAGCGCTTGCGGAAATCGCATTCCGCGGGAGTCAATCCGATGAGCTTGGAGTCCGGAGCCAGGGTGATCTCGGCGTTGCCGAGCTGTTGGAGGGAGAGCAGCTCCAGCATTTCGTCTCCGGCCGCCATTTCCATGGCCCGCCAATCTGCCAACTCCCGCACATTTTCGATGCGTCCCTGGACGTGCAGGATGTCGCCGCCGCGAAGGCAAAAGTCGGGACCCGGCGAAACGATAAGGTCGTGCGGCCGTTTTACCGCGAGTATTTGCAGGCCGACGACGGAACTGATGCCGGTCTCTTCCAACGGCATGCCGTCGAAGGGGGAGCCGGTGGGCACGGAAAGTTCGAAGCGGCGCTCAGCGAGACCGTACTCGGAGAGGAATTTTGTTTCTTGGGCGGTGGCGCCTTCCTCCGCAGGCAGATGACTCGGGAGCAGGAAGCGTCCCGCGACGACGACAAAGAAAATTCCGCCGAGCATGGCGAAGATCCCGACGGGAGTGAAATCGAAAAACTTGAATCCCTCGAGTCCGGCGGCTTCCAGGGTTTGGCTGGCAACGAGATTGGGAGGGGTGCCGATGAGGGTGGTGAGACCGCCGAGAAGCGATCCGTATGCCAGTGGCATGAGCAGGCGGCTGGGCGGATGTCCCGTCCGCTTGGCGATAGTGATGACCACGGGCATGAGAAGGGCGGCCACACCGATGTTATTCATGAAAGCGGAGAGCACTCCGGAAGTGAGCATGATGACGACGGTGGCGCGGGCCTCGCTTCTCCCCGCGAGACGAAGGACACTATTGCCGATGACTTCGCCGACTCCCGCCCGGGTCAGTGCCGCGCTGAGGATGAACATCGCCCAGACGGTGACGACGGCGGGATTGCTGAAGCCTGCGAGCGCTTCTTCGGGGTTGACCAGTTTGGTGATGGCGAGGATGCTGAGCACCAGGAGCGCCACCACGTCCATCCGCAGTTTCTCGGTGATAAAGAGGACCAGGGCAAACAGGAGGATGCCGAGGACGATGGCGATATCGAGAGTCATCGGCACTATAGATGGGGCGGCCCCGCCGGGGCGGTCAAGGCCAATGCTGGGAGCTTGTGCCGCCGCCCGGAATCCTGCAGAGATTTTCGGAATGTGACCCGAAAATGAGGACACCCGAAAAGAGAGAATTTCCCGATTGGGAGGAAAGGTATGCGTCGGAGGACGTCACCGGGATGCCGTGGTTTTACGAAGACCTTGATCCCGACGTCGAAAAGGCGCTCGGCAGGTACGGGCTGGAAGAGGAGGGACTAAGGGTCCTGGACCTGGGGACGGGTCCCGGCACGCAGGCCCTCGCCCTGGCGAGGAGAAGATTGCGGGTGACGGCGACCGATGTCTCTCGAACCGCGGTGGAAAAGGCCGCGGCTCTGGCTGCGAAAGCGGGATTGGAAATAGAATTTCTGCGGGATGACATTCTGGACAGCCGTCTGGAGGACAGATTCCGGTTGGTGCACGACCGCGGGGTTTTTCATGTATTCGGGCATGAGGCCCGTCCGGAATACATGCGTCAGGTGAGCCGGCTGGTCAGTCCCGGCGGGTGGCTGTTCCTGAAATGCTTCAGTGAGAAAGAGACCAGGGAGGAGGGGCCCTATCGTTTCAGCCCCGACCAGATCCGCGCGTATTTCGATCCCGCCTTCGAGATTGTTTCCATCGAGGAAACGGTTTATTACGGCACCCTGGACCCACAGCCGCAGGCGTTGTTTTGTGTCTTGCGCCGGAGATAATGACGGGATGTTGGGAATTGATTTCGGTTAAGCGCAGAGGACATTATGAAAGAGAAGGGACTTTTTGATCTATCCGGGCGCGCAGCGCTGATCACCGGCGGAAGCAAAGGACTGGGCAAGGCCATGGCACGCGGGTTTGCGGAAGCGGGGGCCGACGTCCTCATCACGAGCCGGCACGAGGATGAGCTGAGAGCCGCCGTTGCCGAGATACGGGATGGTTTGAGGTCGCGCGTCGAGTATATCGTCGCAGATATGACGGAGCGGGAGGAAGTGACAAAGCTGGCGGAAAACGCTTTGGCGACGATGGGCCACGTGGATATCCTGGTCAACAATGCCGGCTCCAATGTGCCGCAGCCGATCGATGAAATCGTGGATGAGGATTGGGACCGGATCATGGAGTTGAATCTCACCAGCATCATGGTGCTGACGCGGGCGCTGGTGCCGCAGATGAAAGCGCGCAAGTGGGGTCGCGTCATTCACATATCCTCTATTCTGGGTCTGGGTTCCAAGGAAGCGCGGAACTCTTACAGCGCGACCAAGTCGGCGCTGGTGGGGTTCGCCAAGGCCAGCGCGCTTGATCTGGGGCCCTTTAATGTCACCGTGAACTGCATCGCCCCGGGCCCGTTTCTCACGGATCTGCCGCTGAATTTGTTGAACGACGAGCAGAAGCAGCAGTTTGCCGATTTCACGGCGCTGGGGCGCTGGGGTGAACCCCGCGAGCTGGCGGGCCCTGCGTTGCTGCTGGCGAGCGAAGCGGGGAGTTACATCACGGGGGCGACGCTCCTGGTGGACGGCGGCGCTTACGCGCGGGCGTTGTAGAAACTATCGTTTCATTTCTTTCGTGGCGATGAAACAGAAGGCGGGAACGCCCCGCCTTCTGTTTCACGCGTGACCTACTGTTTCGACTCCAGGGCAGTGGCGATTCTTCTGAGGAACTTCGCCAGCGCCGGGAGGCTGCCGGTTTCGCAGCAGCAGCAGGTGCATTTGCAGCCGGCTTCTCCTTCGGCCTGGGTTGGTTTTTCATCGTTCATATTGGTTTTTTCCTTTCTTTTTTCTTTTGAGAGGTGCGCTTGAGGGGCTGCAACAGCAGGGGCTGGACTCGATGGCGTCGGCGAGATTGCGCAGGACGGCGGCGACGGCTCCGGGATTGACGGAATAGAGGACCGACTGGCCGCGCCGCTTGGATTCCAAGAGACCGCCGTCGCGGAGTTTGGCGAGGTGACGGGAGACGACCGATTGATCGAGTTCCGGATCGCAGCAGCGATGGACCTCGCCGACGGAGAGTGCGCTGCGGCAATTGCAGAGCTGGCTAAAGATGGCGAATCGGCTGGGATCGGCGAGAGCCTTAAAGAAAGCGTCGCACCCAGGAGTAACTGTTATTTTGCGCATTTGCACAAATATACATATAAAGAGAGCGCCGTCAATTGCGATTTTTCGAGGGGCGTTCGAGCCCGGCCGTTTTGCCTTGCCACGTTAAGATCCGCGGATAAAGTGTTCATAAGAACAGCATTATGACGCCGTCGCCTTCGAACTCACCGTCGCCCCCACCGTCAGCCCCAGTTGTGGGGAGGGGAATTCCCGATACTCCCGGGAATCGATTCGAGCAATTGCACGTGGAGCTCGATGCCGGCGCGCTCGAGGAATTGAGGGCCGTCGATCCCGACTGGGATCCGCCCTCACCGCGGAGCGTCTTTTACCGGGACGACACCCAGTCCGTGATTTCACGAAACCAGAGTCCGGATCTCGGCTTTGAGGCGAGTTTAAATCCTTACCGCGGCTGCGAACACGGCTGCGCTTATTGTTATGCCCGCCCTTACCACGAATACCTGGGATTCAATGCGGGGATCGATTTTGAAACCAGGATTATGGTTAAAGAAAACGCAGCCGAACTGCTGGAGCGCGAACTGTGTGCAAAGAAGTGGCGCCCGGTGACGTTGGCATGCAGTGGGGTGACCGATCCCTATCAGCCGGTCGAAAAAAAACTCGAGATTACGAGGGGTTGCCTCGAAGTCCTGGCGCGTTTTCGAAACCCGGCGGGCATTATCACCAAGAATCACCTGGTGACTCGCGACATCGATCACTTGGCGGAGCTGGCGCGCTTTGGCGCCGGTTGCGTCCACCTCTCTGTGACGACACTCGATCCCAAGCTGGCGCGCATCCTCGAACCGCGTGCTTCCAGTCCATCCTTTCGCCTCCGCGCGATCAAAGAGTTGAGTGACGCGGGAATTCCTGTCGGGGTATCCCTCGCGCCCACGATACCCGGCCTCAACGATCACGAAGTTCCGGCG
This sequence comes from Verrucomicrobiales bacterium, assembly GCA_024638765.1. Classification (GTDB taxonomy): domain Bacteria; phylum Verrucomicrobiota; class Verrucomicrobiia; order Verrucomicrobiales; family DEV007; genus JAHEJT01. Next base: position 15,118 of record JAHEJT010000058.1, read on the forward strand.
ATTCTTGAAGCCGCGGCTGACCATGGCGCCCGCGCCGCGTTTTACACCCTGGTGCGCCTGCCTCACGCGGTCTCGGAGATTTTCAGCAACTGGGTGGAGCGTCATTTTCCGCAGCGCCGGGATAAAATCCTCGGCCGCATTCGCGAATTGCGGGGCGGTAAGTTGAACGATTCGAGGTTCGGAGCGCGGTTTACGGGTGAGGGACCACTGGCGAGGGATATGGAAAAGCTCTTCCGGGTCAGCGTGAGGAGAGCGGGTCTCGAGGGCGGCATCCCGGCGCTTTCGTCCGGGGCTTTCCGGCGCGCCGCGCGCGGGGGACAGTTGGAGCTGTTCTAGAAAGAAAGAGCAGGACGGTTTGGAGCTGCGCACGCGACTTGGCAGTTCCCAATGGGAGAGAGGATTTTTGCCTGGGCACATCCTTCAAGAGTTAGCCCGGCTTTGCCGGGTGCGTTCTCCAGCTCACAGGCAGGATGTCCTTGTCACTATAATGACCGCTTGCGCTCTATCATCGTGGGTGATTGACTTTGGCACTTGCGCAGAATCATGAATAGGAAAATTCGAAATCAACAGGGGGAGAAACTCGAGTATACCTTCCACGAAGGCGGGGAATCGCCGAAGGCGACGATCGTGGTGGGACACGGTGTGACTGGCAACAAGGATCGGCCCTGGGACGTCGGTTTGTGCGAGGCGCTGGCATCCGCGGGATACTCGGCCCTCCGCTTTTCTTTTTCCGGAAACGGAGGATCCGAGGGCGAGTTTCGCGACTCGACGGTTACCAAGGAAGTGGAGGATCTTGGCGCGATCCTTGACGCAGTGGAAGCGGAGGGCCTGGGCCCGGTGGTTTATGCCGGCCACAGCATGGGCGGGGCCGTGGGTGTGATTCGCGCATCCGAAGACGACCGCATCCAGTATTTGATCTCTCTCGCAGGGATGGTGAACACCGCGAAATTCGCGCAGGTGGAGTTCGGGGAAGAAACTCCGGATCAGGGTTGCATGTGGGAGGATCCCGAATGCCCACTCTCAAGCGCGTTTGTCAATGACATGAATGCGATCGGGGACGTGTTGGAGCGCGGAAGCCGGATCGGGGTGCCCTGGCTGCTGGTGCACGGCACGGCGGATGACGTGGTGCCGATCGAAGAAAGTCGCGCGATTTTTGAGCGCGCCCGGGAACCGAAAGAACTGGCCGAGTTGGACGGCGCGGATCACGTGTTCTCCGAAGATAGCCTCGTTTCGATGATTGCGGCCGTCAAAGACTGGCTCGCAAAAACGATTTCTTGATGCACGGACGGCTTCTCCGCTGCGGCGGAGTGATCGTCTACAACTCCTTCTTCGGAGTCATGTAACGGTCGCAAGACTGGCCTGACTTCAGTTTGAGAGCGGCCTCCAGGTATTTTCCCATGGGTTCCGGCACGCACTTGTGCCCGATGATTTTTCCGCCTTCGTTCTGGATGACAACCAAGTATCCGCCGTACTTGTGGCCGAACTTGGCGGAGTCATTATCATCGTATTTGAAGACGACTTCTTCACCGTTAAGAACAGCGGTAGCGCCTTCGGGCACCGAAAGATCGAACGATTCCCTTGACATTACTTTCAACCGTCCGCTGTCGAATACACTCTTGCCGAAAATCAGCAGAGTGGCTTTGGCGTCGACGATATCAAAATTTCGTTCCTCATTCTCAATGCTGACTTTGAATTGCAGCGCTGCGGTACGGTTGTCGTAATCGCCGTCCTTGGCCAGGCGATCGTTTTTTCCATTGTTGATGCGGATTTCAAGACGTGGAATGCGATTGAGCGCCTCTGCTTTTTGCCATGCAGCGATAAATTTCCGATCCTCTTCACTGAATACCGAAGTTTTCGTGGTGAAACTCCTCCCATCGTTGCGCTTGATGGTGACGCTTTCTCCGGACACCGATACGATTTCGGCTTGAATGGTATTCCCATTGGAATCCGTGAACTGGTGGGTCTCCGCCTGCAAGATTGGGGCAGCGAACAGGATGGCGGTAATGAGGGCGCTGGCGAACGAGGTTGAGAAGGCCGATTTTATCATTTTTTCCTCCTTGAGTAGGTGTTGGTGGCTTAAAACTACCATTAGCTAACTTCTGTTGGGATTATAAATCAAAGGAAAATTCGTAATCAATCTTTAGCTGAATGAATCGCCGTAGGGCGTTGGGGCGTATGAAGCTGATTTCGGAAGGGATTCCACGGTTCTTGTGGCGGGGCGGGTTTGCCGGACTTGGTCTTCTTCTCTTGATTTGCCAGGCGTCGGCGCGTGATGTGGAAGCCCCTGTCGATAGCGCCGCGGATGCGACTTTTAGGAAAGGGGATCTGCCGCGGTCCGTTTTGAGCGTCCGAACCGTGAATGGTGTGAGCACGGTGTTTTACCATGGCGAGGTCGTGTGGAGTGGACCGGTGCGGCAAGGTATCCGGACAAAGAGGGTGTTTCTCGACGGGGAAGAGTACGCGGTGGCCTTTGACGGTTCGAAAGTTGTTTGGGAGAACCGCAAGAGGGCCGGGGTGCTCCTGCGCCGGTCCTCCCAAAAAACCAGTGCGTGGCATAAGGAACGGCGGACTCTAGGCTCCGGCAATTCGAGGTTGGGAAAGGCGACGATCCGGGTGTTATACCGGGACGGTGAGACTTCCGTGATCTACGGCGGTGAGGAAGTATGGAGAGGAAAGGCGGGGGGCGCGGTGTCCGCCAAAACGAAACGGACGCTCTTCCGGGAATACGCCGCGGCCTTCGCCGGCGACCAGGTACTCTGGGAGAATGTCCCCGGGGCGGGTCAGCGTCTTCTGAAATAGACGATGGGGGAGGCTATTTGGGTCTTCCGCCCGTGTCTTGGGCCGGGACATGCCCTCGTCGGGAGGTGATTTTTTCGAAAAATCGGTTAACTTTTTCCCGTGGGTGGGCATTTGGTAATGAGAAGAATTCGATGGAAATCCCCGATTCAGAGAACGGCGGCCCTCGCGGTCCCTCCGCACCGGACGTCGCGCCCGACAGCGAGATCGTGGCGCTCCTCACCGATCACCAGGTAGCGATCCGCCTTTATGTGCATTCCCTGATGCCGGGGGATTCGTCGGCGCTGGACGTGGTGCAGCAGACGAACGCCACGCTCTGGCAGAAGCGCGGTGACTTCGAACTGGGAACCAATTTCAAGGCCTGGGCGTTCAGCATCGCTCGCTACGAGGTGCTGAATTACCGCAAACGCCAGGCCCGCGACGCGCGCCTCGTTTTCAACGAAGACCTCGAAAACGTCATCGCGGAGGAATTACCAAATCGTTCCGGGGATTTCGACTCTCGTCGCGAGGCCCTCGCCGCCTGTCTCGCCAAATTGAAGGACTCCGACCGCAATCTCATTGTCCACCGCTACTTCAAACGCGCCCCCCTTGCGGAGTATGCCGAGCAGGTCGGGCGCAGTGTCGGAGGTTTGAAGGTCACCCTGCACCGCATCCGCAACGCACTCCAGAAGTGCATTCAACAGAATCTCTTGACCGGGGAAGCGCGCCCATGAAACCGCAAGAACGCAGTGAACTTATCGACGCTCTTCTGGATGGCGCAATCTCCGAGGCTGATTTTCTCCGCCTCGAAGCCGAACTGCACGTGGACGAGAAGGCGAGGCGCGATTATTACGAGCGACTCGAACTCACGACCCTCCTCGAAATCCAAGCCGAGGCCGAGGCTGCCGACCTCGAAGAGAGAATTGTCCCGATGCCGGCGACCGGCCGACGTACCGCATGGTTCGCTACCGCCGGCATCGCAGCGGTCATCCTAGGGGCGATCGCGCTCCTCTCCGTGGTCTGGGCGCCGGATCCGGCGGGAGGTCCGCTCGCCGCCAAGATCGATTCGCGTCTGGAGCCAAGTGCCACTGGCTTCGCGGTCCTCACCAACCAGGCGGATGCAGTCTGGGATTCCGGCGGTGCCCTCACTGAAGGTGACCTCATGCCGCAGGGCGATCTTCATCTCACTTCGGGCGTCATCCAGGTGGAATTTTTCAGCGGCGTCACCGTCATTCTCGAGGGTGAAGCTGATTTCACGATTCATTCCCCCATGGAAATGAGCGTGCGCCGCGGCAAACTCCGCGCCCGAGTCCCCGCGCCTGCCAAAGGCTTTCGCATCCGCACCGCCGAGGGCGAGCTCGTCGATCTCGGCACCGAATTTGGGCTCGATGTCACCGAGCAGCATTCGGAAGTGCATGTCCTCGACGGCGAGGTCGAATGGAGCCCGAAATCCGAGGCGATGCGCCGTCTCGCGAAAGGGAAGGCGATTCGTTCCGGCAACGGCGGCGGCACCGTCGAATTGTCCGCACAGCCGGGCGCCTTCATCGACGCGACCGGGCTCGAGGAAAAACGCGCCGCCGTCCGCGCCTCGCGCCGCTCGGCCTGGCTCACCCACAGCCGCGAGCTTCGCCGCGACTCGCGTCTCCTCGCCTACTACCCCTTCGATCAGCCCGCCCACTGGAATCGCACGCTCACCGATGAATCCGGCTCCCGGCTCGACGGCGCCATCGTCGCCGCGCAGCGCTCGACCGACCGCTTCGGCTTCCCCGCCGGCGCCCTCGACTTCAGTCCCACCGGGAGCCGCGTCCGCGTCAACGTCCCGGGCGAGCACCGCTCGCTCACCTTCCTTTGCTGGGTGCGCATCGACAGCCTCGATCGCTGGTATAACTCGCTCTTCCTCACCGATGGCCACGAACTCGGCGAACCCCATTGGCAGATCATGGACGACGGCCGCCTCTTCTTCTCCGTCAAGAAACGCGACGCCACGAAGAAACAGAAGGATAAACAGGTTTTCTATTCCCCTGCCTTCTGGACGCCGGCCCTCAGCGGCAGATGGCTTCAGATCGCGACCACTCTCGATCTCGATGCCCGCAAAGTCACCCACTACCTCAACGGGAAAATCCTCAGCGAAGAAGCCATCGAGGATGAATATCTCGTCGAAATCGTCCGCATCGGCCCCGCCTCCATCGGCAACTGGAGCGACCCCTCGCGGGACGATCCTCACTTCGCCGTGCGCAATTTCAATGGCAGCATGGACGAATTCGCCATTTTTGGTACTGCGCTGAGCGCGACCGAAATTGCAGAGCTCTACGAAAATGGAAAACCCTGAACATTTATCCTCTCGCACTAGCCGAAATTGTCCGGATTTCGGGTCGTCTCTCTTGAAGTCGTCGGAAGTCTGGCGACTTCCGCTGCTTGCGATTCTGCTTGCGATTCTATTGGGCGCGGCGCCCATTGTGCAGGCCGCGCCCGCCGAGCTCACGGACACCCAGAAGGGAGAGCGCCTCTTCTCGCTGCACGTCGGCAAGATCCTCTCCGAGAAGTGCAACAGTTGCCACGGCGACGACCCGGAGAAGATCAAGGGCGAGTTCGACATGACGACGCTCGAGGGACTCCTCACAGGTGGGGAGTCCATTCACGACGTGCTCGTTCCTGGAAAACCCGCGAAAAGCTTCATTCTCGACGCCATCGAATGGAAAGATCCCGACTACGAGATGCCGCCCAAGGAAAACGACAGGCTAACCGAAGAACAGATCCAGAAGATCCGCTACTGGATAAGCCTCGGCGCTCCCTGGCCGGATGAGGAGACCCGGGAAAAGTACGTCAAGCGCGAGCGCACCCAGGAGCGTACCGAGGAAGGCTTGCTGGTCAAAACCAGCGGAGGGCTTGGGGATGACTGGACCTACCGCCGCTACCAGCCCGAGGCTATCTGGGCTTTTCAGCCGGTAGAGGCACCAGAGGTGCCGAAGATGGAAGATGGAAGATGGAAGACGGGACTGCCCCGATCGCGGAGCGATTTGAAAGAGGCCGGAGCGCAGCGAAGGGTCTCCGCAGAGCCTGCCGAAGGCAGGATAAATCCAATCGACGCCTTCATTCTGGAAAAGATCGAAGCGGCTGGATTCAAGCCGGCGCCGAAGGCCGACGCCGGCACCCTGATCCGCCGCGCGAGCTACGACCTCACCGGCTTGCCTCCCACTCCCAGGGAGGTCTACAACTTCCGCCAGGGTTACGAGCAAGATGCGGACCAGGCATGGTCCGACCTCATCGACCGCCTGATGAGCTCAAAGCACTATGGCGAACGATGGGCCCAGCATTGGCTCGACGTCGCGCGTTACGCCGACACCGCCGGATTCTCCAACGACTACGAGCGCTCCAACGCCTGGCGTTACCGCGACTACGTCATCCGCGCCTTCAACGAAGACAAGCCTTACAACGAATTCGTCGTCGAACAGCTTGCCGGCGACGAGCTCGCCGACGCCTCCCTTCGCGAGCGCTGCGCCGACGACAAGGCCTTTCAAGAGGCGCGCAAGAAGGGCGATTACACCCCCGAGGAGAGCGAGCTCCTCGTCGCGAGCAGCTTCCTCCGAATGGGCCCCTGGGATGGCGCCATGGTGAAGGCGCCCGAGGCACGCCAGCTTTACCTCGACGACACCCTCAACGCCATCGGCCAGACCTTCCTTTCCACCACGATGCGCTGCTTCAAGTGCCACGACCACAAGTTCGACCCGCTGCCCACCCGCGACTATTACCGCATGTATTCCGCCTTATCCGCCACTCAGATGGCCGAACGCCCGGCGCCCTTCCTCGCGGAGGAAAACAAGGTCGGCTTCAAGGGGAGCGAGCAGATGAACCGACACCTCCTCGGTTTCGCAAGATCGAAACTGGGCGCCCTGAGCGCCAAGACCAAGGCCGCCGCAAACAAGTGGCGCGTCGAAAACGGGTTCCCCAAAGTCAAAGGCAACGAAGAGGATCTTAAAGGCGTCCCCGACGAAGAGAAGCCACCCCGCCACATCGGCCTCACCGAGACCGAGAAGGGCCGCCTCAAGGTGCGCAAGCAGGATGAGTGGATCTGGGAACGCCGCCTCGAGCGCTACCAGCCGATGGTGCAATCCGTCTACAACGGCCCCGATTCAGATGCGAAGCAGATGAGTGGCCGCAGCCTTCGCATGAAACCCAACACCCAACCGGATTGGCGCCCCGACTCCGCCATCCTCGGTGGGGGCTCCCTCGAAGCGCCCGGTGAAAAGGTGACCCCAGGTGTCCTGAGTGCGCTCGGCGTTCCCGCCGCCGAAGCCACCGAAGACGATCCCTACGCGCTCACCGGGGACTTCGAAGGCCGCCGTCTCGGCCTCGGCAAATGGATCGCGGACGACAGGAATCCGCTCACCGCGCGCTCCCTCGTCAACCGCGTCTGGCAGTATCACTTCGGCAAAGCCATCGCGGGGAACCCGAACAACTTTGGCGTCTCCGGCAAGAAACCCACCCACCCCGAGCTCATCAACTGGCTCGCCGCCGACTTCGTCGAGAAAGGGTGGAAGATCAAGCGGCTGCACCGCCTCATCATGACTTCGGAAACTTACCGTCAGTCGGGCCGGCACCCGGACCTCGAGAAGCTCGCGAATGCCGACGCCGACAACGACCTTTTCGCTTACTTCCCCGCGCGCCGTCTCAATGCCGAGGAAGTACGCGACTCCATGCTCCGCATCACCGGCGAACTCAATCCCGAGGCGGGCGGCCTTCCCATCAAACCCGAGATGAACATGGAAGTGGCCCTGCAGCCGCGCATGATCCAGTTCTCGCTGGCGCCGGCTTACCAGCCCTCGCGCACTCCGCAGCAGCGCAACCGCCGCAGCATCTACGCCTACCGCGTCCGCGGCCTGCCCAATCCTTTCCTGGAAACGTTCAACCAGCCCAACCCGAATGATTCCTGCGAGGAGCGCGACGCGGCCTCGGTTTCACCACAGGCCTTCACACTGCTCAACAGCGACGTCGTTACGGATCGCTCCATCGCGTTCGCGCTTCGCGTCGAAGAGGAAAGCGGGAGCTTACCCGAGCAGGTGAAGCGCGCGGTCCAGCTCGCCTTCAACCGCGTTCCCACCCCCGCCGAGCAGGAAAAGCTCCTCGCTTACGTCAAGGAGATGCGGGTCTACCACGAAGACGTCGACGCCCCGCGCAAGGAGTACCCCAAGAGCATCACCCGTTCCCTGGTTGAGGAGTTCTCCGGCCAGCCCTTCGAGTATGAGGAAATCCTGCCGGTATTCACGAATTACGTCCCCGACAAGAAGGCCGCCGATGTGGCTCCCTCGACCCGCGCCCTTGCCGACCTCTGTCTCGCCCTGTTCAACAGCAACGAATTCATGTATGTCTATTAGAAAAGTAGCACAGGCATTCCTGCCTGTGTTCTGGAAAGTAACAGGCAAGATGCCTGTTCTACATTAACTCTCATGAAGAATCCCATCTGCTCTCGCCCAGTTTCCAACGCCGCCACTCGACGCGAGTTCCTTTACGGTCTCGGCGCCACTCTCGGCTCGGTCGCCATGACCAGCGCGTTCGCGAAGGATATAACCGCATCAGCCAGTCCGGCTAGCAGTCCGCTTGCTCCCAAGCAGCCCATATTCCCGGCCCGGGCCAAGAACGTGATCATGCTCTTCATGGAAGGCGGACCCGGCCACATGGACACCTTCGATCCCAAGCCGAAGCTGCGCGAACTGCACAAAACCGAGTCGAAAAACGACCGTGGTCTCGCCGCCGGCTCCTTCCAGTTCTACGTCGGCAGCCCGTTTGAGTTCAGAAAAGTCGGCCAGTCCGGCATCGAGATGTGCGACCAGTGGCATTACATGGCCGACCCGGAGATCGCCGACGAACTCTGCAACTATCGCGGCTGCCAGGCCGAATCTCTCAACCACCCCGAGGCGCTTTTCCACATGAATACCGGCAGCCGCCTCGGCGCCGACCCCGCGCTTGGGGCCTGGGCGACCTACGGCCTCGGCACACTCAATCAGAACCTACCCGGTTACGTGGTCATGACCGAACTCGCGCTTCCCCAGGGCGGATCGCGCAACTGGTCGAACGGATTCCTTCCCGCCTTCCACCAGGGCACCCGGCTGCGCCCGGAAGGCTCTCCGATTCTCGATCTCGCTTCGCAGCCCAACAAATCGCGAGAACACCAGCGCAAGGCGCTCGACACCCTCGACTTGCTCAACGACCAGCACGCCGCCGTGCATCCCGAGCACGGGGAGCTCGCCGCGCGGATGGAGTCCTACGAACTCGCCTATCGCATGCAGATGGAGGTGCCCGAGGTGATCGACATCGACGGCGAGCCCGATTACATCAAGGAGATGTACGGCCTCGACGGCGATGCAACCGGCGCTTTCGGCCGCCAGTGCCTGATGGCACGCCGCCTCGTCGAAAAGGGCGTGCGCTTTGTGCAGATCTTCTCCGGCGGCTGGGACAGCCACGATTACCTCGAGCGCGGGCACAGCTCCCGCATTAAGAGCGTCGACAAACCCATGGCGGCTCTTATCAGGGACCTCAAAGCCCGCGGAATGCTCGACGACACCCTCGTGATCTGGACCGGCGAGTTCGGCCGGACGCCCGACAACAACAAGCGCGGTGGAGTCTATTCCATCGGCCGCGGCCACAACATCGACGCCATGTCGATGGTCATGGCCGGCGGCGGCGTGAAGCCCGGCATCGTGGGCGCCACCGACGAACTCGGCGCCCAAGCCGTCGACTGCGTCCATCCCATCCGGGACTTCCACGTCACCCTTCTGCATCTCCTCGGTCTCGACGACAACAAGCTCACCTACTTCCACGCGGGCCGCTACAAACAGCTCTCCCAATTCGGCGGCCAGGTGATACCGGAGCTAATTGGATGACAAGGGGATCGAGGTTCCGGCTTGGAAACCACGAATGGACGCGAATGAACACGAATTTTTCTTCCGTGTTGTGTTAATCCTTTTTCATCCGTGTTTCATCTGTGTTTAGCATTATTAGACTATTCTTTATGCACGGCTTGAAAGGGATGGAACACCGACGACACGGATATTCACTTGTGGGATCCGCTCCTACCTTCATTCGCGCTAATTCGTTTTGATTCGCGCTCGTTCGCGTCCAAGAGATTTTTTGACGCGAATATACGCGGATGACACGCGAATGGCCGCGTTCGATTGATACCTCAGGCACGAATGGGGGACAAATCTCCTGTTAGGGACTCTCCTGCGTCCGATCGTATTTCTTTTCTCGTGCCCTCCGCGGGCCCGATGCTATCTTCCCGAATTCATGTTGGTCCGTCCGAAATCTACTCTCCTCTTCGTTATTGCGGTCGCGCTCCTCTCGCTGGGCGAGGCGGCGACCGCAGCCCCCGGTCACGCGGACTGGGACCCCTTGCTCGCGGAGTACTGCTTCGACTGCCACGACTCCGACAGCGTTAAAGGCGATCTCGACCTCGAAGCGGCCCTGGCGCGGCCTCTGTCTAATAAGACGGATCTTTGGGAAACCGTGGTGCGCCAGCTCCAGGGGCGGCTCATGCCGCCGGTCGACAAACAGCGCCCGTCGGAATCCGAGTACACGAAACTGACCGGTGCCCTCGAAAAAGCACTCGACGCCCATGCCGCCGCGCACCCGCACCCCGGCCGCACGGAAACCCTTCGCCGTCTCAACCGCAGCGAGTACCAAAACGCCATCCGCGACCTGCTCGCCGTCGAGGTCGATGCGAAGCAGCTGCTTCCTCCCGACCCGTCGAGCCATGGATTCGACAATGTGACCGTCGGCGATCTCCCGCCTGCCTTGCTCAACCGGTATATCAGCGCCGCCCAGAAGATCAGCCGGCTGGCGCTTGGCGTGACCGGAAAGACGCCGGACGGAAGGACGGTGCGCATTCGCCCGGACATCACCCAGGAAGGACACACGGAAGGGCTGCCTCTGGGGACGCGCGGCGGGACCCTCATTCGGCACACCTTTCCACGAGACGGCGAATACGACGTCCGCATTCGCCTGATGCGCGATCGCAACGAGGAAGTCGAAGGACTCCAGGGACAGAGTGCGCACGAATTGCAGGTGCTGCTCGATGGGAAGGTGGCGGCTTCGTTCGAGGTGCGGCCGCCGGAGAATCGCAAGGATCACACGAAGGTGGACGCCCATCTCGGGGCGCGGATTGCAGTCCGCGCCGGGGCGCGCGATCTCGGGGTGACCTTCGTGCCGCCGCCGATCGACCTGATCGAGACGTTACGCGCGCCTT
>JAHEJT010000217.1:0-377 GCA_024638765.1 Verrucomicrobiales bacterium
GTCAATCGACACCAGAAGGGAAATCCCTTTTTCAGCCCATCTCTTCACCTCCATCACCAGCCCCGGGATGGAGGGGTTTCAAACACCGGGCGGCGCTCGAAGCATTGCAGAAAGCGTGGACAAAGTTCTATGAAGCAGATGCAGTGGTCACTGAAAGGAAATTGCTTTTTCAGCCCTGTTTTTCTGAGCCTTTCGGGCCCGGGGTTGGAGGGGGTTCAGGGGGAGGAAGGGACAGAATCCGGGAAGATTGCCCTGATTTGACGGCCAATCGGCGCTTTGGTCAAGACTGAGGCCTGTCCCGGGCGCCATTCGCCCCTCGTGGCACGCCGACCCGGTTAATCCCGGGCACGTCGGTGCGTTCCCGCCCGAGTCAGCAT
>JAHEJT010000217.1:387-7348 GCA_024638765.1 Verrucomicrobiales bacterium
CGCCCATTACTGAAACTGAAAGGAAATTGCTTTTTCAGCCCTGTTTTTCTGAGCCTTTCGGGCCCGGGGTTGGAGGGGGTTCAAATCCCGGGCACGTCGGTGCGTTCCCGCCCGAGTCAGCATCGAAAACAGGCAGGTGGATCGTTGGGTCAGCGGTCGCTGGCCGCATAGACCGGCCATTCGTCCGCGGGAAAGGGGTCCTCGGCGTCGAGAACGAGAACCCGCTCCTCATCGAGTGCCAGTTCCGGTGCTTCCCAGGCGGGTTCCTCCCCCAGCCACCAGTCGGCGGGTGGCGCCTCGACCTCATCGCTCCAGCCCCATTGCGGCGGCACATCGACCGGCTCGAGGGTCTCGATGTCGAAGGGCGGCGCGGGCGGCGGCGGCAGAGCGATGAGGCCTTCCCAAAGCCCGTGAAGTCGCAAAAAGAACTCGACCTCGTCCCGGCGAATCATCGTGCCAACGACTTTCATGGTTCCCTTGCAGCAGGGACAGAGCAGCGGATCCTCGCCCCAGACCTTCATGATCAGATCGCGCCAGAGCGGACGCAGGGCGCGGGCGCTCGCGGGCGATGGCGGAGGCAGGATGACAAACGTGGGCTGCTTCGAGTGCGGGCGGTGCGTTGTGGCAGCTTCCCGCATCGCCGGGCTTGGCCGGCCTGCCTTCGTGTCCATGCCGCGCCGTTTGTTCGAATAAAGCCCGTAGTAACGCACGGTTTGCTGACCTTTCGGCGGAATGTGCTCGACCGCAGCCGCCAGAAAGTCGGTGGCGGCGAAGATTTGAAAGTTTTTTTTGGTGTGCCAGCTGCGCTTTGAGCGGTAGATGACTTTGCCCGTCGTTTCGTTCCAGGTGATCTTTTCCAGGGAAAAGGGAGCTCGCAGCAGGTACTTGGCGAGCCGCCGGCGGCCTTCAACGTCGTGAGAGGCGACGGGTTTGTCCCCCGCATCGAGACTGAAGCCGCTATGTTTCCAGCCGAGGAGCTGGCGGGCTTTCTTTTTGCTGATGAGTTTCTCCCGCCGCAGGGTGGCGATGAAGCGGTGGCGGAAGAGTTCCGAGAGCGGTTCGATGCTCTCCACGGGCATGAGGTGGAAGCGGCCTTTGCCATCGACGAGCCCGGTTCCGGCGAGGACGTGGAGGTGCGGATGGAAGTTCAGGTAATCCCCGAAGGTCTGGACGGCCGCGATGGCGGCGAGTTGTCCGTCGGCGACGTCAAGCCGGGCGCGCATCCAGTCGCGGAGGGATTGTACGGCGACATGGAACAGGTGGTCGAGCAACCTGCGCCGCTTGCGGAAGATGCCGCGCAGGGGCCGTGGCATGGTAAACACAAACTGGCGGTGCGGCACGTCGAAGCAGACATCGCTCGCGATCCAGTCGCCCATGTGACAGACGCGCCGCTGGTGGCAGCTCGGACAGAAGTGCCGGGTCTTGCAGGTGAAGGCGAGCAGTTTCTCGTGGCCACAGTCCGGGCATTGCAGACGGGTGAACCCGGCGGCGAGATCGCCGCAGCGGTAGAACTGATTGACGACGGCCACGGTGTCCCGGCGCAGCGGGCCGTGGGTCTTGCGGTGGGCGGCTTCGTATCCGGCGAGAAAATCGTCCCAGGAGTAGTGAACGATCTGCCAGAGGGGCGAGGCGCGGGGGCGGCGGGGACGATAGATTGAGGGCATAAAAACTGTTCATAAGAACAGTTTCAATTCGGGACGTCAAACCGCCCATCTATTGAGTTGAATGGCATGAACGGGATGGGCCCGTTTCGCCTCGGGGAGCGACGAGAAATCTGTGCTGCACCCCTTACAACCCGGCCGGATGGGCGGTGAGGGATTCGAGGACGCGATGGCGCTGATGGCGTCCGCTGAAACGGCCGCGGCTCGCGGAGAGGGGGTTTTTCGGAAACTGCCCTGGGAGCCTCTCTCGACAAGTTCGGTTATTCAGCTAGAATAAAGGCTATGAACGCAACGGTTGAAAAGATCCGCGAAGATGTTCTCAAGCTCTCGGCGAAAGAGCGGGAGTTCCTCGCGAGCGAACTTCTCGGGAGTCTTGCGATCGAAGTGGACGAACAGCGGGAGGTCGATGAGGCATGGAAGACGGAAATCGGGAACCGTGTCCGCGAAATCGATGAAGGAACGGTCGAAGGAGTTCCAGCCGAAGATGTCCACGACGAGTTGCGGCAGCAGCGTTCCTCGTGAGGGTTGTCTATCATCCCGAGGCGCGGCGGGAATTGCTGGAGGCGGGCTTGTATTATCTCGCCGTGGGTGGAAGTGAGCTTCACCGCGAATTCGAGGCGGAGTATGCGGCATCGCTCAGGCGTATTCTGGACGACCCGCTTCGCTGGCGCGTGCGCGGTTACGCGGCGCGGCGCTATAATTTGAAGCGATTCCCGTATTATATTTCGTATGTTGTGCGCGAGGATGCCCTTTGGATTGTGGCTGTGGCCTACGGCGGGAGAAAGCCGTTTTATTGGAAGCATCGGACGGAGGATATCGGGTGAACCGTGGAGCATCCGGCGCACTGAGCAGCGCCCATTGATTCAGCGTGGATTCCTATTGATGTACCGTATGAGCTTTTCGTAACCGCTCTGCATCGGTAGATAGCGGCCGGCTTCCCAGTTGCGGAGGGTGTCGTCGGAGACGCCGATTTTGGCCGCCATGGCAGCAATCGAGAGCCTGCGGCGCTTCCTTTCACGGGCGATGAGGTCGGCGATCCCGCTCAGCGGGAGCGGGGGAGGCCGGGATCGTAGCCGAGAAATTCAATAATTTTTGGAATGTTCTTGGCCCGAGGGTGTTGCCGGCCGAGTTCCCAGTCCCGCAGCGTGTCCTCCGAAACTCCAATTAGGGTTGCGGTGACTTTTTGACGCCAACCGAGCTCCAGGCGGCGGTTCCGGATGTGGTCACCTATATTATCTCGGGTTTGGGGAAATGGATAAGGGACTGGGAATGAGCGCTTTAGGTGAAAATGGCAAAAAATCAACGTAACCCCCAGGATTCATGCCTAACAGAACTACCCTTCTTCGCCAAGGCTTCGAAGGGCTGACGCCTTCTTCCGGGCAGTCACCATATTTTGTCAGGTAGAGTTTGTGGCTCTCCCGGGCGTAGTCGAGCGGATTGTAGACGTGGGTGACGGGAGAGGAGAATGTCAGGGAATTGACGGCATCACGGAGGTTGGTGGCGGCGGTGATGAGATCGTTGCAGATTGGCATGCAGATGAATCTCTACCTCGCAGCAGGCGCAATGTCGATTCCGACCTGCAAGACGTCGAATCCGACTCCGAATTCCTCCCAGACTGCAGTCTCGTGTAAAGGGCCGCGATCCGGGAAGGAGAAAGCGGAAGGGTCGGCCGAACCCGCCGCGCGGTGCCGGTTCACTCGTTCTCCTTCCGCCGCAATAAGGCAAACCAGGCCATCGCACCCTCGTCATCCGCGTCCATCGGGTCGAAACGGATGGTCTTGAGCGAGACGAAATCGAAAGATCCGGAGAAATCGCCGCGGAGCTCTTCTTCTTTGACCCGGGGCGGGCCGTAATGGCGCTCTTCGTTGGCGTTGCCCGCCAGGATGAGCATCTGTGTGCCCGGCCGGGAGAGTTTTTTGACGGCCTCGACATACCCTCGCGCGTTGCCGCGGCGGACGCCGTGATAGCAGCCCCGGTCGAATATAAAGTCGAACGGTTCGAGACCGGCCGGAGGCGCCGTGACGTCGGCCAGCAGCCAGCGAAGGGTAACTCCCGCTTCTTTCGCTTTTGCCTGCGCGCGGGCCAGCGCCGTGGGGGCAACGTCGACCGCCGTGACGTCGAACCCCCGTTTGGCCAGATAGATGGCGTTCGTGCCCGTGCCGCAACCGAGCACGACGGCCCGGCCCGGTGCGACGGTCCCGCTTTCGACCGCGGCTTTGAGGTGGCTCGACGGAAAACCTTTGTCCCACGGCGGGCGCCGGTCGTCGCGGTAAGCGGCGTCCCAACGCTCGATCATTCTCACCCCGGCCGGTCCGTGCGGCATCACGCCCGCCGGCAGCGGCCGCTCCGGGAGGATCGCTTTGCCGTCGGCCAATCGGGCGGCGATGCTGCCGGCCGCGTCGGGCGACGCGGGCAGCCGCAGCTGAAACGTCTTCTCTCCGGCGGCCGCAGTGACCTCGGCGGCGGCGGCCGGCGCTTCAATCGGTTCGATGTCGAGTCGCACCTCTTTTCCCGATCCCCTGACACGAATGACACGGAGAGAGCGCTCCAGCTTCTTTTCCGCCGCCGCGGGAGCCACGTCGTCGACAATAAACACGCCGGGCTTGAGATAAACGAGCCGCCGCGTCAACGTGGCCCCCTTTTCGCCCGCCACGTAAACGAAGTGGCCGTTCTCTTCGAAGGCGACGATGCGATCCGCTCCGAACGCTGCGGGATCGGGCAACTTGCCGGAAAACTCGCCCAAGCGGTCCTGCAGTGCCACGAAATCCGCCGCACGCAATCCCGGGCCGGTTCCGGCAGCGTCCGCAAAGGTCTTTGCAGCGAGCACGGCAACGATCCCAATCGCTGCAGCGGCCGGCATGCACAGCCGGGTAAAGCAGGCGCGTCGCTGGAATGTCCACACGATCCTGTCGCGCAATTGCCGCTGGGTCATGGCTTGTTTCCTCATGAGACGGGCGGTGATACCGGATCCTCTGTCAGCGTAGCATGGAGAAATTGAAATCAAAAAGAACTTCTGAGTAACCACACGGGCACGGCTCGCTCACGGTTTCGCCGCCAGGGAGCCGCAGATCAGTTCCTCGTCGTTGCGGGCAAAGACGTGACGGTTGGCGTAAGCTGGCGGTGTCCAGGCGCACTTTCGACTCCCATACGGCAAGGTGGGTTCCAACAGATGCGCGCGGCTTATCTCGCGATAGCCCCGAGGCGTGAGTTGTGCACAGATCAAATTCCCCTGGTCGGTGAAGAGAAACACGGCGTCACCGCAGGTTGTCAGGTGGATGCTGGAGCCGCTTTCGATCGTCTCCATTTTTGAGGGCCTTGTTATCGAGCGTCATCTTGGGGCTGAAGTAGCTCGCTCCCCCACCAAGCATGCCGTAGAAGCGATCAAACCCGCGCTGCAGCGGCCAGGTATCCTTGGGACCCGCGGCACCGACATGTTTTGCGTAGGTCAGATGCCACTTGCCGCTTAAATAGGTTGAGTAACCGGCATCCTTGAGGCACTCGGCGATGGTACGGCACTCCGCATTGAGGTCGCCGGTGTAACCTTTGGTGCCGAGGTCGGCAGCCGTCATCCACCCGAGGCCTGTCTGGTGCGGGTAAAGTCCGGTCATGAGCGAGGCCCTGGAAGGACAGCATCGTGCCGCATTGTAAAAGTGCGTGTATTTGATGCCGTTGGCGGCGAGGCGATCCAGGTGTGGCGTCTGAATAGGCGAGCCAAAGCAGCTCAGATCCGAGTAACCCATGTCATCGGCCATGATGAGGACGATGTTCGGCCGCGGCGCGGGGACATTTTCCTTGGCGCAGGCGGAGGTCGCCATGCCGGCCACGAGGAAAATCACCCCGGCCGCGCTGATCAGAGAATTCAATTTTCTCCTTCTTTGCTCACTTGTTATTCTTCGCATTTCAGTGATCCTCTTTCTCCAGTAGCGGAGCATCACCACCCCGCTCCATCATCTCGGGGAAGACGTCGTCCCACCAGTTGTCGTAGGCGCCGGCGAGCTGCTGCAGAAGCTCGGGCATGCTGGCGCTGAGGTTGTTTTTACACGCGGGGTCTTCCTTGACGTTATAGAGCTCCCAACCATCTGTCACCGCCCAGTGGAAGTAGGCATTTTCCTTTTTCGCGGTATAGATCAAAGACTTAAAGGCTCTTTTCTTGATGGCCCGCCCCCGGACGCAGACCCCTTCCTTACAGGGACAGGTAGCGATGCGGATCGCCATGTGCTCGCCCTGGTGAACCGCGGCCTGGATATACTTGTGCTGTTCGGCAAAACCGCTTTCCCATCGGGCACCGTGCTTAAAGAGCAACCGGTCACGGGGAAACGCTCCGTCGGGCGATTTCAGCAGGTCAAACAGGCTGTAGCCATCTAGTTCTGAAGCAATCTCTTCCGGTATCTTCACGCCGGCTATTTCCGCCAAGGTGGGGAATACATCCACGTACCCGGTGAGCGCATACTCCGTTCGTGGCTCCAAGGTGCCCGGCCAGCGCCAGTAGGAAAAGGCCCGCGTTCCACCTGGCCATACCGTCGTTTTTGGGCCTCGCATCCCGCCATTGTAGAGTTCAACCCCTACCGTGCCTCCATTGTCGTTCATGAGGATGACCAGGGTATCCTCGTCGATCTCCAGCTCGCGGAGTTTTTGCATCACCCGGCCCACGTTATCGTCGAGGTTTTCAACCATGGCACAGTAGGCCGCTTCTTTCTCCGTCATCTTCCCCAGGAAGCGCTTCTTGTACTTGTCCGGAGCCATGACGGGCGCATGAGGGGTGACGGTCCAAAAGAAGTAGCAAAAAGGTTTGGCCTGGTCCTTCCTCACATGCTCTTCCATGGTCTTCATCACCTGGTCGGTGATGATGTCCGGTGAAAATCCCTTGATGGGATCGCCCTGAGGTTTGTTATTGATGACGATGGTAGGATCCCAGTACATCATCGTACTTCGCGGGGGCGGAGACTGCGTCTGGACATACAGGTCATACCCCCTCTTGTCAGGAGAGGGCCCGCCCAGGTGCCATTTATTGAATAGCGCGGTGGTGTAGCCCTGTGTCTGCAAAAGTTCCCCGATGGTCGTTCGATCCAGGCTCAACTGCTGCCGGGGGCCGGCCTTGGTGTGGGTGACGCCACACTTGAATTCGTGCATGCCCGACTGCAGGCCCGCCCGGGTGGGTGAACAACTTGCCCCGACATGGAAATTCTCAAAACGGACGCCTTCATTGCGAATCTTATCCATGTGGGGCGTTTTAATATAGGGATGACCATTGCAGCCCAGGTCCCCGTACCCCTGGTCGTCGGTGAGGATGAAGAGGATGT
>JAHEJT010000218.1 GCA_024638765.1 Verrucomicrobiales bacterium
CTGGTAAATGCCGGGAAGAAAAGCGCTCGTCCAGTTGCGCGACTGCGCGGTGGGCATCCCGCTTGGCATGAGGACGACGTATCCGGGCAAGTCTTCGCTCTCGGTGCCTAGACCGTAGAGCGCCCACGAACCGATGCTGGGCCGCGCGAGGGTCGCGTGCCCGCAATTCATCATGAGCAACCCGGGCGAGTGGTTGGCGATCTCGCTCTGCATGGAGCGAATCACGCAGAGGCGGTCCGCGTGTGCGGCCACCTTGGGAAAGAGTTCGCTGATCTCAAGGCCGCTCTGGCCGTGCTTCTTGAATTTGAAAGGCGAGGCGAAAATGTTCCCGACACGGTTGCGCTGGGTGGTCTGCAAGGTCTGGCGGACGGAGTCCGGGAGCGGTTTCCCGTCGAGCTTCGCGAGTCCAGGCTTGGGGTCGAAGGTGTCGATGTGCGACGGCCCCCCGTTCATGAAGAGGTGGACGACGCGCTTGGCGCGGGCCGGGAAGTGCGGTTGGCGCACCGATAAGGGATTCGCCGCCGGATTCTCGGTCAATGCGAGCAAGTCGGAAGCCGCGAGTGCGCCGAAGCCGAAGCCGGCCTTAATGAGGGCTTCGCGGCGGGAAATCGTAGAAGACCTAACCGCAGATAACGCACTGCCATGGCGCGATAGCTCATCATTGAGGCGAAGCCAAACAGCAGGGTTTGCTGCAGGCAGGATAAATTTACGCAGATTCTTCATTCCCATTAATAGACGTGGAGGGTTGCGCTTTGTCGCAACCGGCGCCTTGTTGGGCACGGTTACCGTAACAGCAGCAGCAGCGACGAAGCGTTGCCCTCCAGATTTCCGGGTTAATCAACATACAAAAACTCATTGGACATGAAGAGGGATTGCGCGGCTAAAGGCCACGCATTTTGCGAGGCTTCTTTTTGCTGGTCGACAAACCGGCCGATGCGTTCGTGCTCCACATCGTCGGCGGGGCGCTGGAGGATGGCTTGGAAGACGGCGTCAATGCGTTGTCGGCGACTCGCTTCGTGGAAAGCGACGCGCTTGACGAGTGCCTGCGCCTGCTCGATGACGAACGGGGAATTCATCGTGAAGAGCGCCTGCGGCGGGACAATGCTTTCGGGGCGCTTCTCCTGCGTCTGGACAGGGGACGGGAAATCGAAGGCGCGCAGGGTCGGGTCGAGATTGAACCGGTTGATATACCCGTAAATGCTGCGCCGCCGCGTGTAATTATCTCCCCAAAGCTCGCCGCTGCGACCGCGCATGCGGGTGTCGAGCTGGCCGGATACCGCGAGGAGCGAATCGCGCAATTCTTCAATGGAAAGCCGTTTCGCGTTGGCCCGAGCAAAGAACCGGTTGGACGGGTCAATCTCCGCGAGTTCTCCGCGAGATCTGCTGCGCTGCTGGTAAGCGCGCGAGGTGACAATAGTGCGGACGAGGTGTTTTGTGGACCAGCCGTGCTCCATGAAGTCGGCGGCGAGCCAGTCGAGGAGTCCGGGATGGGTCGGGGGCGATCCCTGGAGCCCGAAGTCAGATGGCGTATCGACGAGATGCCCACCCATCAAGGCGCCCCACACGCGGTTGACGAAGACGCGCGCCGTGAGCGGGTTTTCCGGATCGGCAATTTTTTCCGCAAGATCCAGTCGGCCGCTGTTCTCCTCGGTGAACAGTGCCTGCCCGGGATCAAGCACTTTAAGGAAGCGACGGGGCGCATCGTCGCCGCGTTCCCCGGGCTGACCTCTTAGAAAGACTGCTGCGTCGATGGGACGATCCCGTTCATGCACGCTCATAACCCGCGCCGGTGCCCCATCGTGTCTGATTAGGAGTTGGGCAAGATCGGTTTCCCGGATCGTTTGTGCGACGGAACGTTTGTTGCTTCCACGGACCTTGTTGCCGGCGGCCTTGATTTTCTCATCAATCGACGCGCGTGCCTTCTGGTAATCGGCCACGAGGGCCGCGGCCGGCTCGTATCCGCGAATGAAAGGAAATTCGTCGAACTTATCGGGAGCGGGGCGATCGATTGAGCTGAACACCCCGTAAAGCGAATAGTAATCCACGGTGGGGACGGGTTCGAACTTGTGATCATGGCAACGGGCGCAGGCCACGGTAAGACCGAGAAAGCCTCGTGTCGTCGTGTCGATGACGTCGTCGACATAATCGTGATTCATCCCCCGGTGCTGCGAGACCCCCATGAATCCGAGCGCAGCGCGCTCCGGGGCATCCTCATCGAATTCCATGAGATCGGCTGCGAGCTGCTCGCGGATGAATGTGTCGTAGGGCTTGTCCTCGTTGAAAGCCGCGATGACGTAATCGCGATAAGTGAAGGCGTAAGGATAGTAATGCGGCGTCTTGGTGTCGGGACGGTAACTCCCAGCCGTGTCCGCGTAGCGGGCGACATCGAGCCAGAGGCGGGCGAAGTGTTCGCCGAAGCGTGGACTCGCAAGTAGATTTTCGATTTCCGATTGCTGATTTCCGATTTGGTCCTGAGTCGGAGGGAGGCCGGTCAGGTCGTAGGAGAGCCGACGAATGAGCGTGCGCGGATCGGCAGGAGGCGAAGGCTCGATTTTTTTCTCGGCAAGCTTCGCAAACACGAACTGATCGACGGGGTGCTGGTTCCATTCGGCATCGGCGGCTCGAGGCGGATCGGGTTTGACGACGGGTTGAAAGGCCCAGTGGGTATTGGCTTTCTCGAAATAGAGCTCCTGGTCGCCGAGCTGGGAGAAATCGGTTTCACCCATGTCGTCGGCAGGACCGGGCGCCCCGCGAGCGATCCACTCTTCGAGTAAAGAAACGGTCTGGTCGTCCAGCGCATACTTGGGCGGCATTTCGAGATCCTCGTCGACACGATGGACGGCGGTGATCAGAAGGGAGCCCTTCACGTTTCCGGGGATGACGGCCTTTCCGGAATCACCGCCATCGAGCCAACCCGAGGCGCGATCGAGGAGGAGGCCGCCCTTTTGCTTCTCGGCCTCTTCCGAGTGGCATTCGTAACAGTGCTCCACGAGGACCGGCCGTATGTGACGCTCGAAAAAAACGTTCCCGGCCTTGTCATTGCCCTCACGGGCCGGGACCGCGGCAGAGAACGCCGCGAGCACACAGAAAACAATACAGATGGACTTCGTGAACCTCACTCTATCTAAAATGATAACGGGAAAAACGAGGTAAGCTTTCCTTTTTCACCAGTTTTTATAGTGAGACCGGCGTCCCGCCGGTGCCCTTATAACACACAGGCGGGACGCCGGTCTCACTATCTCCGCTTCGGAAACACAAATTCCTCCCGGCTCAGGAAGCCGTCACCATCCCGATCAAAATTCGGGAAACGCTTCTTTCCCTCTTCGGGATCGGGAAAGCGATGCAAGTATTCTTTGAGCGTAAGCCGGTCGTCACGGTTGAGGTCCTTCTTGGCAAAGGAGGTGGCGCGGTCGGGTTGCTTTTTCGGGCCCGTGGACTTGCGTCCCTGGACTCCTCCGGTCACCGGTGGATCCACCGGCAGGGTGGCTTTCCACTTCCGAATTTTTGCGATCATGGTCACGACGCGTTCCGGTTGGTCGGCGGCGAGATTATTTTTCTGGGCGCGATCGGCCAGAAGATCATAAAGCTCGATGCGCTGAGCCCCTTCCCCCTTCGCTGAAGCTTCGGAGGACAAGTCGTCGATGAGAAGTCCCCAGCGCTGGTCGCGCATGCCAAGCACCGGCCAGTTGGCGTCCTGGGTATGGTTGCCGCGCCATTCCCAGAATATGGGTTTGGCGCGGGTGAAGGATTCGCCGCGCAAAAGCGGCAGGATGTTCTCGCCATCCGGGACGTATGCGTCGGGTAACGGGATATCTGCGGCAGCAAGCAGAGTCGGGAAGACATCGACGCCGGAAATGGGCGTGGTTTTGTCGACACGACCCGCCGGCACCGCTCCGGGCCAACGGACGATAAACGGCGTGCCCACGCCGCCGAGGTAAAGGCTGCGCTTGCGGCCGCGTAATCCTCCGGTGGCGCCGACACTGTAATAAAACTTGTCGCCGGGATTCGGGTGCGTCACCTCGGGACCGTTGTCGCTGGAGAAAATGACGAGAGTGTCCTTCGTCTTTCCGAGTTCCTCCAACAGGTCGAGGACGCGGCCGACCTGTCTGTCGGCGCGGGTCACGGCGGCGTAATAGGTGCGCTGCGGCTCCGCCGTATCCGGGTAAGCCTTCTTGTCTTCATCGGTCGCGGAGACGAGGTGATGGGTTTCGTGGAGCCAGAGGTTGATGTAAAAGGGCGTATCCCCGGAATCGCGAATAAACTTCAAGGTGTGATCGGTGGCGGCGACGGAAAGGAATGAGGCGGCATGCAGGTCGTGTGCGCTGCTGTCCTGGGTCATCTCTGCGTAGGGAGTGCCATCAAAAACGTGGGCGGCGTTTCCGACGTAAACCGCGGCGTCATCGTATCCGTATTGTTCCGGATGCGGCGCGTTCGTGATGCCGCCGCCCGAGAGATGCCACTTGCCGTAATGCGCGGTCCGATATCCGGCACCCTTGAAAAGACGCGGCAGCATCGGAGCTTTCGGGTCGAGCCAGTCGGGCATGCCGCGCTCCACGTTCGAGGCGTGCGAGGAAAAATGCTGGTGGACGGAGTAACGCGCCGGGAAATGGCCGGTCACGATGGCGGTGCGGCTGGCCGAGCACACCGGGTTGCAGACGGTGAACTGTTGGAAGTCGACCCCCTCCGCGGCGAGTTGGTCCAGGTGCGGCGTCTTGATGTCCGGATGCCCGTGGCAACCGAGGTCACCCCACCCCCAGTCGTCCGCGTAGATGAAGACCACGTTTGGCCGTGGGGCCTCAACGGCGGAACACGGAAATAAACCGCAGATGACGCCCGCCGCCGCTAGGGCTATGGCGGGTAAACCCCTGACGCAAATAAGGGATTGAGGTTTCAAGATCGAGTCGGGCAGAGTCACTGTGTCTTCTTCGGTATCGGGGCACGACCACAAATTATTAAGAAAATATCTGCGTAATCCGCGCCATCTGCGGTCAAGAAAAATTCTGAAATCTCTGCGTCCTCTGTGTAAGGCTATCGCGGTCGCGATAGCTACCTCGCTCCTTTGTCGCGATCTGTGGTTAAAAAAATTGCGCTGAAGTCAGGTGCCGCGTTCACTCAGCGGGAGGGCGGTTTTCCTCGTGGGTCTCCGGTTGCAAGCCTGGCACGTTTTTGGCCTTATCGGCGTAACGATCGAATCGGTTGGACAGAATCAGCAGCGTCGGCGCCCAGAGCCCGACGAAGATGCCGAATCGCTCCGCGTGGGCGCGCTGCTCGGGTTCGTCCCCCATCAAGAACCACCAGATGGCAATGGAAAGCACGATCGAGAATATTCCGAATTGAAAACAAATGTTGCTGAGAGTCTTGCAGGTCTTTGGATTCATGGAGTCGAATGTATTTGCTGAGGCTACCTGTTCCAAGGAGGAAGTTGCGTTGAAATAGAGGGCATCAAGATGAATTGCTGCTGGTCAACCGGCCGCAGCGCGAGAGATATTTGGAGTGCGCCGGCTTGACGGCGCTTTGGATGAGCTCGATTCATGTTGCCGCGACTCTAAGCGATCCAAAGCGGTATCCACGTGAGTAGGGACGTTGTCCCATCGCGTGACCGAGTTGAGACGCGGAACGCGACTCGCACGCGGCAACGTGGGACGCACGTCCGAGCCACGGCACTCCAAAGCGCCTTACCGATTCATCTCGGACAAAAACCAGTATTTAGGCTCGCTCTCACCATCCACCATTTGCTCACTAATGTCTTACATGATGCCTCATACCGTATTTACCGGCCTGTTACTTGCTTTCTGCCTCCTCTTGTCACCCGGCCCCGGGCTTCTCGCACAATCCCCACCGACGCCCAACATCGTCCTCATCGTCGCGGACGATCTGGGATACGGCGAACTGAGTTGCCAGGGGAACCCGCAAATTCCCACCCCGCACATCGATTCCCTGGCGCGGGACGGAATTCGCTTTACCCAGGGATACGTCACCGCCCCCTTCTGTTCTGCGTCGCGGGCCGGTCTGCTGAGCGGCCGATACCAGACACGGTTCGGATACGAATTCAATCCCACCGGACATCGCAACGAAGATCCGGCGGCCGGCCTCCCGCCTTCCGAGAAAACTTTGGCCGATGTCCTGCGCGGCGCCGGATACACCACCGCCCTGATCGGCAAATGGCACCTCGGGGGCACCGCCAGATACAATCCCATGCGACGCGGTTTCGATGAGTTCTTCGGGTTCCTGCACGAGGGACATTACTTCGTGCCGCCGCCGTGGGACGGTGTCACCACCATGCTGCGGAAACAAGTCCTGCCGCCGGGCGCGGAAGGCGAGCGCTGGACTTCGGCGGACGGAAAAAGCATTTACAGCTCCCACATGGGCGGCAACGAACCCGACTACGACGCCGATAATCCCATTTGCCGCGCCGGTCAGCCGGTGGTGGAGAACGAATACTTCACGGACGCCCTCACGCGCGAAGCGGTCGACTTCATCGATCGCAACCAGGATCGGCCCTTCTTTCTCTATCTGCCTTACAACGCAGTGCACAGTCCGCTGCAGGGCGCGGATCGCTGGATGGAGAAGTTCGCCCACATCGAAGACATCCATCGCCGGATTTTCGCGGCTATGCTGGGAAACCTCGATGAAAGCATCGGCCAGGTGCTGAAGAAACTGCGCGCCGAAGGCCTGGAAGAGAACACCCTGGTCTTCTTTATCAGCGACAACGGCGGACCGACCCGGGAACTCACCTCCAGCAATCTTCCTTTGCGCGGCGGGAAAGGCGGTCTTTATGAAGGCGGCACCCGGGTGCCCTTTCTGATGCGCTGGACTGGCACGCTGCCCGCCGGACTGGTGTACAAAAATCCGGTCATCTCCCTGGATATTTATGCGACCGCCGCGTCCCTGGTGAGGGCGCCCCTTCCGAAGGGAGTCAAACTCGACGGCGTCGACCTGATGCCGTATCTCACCGGCGAAAGGAAAAGCCGGCCTCACGATCGGCTTTTCTGGAGAGTCGGCAACAAGGCGGCCATCCGCGCCGGTGACTGGAAGCTGGTGAAAAGCCCGGGGCGCAATGAGCCCAAAGACTGGCAGCTTTACAATTTGGCGGAAGACATCGCCGAAGAAAACGATCTCGCGAAGTCAAATCCCGAAAAAGCCGCGGAGCTGCTGGCCGCGTGGGAGAAGCTCAATGCCGAGATGATCGATCCGGTGTGGAGTCCGAAGTAGGTGCGAGCGTGAGCGAGTATGCCGGTACTCGCTCACGCTCGCACCTACAGGGAGGCACCTCCCCATTGACACCCCCGAACCCCAACCCTTAGCCTGCTATTCCCATGCGCTGGCGAGGCAGAAGACAA
>JAHEJT010000219.1 GCA_024638765.1 Verrucomicrobiales bacterium
GCCCAGCCGTGATGCCCCCCCAGATAACATCACCATCGCCAGTCGAGGGAACCTCCTCACGCCGCCCCGCGGGCTTTACCCTTCTCGAACTGCTCGTCGTCCTCGCCGTGATCGCGATCGTTTCCGCCTTCACCATCCCCGCCATCACCCAGCTCGCCGGGGGGTCCTCCCTGAATGTCGCTACCCGCCAGATCGCCAACCTCCTCACCGTCGCCCGCTCCGAAGCCATCGCCCAGCACACCGTCACTCGCGTCGCCATCGTCAAACACTGGACAGAGGAAGAATCCGCAATCCTGCGCCGCATGGCCATCTGGAAATGGGATCGCGAGACCGGGGATTACGAGATGATGAGCAACTGGGAGTCGGTCCCCGAGGGAATCATCATCGAGCCCATCTATCCTTACTATATCCGCGAGTCGGCATACGCCCTCGAGGACGCCGCCGTCATCCGCGGCGATTACATCATGGAAATGCCGGCTTCCGAATTTACCACCGAGATCGGCGATAGCCGCGTCACCATGAGTTTCGTGGAATTCACGCCCACCGGCGCGGCGCGAGTCAAGGGCGGCAGCATGCGCAACACCATCCTCACCGTGACCAACGGCTTTCAGCCCACGCCCGGCGATGGAGCGGTCGTCTACACCAACGCGTCCAACGACCGTCCCGGCAACTGGGCCCAGATCAATACCGACACCCTCACCGGACGCATCAAGATATACAGGCCATGAGACCGAAACCCAGCATCGCTCGCGCCGCCTTCACCCTCATCGAGGTCACCATCGCTCTCGCGATCGTGGCGACCGGAATCATCGCCATCGTGGGCATGATTCCCGTGGGGCTGAAAGCCTCGCGCCAGGCGGCGGAACACACCCTCACCGCCATCATCCTGGAAGACGTGCACGACAGATTGGAAGGTCACGTCTTGAGGATCGGACCCCTCATCGAAACGTCCGACGGCCGTCCCGGCAGTCCCTTTTACTACGACAAACAAGGAGTTTACATTTCTCCCGAGGACGACACCGAGGAAGATCTCTTCCGGCGAAATTACCGCGCGGACATCGAAATCGTTACCATCGAGACCGGCGCGCTTCCCACGGATTCCCAGGGGTTCGATGCGCTGGTGGCCGTTGCCAACCGGGATCTCAAGGCCGTCATTATCGAGCTTTCCTGGCCCGTGAATCCCAACAACGGGGAACCCATGGGCGACGACAATCCCAAGAGCACCGTCAGCTATTATCTCACCAGCCTGACGGGGCCCGAGTGGACGACCATTGATCCGAATTACGAACCGAAGATCGAATACTGATTCATGCCCCCGATGCCCGACAGCACCAACGCAGTCATTCAAAGGCGTCTCCACCGCCGCGGGCGGATTGGAGGGCGCCGCGGAGCCTGTCCCGAGCGAGGTCGAGGGGTCGGCGCCGCGGTCGTCAACACCAGTCTCGGAAACGCCCCCCGCAGACAGGCGTTCAGCCTGGTGGAATTACTCATCTCCATGGCGATCCTCTCCATTATGATGCTCTTCCTGGCCAACATCACCGGGACCGTCAGCAACACCTGGACCAGCAGCGAAAAACGCGTGGAAACCTTCCAGAGCGCGCGGGCCGCCCTCGAGATCATCACGCGGGAAATGACCCCTGCCGTGGTCGATACCCGGATGCAGTTCTCCATCTTCCCCGGGACTCAACTGGAAACCATGGGCGCCAAGAATATCGTGCCCGAAGCCCCCGTGGTGCTTTGGATGGCGCCCCTCGGCGAACAGGGTGACCTGCGCTGCGTCGGTTACTATCTTTACCGTGACGACGACCGGAAGTTTTACCGCCTCAAGCGCATTTACATCGCCGCCGATAACCAGGACGGTTTCTTCCCGCAGATGTCGGATGAACTCGACCCCCACGATTCCCGCTTGAGAACGAGCCCCACCGACGCCCTCTGGTTTACCCGGGGGTGGAAGAGCCCCGCTTTCGACGAGGAAGACCCCGATAACAAGAAGGTCGTCGTTTCCACGGTCGCCGACGGGGTGGTGGCGTTCTGGGTGCAATGCCTCGATCTCCTCGGCAATCCCATTCCCTGGGTCTCCGAGTCGCCGATCCACCCCCCGACGAATCTCATCTACAATTCCTCTTCCTATTTTCAAATGGCCACCAGCGTGCGCTTCGACGGCGGCGAGACGTTTCTCTATCTGACCGAGGACACCATGAAAGGAAATCGCGTGCCCGCCGCGGTCGATATCACCGTCGTCACCATCGATGTCCGGACCTTGGCCAAGGGATTCTTCATCCCCGATCAGAAAAATGTCATGACCCCGGATGGAGCCCTCGACGTCAAGGAATCCATCGAGGCTTTCAACGCTGCTCTCCGTGAAAACAGCATCACCGACGCCCGCACCTTTACCACCCGGGTCAAGCTCGTGAACGGAAGCTGATCCGATACTGCACCCCGGCCAACCCACCAGAACCGCTTATGAAAACATCCCCACGATCCATCGCCGGCCACGCCACGCCCGGGCGTTCCGGGAGAAAGAAAGGCGCCGCCCTCGTCCTCACCCTGGTGGTGCTCGTCGTCACCAGCATCCTGGTCACGGGGTTTGTCCTCAGTATGCGGACGGAGATGACCGCCTCCTACGCCATTGAAAACACCCAGCGCACCAAGATGATCGCCCAGGGCGCGGTGGCGCACGGGTTGGAACTGCTCCGTTCCAACATCCCCGATCCGGCCCCCATCGACGACAGCCACACCAGCGCAAAGCAAGACCATTGGCTTACCAACCCGGGGCGCCTCACCATTGTTCCCAACGGCGGAGCAACTCCGTCTTTCGTGGACCTGCACTCCGGCGTCGCTCCCCTCGGGGGCGACCGCTTCCGCGATGAAAATTCCTTCGACCTCAACTCCCCTCTCGCCGGGGAAACCACTGCCGCCATCGTCGAAGTTCCGGGGGCGTCCAGCCAGCCGGAGATGCGCGCGGCCTGGGTCCCGGTCTTTAAGGATCCCTCCGCGCCCTCGCCCGACGCGGAGAATCCCATCATCGGCCGCTACGCGTTCTGGATGGACGACGAATCCTCGAAGATCAATTACAACGTCGCCCTGGGCAAACCCAGCCCCACCGAGCAGGATCCCCATCCGAGAGGAGTCAACGGAGATGGCTGGTATGAGCAAAAGGAGGAGGGTTTCGTGGTGCCGACCTGGGCCTTTGGAGATGCGCGGACGGTGCGCGGTTATTACAACGACGTGGACAATCCCATTCGCCAGTGGAGTCTCGGTTACCCCGCATCCGTCAACCTGGATGTCCTCTTCGAGAACCGGCCCTCCTTCAATCCCAAGAAAGCCCTGATCCGGCTGCACAACCACACGTTCTTCCACGGCTTCCATCGTTACCCGGAGGCCATCCTGAAATATGTCGATTTCGACGGGAATTACGACTTCGTCAGCGAGGATGAGAAAGAATGGTATGACGAGAACAAGTGGAACCTGACCTTTTACAGCCGCAGCCCGGAATTCAACGCCTTTGGCAAGTCCCGGTTTTTCACCACGCACATCCCCCTCTCGCTGGAGGGCGGCCCCGCTTACCAGATGCCCTTCGCCACAAGCTCGGGCGTCCTCCATTTCAATTCGCTCCTCGGCAATATGTATATGTCGGAAAACAGCGCGGACCGGGCCGCCCAGCAATCGGGCAACCGGATCAACGAAACCCAGTTCAACATGCTCATGGATTACTTCCGCCGCAACGATTGGCCCGGGTACGAGGGCAGCTCCTTCACCGGCAAGTATGGTAATCTCGAGTGCGCCCAGATGGCGCTCAACATCCTGCACATGGCGCGCATGGCGACCTGTTACATGGCCAACGGCAATGGCAGCCAGAACCAAACCAACAATAACCCTCAGGCGGATTTCTCGGGCCAGTATGCCGCCCGCGTCACCAGCACCAACTACTTCAATCGGAATAAGGGCCCCCAGACCACCCCGGAGCGCTACTACTGGCGCATCAACAGCAATGGAGAGGTGGATCCCGGTGATCCCAATTCCACCCTCATGCTTCCCCAGGGCATGGGGCCCTGGATTACGGAACTCAAATTTACCTTTGTGCCTCGGAAACGGGAGAACGGGGCCGGCACCCGGCAGTGGGTCTACCTCGAAATTCAGATGGAAGCGGAAATCTACATGCAGCCCCTCGGCGCCAGGCTCTTTCCCAATCAGAAAAATAATGGTCCCCAAAACGAACGCGTCAACAGTTTCCAGGCGGCCATCGATTACATCCGGTTCGACTCGCCCCAGGCCGGGAGACACATCGTCGGAAACGGCACCGGCACTGCCCCCAACGGAAACCCCGTCAACAACTTCAACTGGTCGAACCCGAATAAAGAACGCGATGATATCACCGATAACTCCGAATTGAATCGCCTCCGGGCCCGTCTCATCGGCAACGGCCAGAACGCCCGTATCGAACCCAACCAAGTCAAGGTAACCCAGAAAAGGATCTTTTGGCTGGGTGATACGCCGCAGGTCGTGGGCCGTAACAATCGAAACCGCCGCGTGGAATGGGATCTGCGGGAAGATCCCATTCCTTCAATCGACCTTCAGATGGCGCTGCGCGCCGGTCTGGCCGTCGGCCGCCGGCCCAAACAGATGATTCCCATGACGCTGTTCAACCGGGTGCGGGAGGAAGATCTCCTCACGATGGACCAGGATCTCTCCATCGATCTCCTCGATACGGACAACGACTCGAGTTACCAGGTGACCTGGGAACTGCAGGGCGACCCCCGCATCCAGACCGACAAGAATCTCTGGAAGGTATCGGTGGGGAGCGACGTCGGATCCCTGGGAGCAGCCAATCCCGGAAGCTGGATGGCGGATGCGATGTCGAGTCCCATTCCCGGCGGATATCTCTCGAAGTTCAAAACCATTCCGCGCACCCAGGGAGGGCTGCGCGTCAACAACAAGCGCGTCAAGCGAGGGGCGGAATTCAATACCCAGTCCCGGGTCGCCTCCCCGGGTTACGTCTCCCTGATTCCTTCCGGCGTGCAGCGCGGTCTGCCATGGGAAAGCCTCAACTTTGACGCGAATGGGCAGAACCCGCCCGACTGGCTGCTCCTCAACCTCATGGGCGCCACTTACCCGATGCAGTCCAACCAGTGGAACATCGACGAAACGCTCCCCGACAGCTGGTCCACGATCTCTTACATGAACAGCACCGCGGGAAAGGTGAACATCAACAGCCAGATCTACCCGATCAGCCCCAGCTTCAATCCGCCCCGCAGAAAGCAACCGCTCCTGGCCGTCTTCAAACACCTCCGCGGCGCCGGTTCCGGCGGATCCATCCGGAGCTTCGTCGATAACATCATCATGGAACAGGAAACCAGCCCGGATAATTACTTCCAGTACGTCGGGGAACTCACGCGCGTGCCGGGTTACTCCGTCGGTAACGACCGATTCGAAAAGGAAGATATCCTCCGCAACATGGCGGGATGCCTCACCACCCAATCCAATACCTTCGGGCTCTGGGGAGTCGCGCAGACCGTCAAAAAGATTTCCTCGAACTCGGATTTCGCGCGCGTCGAGCAAGGCGACCGGATTCTTGGCGAAAAACGGTTCTTCGCCGTGATCGAACGCTACATCTGGCCCGGCGTGGATGGCGTCGCCGGCAACGGGCACACTAATGCAAGCGGCCGTTGGGACAGACTCGCGAACACCGATCCCAGCGCCGCTCGAGGAATTGATCAAAGCGATCTTCATACCCAGGCGGTTTTCGGTTTGCCTGGCTCCCCGCCTCTTCTCCGGGGCCGGGAACCAGAAACCAAGGAACTGGAAGCGCGTCTCACCCTGGCCGGCGCCAATGGAGTGTTTGCCCCGATGGACGGTCCCGACCCCGTGGGCATGGACTCCGACCACCTCAACGCCCTGGGCCAGGTCCCCTGGAGCCGCACCCCCCTGGAGGAAGCCTACAATCCGCCCCATCCCGTGATCAAATACCGGGTGGCTTACTTCAAGTACCTTGACCAGTAAGCCGCGAGCGATCACCCAAATGATCGCACTCAGGCAGACTCCCCTATGAAATTAATGAACCCGCTTTGCTTGCAAAGACGCGGCGCCGGCCTCGTCCTCACACTAATCCTGGCACTGACAGTCCTTATTGGCAGCACCCTCCAGGCCGGGCCCTGTCTCCCGGCCCACCCCAAGGACGTCCTCCGTTTCCTGCCCGACGCACCTCCGGGCTGGGAAATCAAGAAATCGGAAGCCAGGCACAGTTTTTCCGATTGGCTGACGACGAATGCGACGCGGGAATACACCCGTGTCCTTGCCGAAGGGGCGAGTCCGCCCGCGGATGGCGCGGATGGCGCGGCGGTTCCCAGCGTCAGTCTGCGCTTCACGGATACCGGCCGGTACCCTCGTTACACGGAGATTTTCAAGAACTTCAAAGTCGGCAAGGACGGCCATATCCAGGGAGTGACCATCGCCTCCTATCCCGCTTACGTGCACGATCTCGGAGTCGGCAACTCGATGGTCGAGGTGCTCATCGAAAAACGCTTTCTCGCGCGTTTCAGATTCCAGAATGAACCCGTGAAATCGGTTACGGACTGGATCAGGGCGATGAACTTCGATGCCATCAGAGCCGCCCCCGGCGCCGACGTCACGGAACTTCCGGAAGAAGCGGAGCTCGTGACGATTTACGAACTCCAACCGGAAAAAAACAAATCCCGAGTCACTGCGCTCCTGACAAGCGCCGATGTCGAGCGCATCCTGGAGGAAGAATCGGCGAAAGAAGCCGCCAGGGAAGAAGCACTCGAGAAGGAGTGACCGCAAGGGCGGTTCTCCGTCAGGATTCCCGAGGGAAGGGCCCCAGCACCGGGGATCACTCCTGGCCCGCGAGGGGAAAAATTGCCGCGGCCATGGGCGCGGCTGTTTCCAGCACCTCGGCCTCAGACTCGGCCTCGACCGAATTCAGGGATCCGGCCCAGCTGATGAGCGCGACGCAGAAAAGCGCCATGCCAATCAGGACGATGTAACGAATACGCGACGACGGAGGGACAGGGGTAGTCTCCATAGGGGGGGTTGGGGGATAGGTGCGGGATCGGCACCTCCACCCCGGGCAGGGCAGGGACGATATCCCGCTGTGTGTGTCTTGGGTTTCCAGGCCGCCGTTTCCGGCGATTGAGTGCTAACCTACGTCATTCGGGCCCCGTTGTCGAGATAAAACTGGGCTTCACTATCGGGGCAACCGCCACAAAACCAACGATTTGCCCCGGTTTCCGAGGGATCCGCAGCCACGCGGTGGCGGATTTTGAGCCCGAAATGATCCGGGTAGAGAAGTGGCACCCTTCTGGCGCCACACGCCAAGGGCGACG
>JAHEJT010000220.1 GCA_024638765.1 Verrucomicrobiales bacterium
GATTGAGGTTTACAGCCAGGGACGTAAAGCCGCCGCCACACCGAAAGCGGTGTCAAGCCACCGCACTCCAAATAGTTCCTCGGCGCTTTGGAGTGCGCCGGCTCGACGGCGCTTTGGATCGGGATGGGTGTGTGTTCTTTCAACTTTGCTCGCCACCGCATTGCTGACACTCCTCGCATCCGCGCCCGAGCTTCCCGCCGCAACGCCCGATTTCCACGCCGATGTCGCGCCGATTCTCCGCGATTACTGTGCGGGATGTCACAACGAGGACGATTACGAAGGCGATTTTTCCGTGGAGACCTTCAAGGCGATTATGGAGGGCGGCGAAAGCGGCGCGGCCATCGCGCCGGGTCAGGCCGCGGAGAGTCTGCTGATCCAATCCGTAACGAAGCAGGTCAAGCCTCGCATGCCGCCGAAAAAGGAGCCGCAACCGGCCCCGGAAGAAGTTGCGATACTGAGGGCATGGATCGAGGGCGGCGCAAAAGGTCCGGCGCGAGGCGCGGACGAATCCATTCTCGCGACGCTGCACGTGCCCGACATTGCTGCAGCGCCGGGCCTTGCGAAGCCGATCACTGCGGCCGAGTATTCACCCGACGGGAAAAGACTGGCGGTGGCGCGATACCGGTCCGTCGAGGTGCTCCACGCCAAAACGCGGGTAGCGATTTTGAAGCTGGATGGCCATCCGGGAAAGATCAACGCCGTGCATTTCTCGGCGGACGGGAAAAAGATCGTAACCGCTTCCGGCACGGCGGGACTGCGCGGAGTGGCCGCGCTCTGGGACGCCCGTAGCGGGGAAAAAATCCGCGAATTCGGGTCAGGCCACCGCGATATCCTTTACGACGCGGAATTTTCTCCCGACGGAAAGCTGCTTGCTACCGCGGGATACGACCGGCGCATTACTTTCTGGGAAACGGCCACGGGGGATGCCGTCCGCCGCATCGATGTCCACAACGGCGCGATTTTTGATCTCGCGTTCAGTCCCGACGGGAAGATTCTCGCGAGCGCCAGCGGTGACGAGACGGTGAAGCTCTGGAAAGTCGCCACCGGAGAACGGCTCGACACCTTGAACCAGCCGCAGGACGAGCAATACAGCGTCGTCTTCACGCCGGACGGCAAGTTTGTGCTCGCAGCGGGCGCAGACAACCGTATCCGGATGTGGCGGCTAGTTTCGCGTGACCGGCCGAAAATCAATCCGCTGATCCACGCGCGGTTTGCGCACGAGCAGGAAATTGTGCGGCTCGCCCTGACACCCGACGGCCGCGCCCTGGTTTCCGCTTCGGCGGACCGGACGTTGAAGCACTGGACAGTGCCGGCGCTGAAACAGGTGCATGCCGCCGCCAATCAGAGCGACCTGGTCGCGGCCCTGGCGGTCAGGCCCGACGGGAAGGCATACGCTGCCGGACGGATGGACGGCACGCTGCAGTCGTATGCTTTCAAAAAGGCGGGCATGGCGGGGTCAGGCGGCCGGCCCACGCAGGCGGCAGACAAGGGCCCGGTCCAGGAAATGTCCGCCGCCAAACCCGCGGCCATCACCGAATCGGAGCCCAACGATTCTTTTAAAACAGCCGCCGCCATCGATCTGCCCGCCGAGATCGGCGGGACCATCGGGCGTGACGGCGATGCCGACTACTACCGGTTCGAGGCGAAGGCCGGCGAGGAATGGGTGCTGGAAGTGGACGCGGCGCGCAACAAATCGCCCCTCGATTCCAGGATCGAAGTGTTGGATGCGTGGGGGGCGCCCGTCGAGCGCGTCGTGCTGGAGGCGGTGCGCGATTCCTGGTTCACCTTTCGCGGAAAGAACTCGCAGGTCTCGAATGATTTTCGCCTCCACAACTGGCGGGAAATGGATTTGAACGAGTATCTTTACGCCAACGGCGAGGTCGTGAAGCTCTGGCACTACCCGCGGGGACCGGATTCCGGGTTCAACGTGTACCCCGGGTTCGGCAACCGGCACACGTATTTCGGGACCACCGCCCAGGCGCATCCCGTCGGTGAGCCGATTTACATCGTGCGGCCGCTGCCCGCGGGCGCGCAGCCGACCCCGAGCGGGCTCCCGGTGTTCCGGCTTTATTACGAAAACGACGACGACCCGCAGCGGCGCTGGGGAAACGATTCCTATCTTCTTTTTAAAGTTCCCGAGGACGGGGAATATTTTTCCAGGATCGCCGACGTGCGCGGCTTTGGCGGTGAAGAGTTTGCTTACAAGCTCACGGTGCGGCCGCGGCGCCCGGACTTCAAGCTGACGGTCAAGGGGATGAACCCGGCGGTGAGCCCCGGCAGCGGCAAGGAGTTCACGCTCAACGCCGAGCGCATCGACGGATTCGACGGTGAGATCCGTGTCGACGTCAGCGGGTTACCGGATGGATTCACGGCGAGCACGCCGATCGTGATCGAGCCGGGTCAGTTCATGGCAACGGGCGTGATTTACGCGGAGGCGGATGCGGTCGCGCCCACGGGGAAAGCTGCCAAGGCCGCGGTCCTCACGGCGACGGCGACCATCGGCGGGCGCGAGGTGAAGCGCGAGGCCGGCGGCCTCGGCGAGATCAAGATCGGTAAGCCGGCGAAAGTGCTCGTCGAGATCCTTGCCGACGGCGATTCGGGTGTGGAAGGGGCGAAACCGGGCGCCCCGCTCGAGTTCACGATCGCTCCCGGCGAAACGATCACGGCGCGGGTGAAGACGACGCGCGTCGATTTCGAGAACCGCATCGAGTTCGGGAAGGAGGACTCCGGCCGGAATCTGCCGCATGGCGTTTACGTCGACAACATCGGGTTGAACGGTCTCCTGGTGGTCGAGGGACAGACCGAGCGGCAGTTCTTCCTGACGGCGGCGGATTTGGTGCCGGAGACGACGCGTTTCTTTCACCTGCGCACGGCCGCGGACGGCGGCCAGGCTTCGCGACCGGCGCTGCTGCGGGTGGTTGAGAAAAAGTAGGTACGAGCGTGAGCGAGTACCGGGGTACTCGCTTACGCTCGCACCTACCGGAAAAGGCGGCATGAGGACAAATTGGATTTTCATTGGAGGGGTTTTGATCCCGGGACTGCTCGCGGGCGCCGAGCCGATTCCGCCGCACGCGGGGTTCCTGGTTCCGGGGATTCATGCGTATGCGGACAAGGTGAGCGTGGCGGCGGGGGAGGCGATCGATTTCCACGTGAGCAGCACGGAGAAATACGCGCTGTCAGTGGTGCGATTGGGTACGCGCATCGACGATCCCTCGGGGGACGAGGTCGTAATGGATTTTGGAAAGGGAGCGCCTGCGACTCAGAAGATTCACATGGGATCCTACGTGCACGTGGAGAAAGGGCTGCCGGTGGGAGCGCTGGATTCGCTGAGCCTGGAATGCTGGGTGCGGCCGTGGAAGTTGAAGGGGTTGCAGGGGATTATTTCGCAGAGCGATTATCCCAAGGCATGCGGGGTGGGATTGTTGTTGAACGAGAACGGAGCGGTGACGGTTTACGTGGGCGACGGGGGGCGGTATCGCGGGGAGTGGCTGCACTCGGTCGAGGGACGGGCGCTCGAAATTCGGAAGTGGTATCACCTGGTGGCGACATGGGACGGGACGAGCGGGACGAAAGCGGTGTGGATCGACGGAAAACCGGCGGGTTCATGGAAATACGCCAGTTGGGATGTGGCCGGCGGCGTGGCCCCGTTGCGGCTGGGTGCTTACGGAGAGGGCGGCGTGGCCTCGCATTTTCTCGACGGGGACCTGGCGATGCCGGCGATATACGACCGGGTGCTCGGCGAGGATGAGATTGCGGCGCGATTCAAGGACCGGGGACTGAGTGTGCCGAAGGCGATGGCCTGCTGGCTACTGGACGAAGAGCGGGGTGAGGCGGTGGCGGACGCGGCGGGGGAGCGTGAGGGGAGGATCATTAATCACGCGACCTGGATGATCGGGGGACCGTCCTTTGACGCCGAGGCGGTGCCGAGGTACGGCGAGTACGACCCCGGAGAGGATGAGGATCGCGGGCACGGCCTTCGCCTGGCCTCGGACGATCTTTACGACTGCCGGTGGAAAGCGACGCATTCCTACGAGGTTCCGGAAAATGTGAAGCCGGGAATTTACGTGGCGAATTTCGAGTTTACCAAAGACGCCGAGACGCTGCGTTACCCGGTGACTTTTATTGTCCGGAAAGCGCAAAAGGCTGCCAAGGCGCCGATCTTGATTATGTGCGCGACGAACACGTGGCGGGCTTACAGCGCGACGCCGTTCGCGGTGAACGGGCCGGGCGCACAGTTCTGGCCGACGAAGGGATTGAAGAACAGCCCGGGCGATCCACCGGCGTATTGTTTTTACCGGGATCACGCCGCGGGACAGCCGACCTTTCAGCTCGGGCTGCGCATGCCCTGGCCGGTGGCTGGGCCGGAAGTCCTCTACAGTCCTCCGGAGTTCGGGTACAGTCACCTGATGCGTGGCGAGCGATTCACGCACGCGTGGCTGGAGGAGAGCGGGTATGAATACGACGTGATTTCCAATTGCGACCTGGATCGCGATCCGGGGATTCTCGAGGGATATGAGGTGCTTATCATCAACGGACACGACGAGTACTGGTCGGTCCCGATGTACCGCGGGCTGGAGAGTTTCCTGGCGAAGGGCGGGGACGCGATCGTGCTCTCGGGGAATTCGATGTTCTGGAGAGTGGCCTTCAGTGACGACCAGGGCGTAATCGAGTGCCGGAAGTGGCAGAAGGACATCGGGGGGCGGCCACAGGCGGGGATCGGCGAGATTTACCATAGTTACGAAGGCGGGCGAGGAAGTTTGATGCGCAATTGCGGGACCGAGGCCTGGAAACTCATCGGACTGGATTGCATCGGATGGTGGGGCGGGCGGACGGAGGAGAGTTTCGGGATCTACAAGACGGAGATGCCGGATCATTTTCTGTTTCACAGGCCGGAGGAGATCGGGCTCGCCGCGGGTGACACCTTCGGGCATGCGCCGGAAGGGCGGTTGCCTCGAGTGGGCGGGCACGAGGCGGATGTGCGGGTGAAGACGCTTTTGAAAATGACGAAGGATGTGCCGGAGGGGGCGGAGTTGCCCGTGGAGCCGGAGGGGATCCTGACGCTGGCGCGGATTCGAAAGGAGGAGCAACGCGGGATCGATTATTTCACGCGGTGGACGCCCGAGCATGAGGGGACCGTGTGCGAATTGATTTACTGGGAGCGGCCCGAGGGCGGGCGGGTCTTGAATTTAGGAGCGATCGCGGGCGGGTGGGCGCTATCGGCGGATCCGAAGTTGCAGGGCTTGATGCGAAATGCGCTGAGTCATTTCGGGGTGGAGACGGGCGAGCCGGGCAGGTAGATCGGCATGGCCCTCGTAATTCACAATCGCGGGCACATGCGGAATGACGAGAAGCTATCCCGAAACGGATTCCCCTCACCCTAACCCTCTCCCCTGGGGAGAGGGAGTCAGAGCCAACCGTGGTTACCCGGGAGTTAGAGACTGTTCTGCTTCCTCTCCGCAGGGGAGAGGATTGAGGTGAGGGGAGAGGACGATGAGACAAACTGCAGGTTTTCGCTTTCCGTGAGAATCTCTCCTTAATGGGTTCACCATCAGTTGGCTATCTGCGCCACACAATCCATCTCGTGAAGTACGTGGGCTAGCGC
The DNA here is from genome assembly GCA_024638765.1 of Verrucomicrobiales bacterium. Taxonomy (GTDB): domain Bacteria; phylum Verrucomicrobiota; class Verrucomicrobiia; order Verrucomicrobiales; family DEV007; genus JAHEJT01. Next base: position 5,603 of record JAHEJT010000220.1, read on the forward strand.
GACAGCGCAATAATTAATTCGAAGCCACCCTGCTAAGACGAGCGGAGTTCGGAAAAAATTCCTGATAGCGATTCAATATTGAATTGATAAAAACAACGCCGACGGCGTTTCGTAGATTAGCCCAGGGTTCGCAGAAACCTGGGATCTTTGCCGACATGGTTTCAACCCCAAGGGGGTTGCGGAATCGCTTTGACTCAGGGGATTTCGGAACCTCTTCGAGGTTCGACTCATGTTTATTCCTATTCCCAGGGTTCTTCGAACCCCGGGCTGAGTTCCGCAATCCCTTCGGGATTGCATCGATCACTTCAAAGCTGTCGTCCTACTAGTCTTGCCTCATTCATTCGTCCTCGGATGCTTAGGCATTCGGAATTCCCGCTCACGGCGCATCCGGTGCGAAGGATTTGATGCGCTTGAGGTTCTGGAGGAAGGCCATGAGGTCGGCGAGTTCTTTGTTGTCGAGGGCGAGGTCGAGGCCCTGGGGCATGAGGGAGATGGGAGCTTCGCGCAGGGACACGATGTCGGCGGTTTCGATTTTTCGTTCGCCGAGGTCGGCGCCCTGGAGCCAGAGGGCCTCGGGGGTTTCGCGAATGCGGATGCCGATGATGGGGGGGCCGGCTTTCATTTCGACGACGAGGGGTTCGTAGCCCTGGACGATGCTGGCGCTCGGGTAGACCACGGATTCGAGGAGATCGCGGCCCCTGCGGATTTCGGCGATGGTGGACAGGTTAGGGCCGAGGGCACCTCCCTGCCCGGAGACGCGGTGGCAGGTCGCACAGGCGGCCTTGGTGAAGAAGAGTTGTTTGCCCCGGCCGAAATCGCCGCCATCGAGGAGGCTGCCGAGTTCGGCAAGGCGAGCCTGTTGGGCCTCGAGGTTGGCGCCGGCTTTTTCGAGGAGCGGTCGGGCGGCGGCGCGCGTTTCCTCGGGATACTTGGCGATGAGGCGGGCGAGTTCATCGGCCGGGACCGCGGAAAGCGCCTGCGATCGGTCGAGGGCGGCGACGAGGGCGAGGCCGACGGGGTCTTGCGCGACGGCGGCGGGGGATCCGAAGGCGCGGATGAGGGTCGGGAGGACGAGGGCGTCGGAGGCGGGAAGGGTTTTGGCGAGGGCGACGAGCTGGTCTCGCGAGAGGCGGAGGGAGGCGAGGATGCGGGCGGCTTCGAGTTGCGCGGCGGGGGTGGGTGCGTCGAGGCTTGCGAGGAGGAAATCGAGGGAGGTCGCGTCGACGGGGCGAAGGCGCGGGGCGAGGGCGTCGAGGGAGGCGAGGCGCAGGGCGGGGGAGGTATCTGCGTCGGCGGCGATGGCGCGCAGCGCGGGATCGAGTTGGGCGAGTTTGCGTTCGCGGATGGCGCGGATGGCGGCGAGGCGGACGGGGGCAGATTTTCCGGAGAGTTGTTTCTCGAGGGACTTGATCCAGGGGTCGGGAAGTTCTTTCCCGGTCGCCGTGCGGATAGTGTCGATGAGGAGGAGGCGCGCGGACTCGTGGGTGGTGGCGCCGGCGAGCGGCTCGGTGACGAGCGCGGTGCGCTTGCCGCCGCGAGTGAGGGATGCGAGGGCCTCGGCGTAGACGCCGGAGGCGGCTTCGGAGAGCGCTTCGCCGGCGGCGATGTTTTCGGTGAGGGCAACGGCGGCTTCGGACTGGAGGGATGAATCGGCGAGGGCGACGGAGAAGGAGGCGCGCTGGATCTCGATTTCGGGGGCACGGAGGAGGGGGGCAATTTGTGTGGATGTCA